>NZ_SRIC01000473.1 GCF_004684775.1 Streptomyces sp. MZ04
CTCTACCAAGTCCTCGACGAGCTGCAAGACCAGCTGCGGTGCTGGACCGGCACCTGCACCACCTGCGGCCGCCCCCTCACCCGAGCCAGAACCTAACGAAGCACTACTAGGGCCTGTCCGATGGGTCCTGCCGGGGTCGCGACCCCTGGCACGCACTCCCCCCTCCCCCAAGCCCTCGGCTTCACTCGAGCAGGGAGGTGCCCCCTCCGGCATTGTCGTCGGTTGCCAACGCTCCGCGTTGCCGCCCTCCTCCGCCTTGCAGCCGCACGCACCAGGGCCCGCTCGGCCCTGATCAATCGGCGCCCGGCGCGAAGGCCGGCCTGACCCACCGGACAGGCCCTAGGCCGATCGTGCGCGGCGCGCGAGGTCCGCCCATACGGCGGAGACCCGCTGTTCGAGGCCCTCCAGGGGGCCGTCGTTGTCGATCACCACATCGGCGATCTCCAGTCGCTTCTCACGCGTCGCCTGAGCGGCCATCCGCGCGCGGGCGTCCTCCTCGCGCATGCCGCGCAGCCGCACAAGACGGTCCAGCTGCGTCTCGGGGCTCGCGTCGACGACGACCACAAGGTCGTACAGCGGCGCCAGGCCGTTCTCCGCGAGCAGCGGCACGTCGTGGACGACCACCGCGTCGTCCGCGGCGGACGCCTCGAGCTCGGCGGAGCGTGCGCCGACCAGGGGGTGCACGATCGAGTTCAGTACGGACAGCTTCTGCGCGTCGGCGAAGACGATCGCGCCCAGCTTCGGCCGGTCGAGGGTGCCGTCCGGTGCCAGGATCTCCCGTCCGAAAGCTTCAACGACCGCCGCCAGACCCGGAGTTCCCGGTTCCACCACCTCGCGCGCGATCTTGTCGGCGTCGATCAGTACGGCTCCGGACGCGACGAGGAGACGCGAGACTTCACTCTTGCCGGCGCCGATACCGCCGGTCAGGCCCACCTTCAGCATGACCGGCAGCTTAGGCGGTGGCGTCAGGCGTCGCCCTCCCGCTCGGCGAGGAAACGTTCGAATTCCTGGCCGATCTCGTCGGCCGACGGAATGTCCACGGGCTCCGCGAGCATGTTGCCCCGGTCCTGGGCGCCCGCCGCGGCGTCGTACTGGTGCTCAAGTCCCTGGACCAGGGCGACCAGTTCCTCGTCGCCCTCCTGGATCTGCCGGTCGATCTCGGTCTGCGTACGGTGCGCCTCGGTGCGCAGGCCGTGCGCGACGGCCGGAAGCACCAGGCCGGTCGCCGCGGTGATCGCCTCGAGGACCGTGAGGGCCGCGTCCGGGTACGCGGAGCGCGCGATGTAGTGCGGAACGTGCGCGGCGATGCCGAGCACGTCGCGCCCCGACTCCACGAGGCGGTACTCGACGAGCGCCGCCGCGCTGCCCGGCACCTGCGCCTCGTCGAAGGGGCTGCGGTGTCCCGGCACCAGGTCGGTGCGGTTGCCGTGCGGGGTCAGGCCCACGGGCCGGGTGTGCGGCACGCCCATGGGGATGCCGTGGAAGTTCACCGAGAGGCGTACGCCGAGGCGCTCCACGATCTGCTGGACGGCGGCCGCGAAGCGCTCCCACTCGACGTCCGGTTCGGGCCCGGACAGCAGCAGGAAGGGCGCTCCGGTGGCGTCCTGGAGAAGGCGCACCTCGAGCGTGGGCACCTCGTAGTCGGTCCAGCGCTCGCGCTTGAAGGTGAGCAGCGGGCGCCGCGCGCGGTAGTCGACGAGCCGGTCGTGGTCGAAGCGCGCCACGACCTGACCGGGGAGGCTGTCCACAAGACTCTCGACGATCTGGTCGCCGGTCTCGCCCGCGTCGATGTATCCGTCGAAGTGGTAGAGCATGACAAGGCCGGCCGATTCCTGGGCGAGCGCCATGTCGACGACGTCGAGGCCCTTCGGCTCCCATGCGTACAAACCCTGCGGATCAAGCACTGTGACCGCTCCTCGCCCTCTGCGTCGTGACTCGTACAGCAGAACGCGCGCCGGGACGCGGGCATTCCCTCCCGCGCCCCTTCACAGCGGCTTCTTACGTCACGTGCGCCTAGGCGGCCAGCACGCGCGCGTGGAGCTTGCTGATCGCCCTGCGTGCGGAGGTGAAGGCTCCGTGCTGCCAGGCGTCGGTGTAGCTCAGCCAGTCACCGGCGAAGTAGACGCGCCCCGTCGGCTCGTTGAGCGGCCCGTAGCGCGGGTCGTCGGGGCCGCCGGGGGTGTCGTGCCAGGCCGCCTCCAGGTACGGAGTCTGGCGCCAGTGGTGCGAGAAGGACGAGGCGAGTTCGCTGCGGTACTTCTCTCCGTAGATCTTCACGCCCGCCGCGACGGCCCGCTTCTCGCGCTCCTTGGGGGTGAGCGCGGCGTACGTGTCGGCGTCCTTGTCGTAGTTGTAGTAGCCGACCAGCAGGCCCCGCTCTCCGTGGAAGCCGTGCGAGGGATGCCAGATGTGGCTCACGTCCATGTCGGTCTCGGTGATGCCGCCGTAGATCCTGTGGTCGAGCTCCCACCAGCGCGAGCGGTACTCCAGGCCGATCTTCCCCGCGGACTGCGGGGTGATCGCCTCCAGGGCCCGCTGGACGCCGGGGCCGAGGTTGTGCGGGACCTTGGCGAGGATGTTGGGCGGCAGCGCCCCGATGCAGAAGTCGGCGTCGATGGACCTGGTCCTGCCGCCCTGGGTGTAGGTGACGGTGACGCCGTGTCCCTTGTCGGTGATGCGGGTGACGGCGGCGCCCGTACGCACCTTGTGCGCGCCGATCGCCCGGGTCAGCGCCTGCGGTATGCGGTCCATGCCGCCGACCGGCTGGAACATCAGCATCGCCTGGTCGAAGCCGAACTCGAAGGAGAAGTAGCGCCCCACTCCGCTCGCGAACACCTCGGAGGCGGACGGGACATCGCCGAGCGGCACTCCGGGGGTGCCGGTGGCGGCCGGGACGGTGCGGTAGCCGCGCCGGTCGCCGCCCTCGTAGGTCATCTTGTCGCCGAGTTCGCCGAAGTCCTTGAGGAACTCCGTCAGTCGGTCCTGATCGGCGGTGGTGAGCTCCTTGTCGAGCGCGCCCTTGTCGGTCGCCTTGGCGAGCAACTCGGAGACGTAGCCGTACACATCGGCCTTGGCGGTGCGGTAGCGCATCGGCTCGGACATGCCCGCCGACTCGTTGAAGATATAGGCGTCGGCGTTCGTATTCGTGAACACCTCAAGGGGTACGCCGAGTTCACGGCAGTAGTCGAGCGTGACCATCCACTGCGGGATCCGCCCGGGTCCCGCGTTCATGTACTGGCCCTCGGCGAACCGCGCGGTCTGCCGGTTGCCGTACAGGTCGACGGTCGAATCGCCGCCGCGCACCGTGAAGTTGCGGCCTCCGGCGCGGTCTCTGGCCTCCAGGACCGTACAGTCGTAGCCCGCCTTGCCGAGTTCGTAGGCGCTGGCGAGACCCGCGATGCCGCCGCCCACGACGACGACTTTCGCGGCCGCGCGGCCGTGCAGCGTGAAGTCGCCCGCGCTCGGCGCCCGGAAGGGCTTTTCGCGCTGCGCCGCCTGCGCGGTGGGCGCCATCCCGAGCGCACCCATGGTGGCGAGCATCGCGCCCGCGCCACCCGTGATGCCGACATCGCGCAGGAAGGCGCGACGGCTCGTACCGGTCCCCGGCTGGGTCTGTGCCATGGCTTCGGCTCCCCTGTCGATCTTGCTGGACGCAGGGATCCTGACAACGGCCTGTTACAGCACGGGAGTTACTCGTGTATCCGCCATGTTTCTCTCCTCGCACACGTCGCGCCCGCCCCCTCACC
>NZ_SRIC01000474.1 GCF_004684775.1 Streptomyces sp. MZ04
GCTCCTGGCCCTCAACGCGGCGATCTGGCACAACTGGGCCTGCAGCACCGAAAAGAAGCGTTCACTGATCCACTACGACCACCCGACCCGGCTGACCAGCACGTAAAAGCACATCAACCATCTAGGCGGCCAAGCCCAGCGCAGCCATCCGCTTCGTGTGCGCCTCAGTGATCCGAGAGAACATCCGCCCGACCTCGGCAAGGTCGAACCCATCGGCAACGCCCCCGACCAGCATGGTCGACAACGCATCCCGGTCGGCCACAACCCGCTGCGACTGCGAAAGCGCCTCGCCCATCAAACGCCTCGCCCACAGAGCAAGCCGCCCGCCCACACGAGGATCCGCGTCGATCGCGGCCCGCACCTTCTCCACCGCGAAGCTCGCGTGCCCCGTGTCGTCGAGCACACCGAGCACGAGCCCGCGCGTGTCGCCGTCGAGCCGCGCCGCGACCTCGCGGTAGAAGTCACTGGCGATCGAGTCGCCGACGTACGCCTTGACCAGGCCCTCGAGCCAGTCCGACGGCGCGGTCTGACGGTGGAAGCCGTCGAGCGCCGCGACGAACGGCTCCATCGCCTCGGTCGGGTCCGCGCCGATCGCCGAGAGCCGGTCCCTGAGCTGCTCGAAGTGGTGGAACTCCGCCGACGCCATCTTCGCCAGCTCCGCCTTGTCGCCGAGCGTCGGCGCCAGCTTCGCATCCTCCGCGAGCCGCTCGAACGCCGCGAGCTCTCCATAGGCGAGCGCGCCGAGCAGATCCACCACCGCGGCGCGGTAGTGCGGCTCGGCGGAAGCGGTCGCCCAGTCCTGGGCGGCGACTCCGGTCGGTTCGGCGGGCGTGTCAGCGGCGGTGTCAGGCGTCTCCATAAACCGCACAATAGCCCGCTCGCAGCAACGCGTAAGGGCCTGGTCAGTGACTGTGACTACGACTACGTGACCAATTCGCCAGACACGGCTGCGCGATTCCGGGGTACAGTGATAAAGCGCCTGCCGAATATTCGACGGGCCGTATGAATGAGGATGCCCGGTCGGAGGCCCGATCGGCTCCGCCCGACAGCCCTCCAGGCGGTGCGCACAGCGCGTACGGCATGAGGAGGGAACCTCAGCGGTATGAGCGCTCGAGCGCAGGCAGTGGTCCCGCGCCCCCGGCCCGCCCCCCAAGCAGCCGGCGGTAGTGGCACGGTCACGACCCCCAGTGTTCGCCTCAGGCCGCGTCTCACAGAAGAGGCAATGCCCTGACTACGACTTTCCGCGATCTCGGGATTCTCCCCGAGACGGCCGAGGCTCTCGAAGCCGTCGGCATCATCAGCCCGTTCCCCATCCAAGAGATGACGCTCCCCGTTGCCCTCTCCGGCACCGACGTCATCGGCCAGGCCAAGACCGGCACCGGCAAGACGCTCGGCTTCGGCCTTCCGCTCCTCGAGCGCGTCACCGTCCCCGCGGACGTCGAGGCGGGCCGGGCCAAGCCCGAGCAGCTGACCGAGGCGCCGCAGGCCCTCATCGTCGTCCCCACCCGTGAGCTGTGCCAGCAGGTCACCAACGACCTGCTGACCGCCGGCAAGGCGCGGAACGTACGCGTCCTCGCCATATACGGCGGCCGGGCCTACGAGCCGCAGGTCGAGGCGCTCAAGAAGGGCGTCGACATCGTCGTCGGCACGCCGGGCCGGCTGCTCGACCTCGCCGGTCAGCGCAAGCTCGACCTCAAGCACGTCAAGTGCCTGGTCCTCGACGAGGCCGACGAGATGCTCGACCTGGGCTTCCTGCCCGACGTCGAGCGGATCATCAACATGCTGCCGGCCAAGCGCCAGACGATGCTGTTCTCGGCGACCATGCCGGGCGCCGTCATCGGCCTCGCGCGTCGCTATATGTCGCAGCCCACGCACATCCGCGCCACCGCGCCGGACGACGAGGGCCAGACCGTCGCGAACACCGCGCAGTTCGTCTACCGCGCGCACAACATGGACAAGCCCGAGATGATCGCGCGCATCCTGCAGGCCGACGGCCGCGGGCTCGCGATGATCTTCTGCCGTACGAAGCGGACCGCCGCCGACATCGCCGAGCAGCTCGAGAAGCGCGGCTTCGCCTCGGGCGCCGTGCACGGCGACCTCGGGCAGGGCGCCCGTGAGCAGGCGCTGCGCGCGTTCCGCAACGGCAAGGTGGACGTGCTCGTCTGCACCGACGTCGCCGCCCGCGGCATCGACGTCGAGGGCGTCACGCACGTCATCAACTACCAGTCCCCCGAGGACGAGAAGACGTACCTGCACCGCATCGGCCGCACCGGCCGCGCGGGTGCCAAGGGCATCGCGATCACGCTGGTCGACTGGGACGACATCCCGCGCTGGCAGCTGATCAACAAGGCGCTGGACCTCGGCTTCGCCGACCCGGTCGAGACGTACTCGAGCTCTCCGCACCTCTTCGAGGAGCTGAGCATCCCGGCGGGCACCAAGGGTGTGCTGCCGCGCGCCGAGCGGACCCGTGCGGGTCTGGGCGCGGAGGAGATCGAGGACCTCGGCGAGACGGGTGGGCGTGGCGCCCGCGGGGGCCGCGGAAACGGCCGCTCGCAGGACCGCGACCGCGGCCGCTCCGGTTCCGGTCCCGCCGCTTCCAGTGCTCCTGCCGAGGAGCGTCCCGCTCGTACGCCGCGCCGTCGGCGCCGTACGCGGTCGGGCACCCCGCTGGACGCTACGGCGACTCCGTCGGTCGAGACCCCGGCGTCCACGGAGCCGGCGCCCGCCGCAGAGCTGGTGGAGCCGCGCACGCCGCGCCGCCGTCGCCGGACCCGTTCCGGCGAGGCCGCCGAGGCCGCCGAGGCCGTCGTCGAGACGGTGGAGACGGTCGAGGCCGTGGTGCCGGAGGCCGCCGAGGCCCCCGCGAAGCCGCGCCGCCGCACCCGCAAGGCTGCGGAGACCGTCGTCGACACCGTCGAGGCGGTAGAGGCTGCGGAGGCTGAGGCCCCCGCCAAGCCGCGCCGTCGTACGAAGAAGGCCGCCGAGGCCGTCGTCGAGACGGTCGAGGCGGTGGAGGCGGAAGCCCCCGCCAAGCCGCGTCGCCGCACCCGCAAGGCTGCGGAGGTCGTCGTCGAGACCGCCGAGGTGGTGGAGGCGGAAGCCCCTGCCAAGCCGCGTCGTCGCACGAAGAAGGCCGCTGAGGCCGTCGTCGACACCGTCGAGGCGGTAGAGGCTGCGGAGGCTGAGGCCCCCGCCAAGCCGCGCCGCCGGACGAAGAAGGCCGCCGAGGCCGTCGTCGACACCGTCGAGGCCGTGGAGGCGGAAGCCCCCGCCAAGCCGCGCCGTCGCACGAAGAAGGCCGCAGAGACCGTCGTCGAGGCTGCGGAGGCCGAGGCCCCTGCGAAGCCGCGTCGCCGCACGAAGAAGGCCGCCGAAGCCGTCGTCGAGGCCGTGGACGCCGAGGCGCCCGCCAAGCCGCGCCGCCGTACGAAGAAGGCCGCCGAAGCCGTCGTCGCGGCGGAGATTCCGGCTCAGCCGACGGAGGAGTCGAAGCCGCGTCGCCGTACGCGGAAGGCTGTCGCCGCCACGGCTGAGGGGGACGCCCCCGAGGCCACGGTTGCCAAGCCTCGTCGGCGTACTCGGAAGACCGCGGAGGCGGTTGAGGCCGCCGAGTAAGCGCGGCCCGTTGCCTTACGAAGGCCCGGTTCCCCTCGGGGGCCGGGCCTTCGGCATGTCCGACCCCGGGCCCGAAAAAGCCC
>NZ_SRIC01000475.1 GCF_004684775.1 Streptomyces sp. MZ04
CCCGCCCCCCAGAGCCGCCGAGCCCGGCGCCCAGGACTCCCTCTTCGAGCCGTCCCCCGTGTCGTCCCTCCCCTTCGACGCCCTCCTCGAGGTGTATGCCGAGCAGCAGCGAAGACACGCGGCCACCGAGCACCCCGGCCGGATGCGGCTGCTCACCGCGGCCGAGTCGGCGGGCATGCTCGTGGCCGCCGAGATGAACGTCGCGGGCCTCCCCTGGCGCGCCGACGTCCACCACGCCCTGCTCACCGAACTCCTCGGCGAGCGGTACGCGGGCGGCGGGCGCAACGCGGGAGCCGCCGAACCGCGCCGCCTCGCCGAACTGGCCGACGAGGTCTCCGCCGCCTTCGGCCGCCGCGTACGCCCCGACCTGCCCGCCGACGTCATCAAGGCGTTCGCGCAGGCCGGCATCAAGGTCAAGTCCACCCGGCGCTGGGAGCTGGAGGAGATCAAGCACCCCGCCGTGCAGCCGCTCATCCAGTACAAGAAGCTGTACCGCATCTGGACCGCGCACGGCTGGAGCTGGCTCCAGGACTGGGTGCGCGACGGCCGCTTCCGCCCCGAGTACACACCGGGCGGCACCGTCACCGGCCGCTGGACCACGAACGGCGGCGGCGCCCTGCAGATCCCCAAGGTCATCCGGCGCGCGGTCGTCGCCGACCCCGGCTGGCGGCTCGTCGTCGCCGACGCCGACCAGATGGAGCCGCGGGTCCTCGCCGCGATCTCGCGCGACCGGGGCCTGATGGAGGTCGCGGGGAGCGACGAGGACCTCTACACCCGCCTCTCCGACCGCGCGTTCGCCGGCGACCGCGACCACGCCAAGATCGCCCTCCTCGGCGCCGTCTACGGCCAGACCTCCGGCGACGGCCTGAAGAACCTGGCGGCACTGCGCCGCAGATTCCCCGCCGCCGTCGCGTACGTCGACGACGCGGCGAAGGCGGGCGAGGAGGGCAGGCTCGTACGCACCTGGCTGGGCCGCACGAGCCCGCCCGCGGCCGGTGCCGGCGACTTCGAAGAGGCGGGCATCCCGCAGGAGGACGTATCTGAACTGCCCACCCAGGACGGCGAGTTCACTCCCGGATACGCCTCGACGAACGCCCGCGCCCGCGGCCGCTTCACCCGCAACTTCGTCGTCCAGGGCAGCGCGGCCGACTGGGCCCTGCTGATGCTGGCCGCGCTCCGCCAGGCCATCCATACGTCCGGACTCCGCGCCGAGCTGGTCTTCTTCCAGCACGACGAGGTGATCGTGCACTGCCCCGAGCAGGAGGCCGCCGCGGTCGTGACGGCGATCAGGGAGGCAGGGGAGCTCGCGGGCCGCATAGCGTTCGGCGAGACGCCGGTGCGGTTTCCGTTCACCACGGCCGTGGTGGAGTGCTACGCCGATGCGAAGTAGGCCTCGCACCAGGCCTCGCACCAGGCCTCGTACCAGGCCTCGCACCAGGCCTCGTACACATCGAGGCAAGTTCCTTACGCGTCAGCCCTGTTGAGGCACCGGGACGCCTTCTGCGCCCTCCGAGCCCGCCGCAAGCAGGCCCTTGAGCTCGCCCACCACCTCGCTGCTGTCCGTGCCGTCGAGCGCCGCCAGCGCCGCCTCCCATTGCGCGTACGCCTCTTCGACGTGCCCGTCGGCGTACAGCAGAAGTCCGCGCTGATGGCGGGCGAGGCCCGCCCGATGGTTGTCGGCCCGTGCCTCCGCGCGGTCCAGGAGGTCGTCGCACTCACGCACCGCGTCGCATGTGCGGGACAGCTCGCGCAGGGCCCGCACCGTTCCGAGGCGCACCCTCGACTCGTTGTGCCAGTCCTCGGCCTCGTCGTGGATGCGCAGGCTCTCCTCGAAGTGCGTGAGCGCGGCGGCCGGTTCGCCCAGGGCGAGGAACGAGTAGCCGATGTCGCAGTGCGCCTCCTGCCGGACACCGACGTGGCCCTCCGCCTCGCCGATGGCCAGGCTGCGCTTGTGGCAGTCGATCGCCGCGCGCGCGTCGGTGTGCTCGTAGATGTTGCCGAGGTTGCTGAGGGCGAACGCCTCGCTCAGCGGGTCGTCCAGGGCCTTGGCGAGGTCCATGCTCTGCCGCAGTGCCTCCGCCGCCTCGTCGTAGCGGCCGAGGGCCTCGAGCAGGAGGCCGCGGTTGATGACGCCCCGGTGGACGCACGAGACGTGGTCGAGTTCCCGCCACAGGACCAGCGCCTCGTCGATCCGCTCCAGCGCCGCGCCGCTGCGCCCCGACACGTAGTTGAGGCCCGCGAGGTCGGTGAGGGCCTGCGCCTCGCCCTCGCGGTCGCCGGTGCGCCGGGCCGCGGTCACGGCGAGCCGGGTCAGCAGGTCCGCCTCGGCGAGGCGGCCACGGCGTTTGAGGTACGAGAAGATGCAGCGGACCAGGACGGGGAGCAGGGCGGACGAGCGGCCGTAGCGGTCGGCGACGGCGATGACGTTCGCGAGCTCCGTGTCACCCCAGGCGAAGGCCTGGTCGGTGGTCATCGGAGACACGGCCCCGGCCGCCCGGCCCCCGGAGCCGTCCCCGGATCCGTCCCCGGAGCCGTCCGTGCGGGGAGCGGACAGCCGTTCCACCACCCCCCGCATCCGGTCCACGCGGTCCAAACCGTCCGGCATGATCGCGAGCAGGCTCTGCAGTGCCGACTCCGCGTACCAGTGCAGCGCCGACTCCGCCACGTCCGTGCCCATGACCCCGCAACCGTTCTGGCGGGCCGCCTCCCTCGCGAAGTCGCGTACGAGGTCGTGCGGGGCGTACCGGCCGTAGGCAGTCTCGTCGAGCAGCGCGACGTCGACGAGACGGTCGAGAGCGGCCTCGGCGCGCCGTTCCGCGACCCCCAACAGCCGGGCGAGGAGCGGCACTCCGTACGTCGGCAGGTCGAGCGCGCCGATCCGGGCGAGGGCGGCGGCGGCGTCCTGATCGGCCTCGCGCTCCGAGCCGCACAGCGCGTCCAGGGCGACCTCGAGGGAGCGGCGCACGCTCAGGTCGTCGTGTTCGAGGTGGTGAAGGCGTCCGTCGCTCGCGGCGAGGAGTTCGGCGAGCGCGTCCGGGGTGAGCGCGCGGCGGGCGGCGAGCCGGGCCGCGACGATGCGCAGGGCCAGCGGAAGCCGCCCCGCGAGTTCGACCAGGGGGTGCCCGGCATCAAGACCCGCACGCCCGGAGACGGCACGCAGCAGCGCGGCACTGTCCCTGCCGGAGAGCGGCTCCAGCGGGAAGCGGCCCGCGCCGTCGAGCGCGGCGAGCGGGGAGCGGCTGGTGACGATGACCGCGCAGCCCGACCCGGCGGGCAGCAGCGGCCGCACCTGCGCGGCGGTCGCCGCGTCGTCCAGGACCATCAGGGTGCGGGTGGGCGCGAGCAGCGAGCGGAGCAACGCCGATGCCGCGTCCGGATGTTGGGGGCTGCGCTGCGGCTCCACGCCCAGGTCGCGCAGGAGCGCGGCGAGCGCCTGGTCCGGGGTGAGGGGCGTCATGCCGGGCGTCGCCCCGTGCAGGTTGACGTAGAGCTGCCCGTCCGGGAAGCGCTCGCGCAGCCCGTGCGCCACATGCAGGGCGAGCGCGCTCTTGCCGACGCCGGCCATGCCGGAGACGACGGCGACGGGGGGCGTGCCCTCTTCGTCGCCGTCCCCTGCGAGCAGTCGCGAGAGGGCGTACGTCACATCGGTACGGCCCGTGAAGTGCGGCGGGGAAGGCGGGAGTTG
>NZ_SRIC01000476.1 GCF_004684775.1 Streptomyces sp. MZ04
GGGGCTAGGTGTCGGTCGGGTGGGGGAGGAGCGTTCCTTCTCAAACGCCGGACGGGCTGGATACTTCGCCGGGCCGGGGAGATCAACCCTCCCCCGGCACCACGAGCCCCACCTCGTACGCGCAGATCACCGCCTGCACCCGATCCCGCAGCGCCAGCTTGGACAGGACATTGCTGACGTGCGTCTTCACGGTGTGCTCGCTCACCACGAAAGCCGCCGCTATCTCCGCGTTGGAGAGCCCACGGGCCAGCAACCGCAGCGTCTCCTCCTCCCGCGCGGTGAGAACCGCGAGGCGTTCGGAGGGCGACATGGGCGCCGCACCGAGCGCGGTGCGCCGCCGCTGGACCACGTCCGCCACCAGGCGCCGCGTAACCGAAGGGGCCAGCAAAGAGTCCCCCGCGGCCACGACCCGCACCGCGTGCACCAGGTCGTCCCTGCGGACGTCCTTGAGCAGGAAGCCGCTCGCTCCCGCGTACAGCGCCTCGTACACATACTCATCGAGGTCGAAGGTGGTCAGCATCACGACCCGGCAGCCGGCGGTCCCCGCGCACACCTGGCGGGCCGCCTCGATACCGTCGGTGCCCGGCATGCGAATGTCCAACAGCAGGACGTCCGGGGCGTGTTGACGCACGGCGGCCACCGCCTCCGCGCCGTCACCCGCCTCCGCCACCACCTCGATGTCGGGCTGCGCCTCAAGAATCATGGTGAAGCCGCTGCGCACCAGCTCCTGGTCGTCGGCGACCACCACCCGGATGCTCATCCCCCAAGGATGCCGTGGGCAGCCGCGCGGCGACACGGAATCCGCCGTCGGGCCCGTTCCCGGCTTCGGCGGTGCCTCCGCAGGCGGCGGCGCGTTCATGGATCCCGATGAGCCCGTGCCCGGCGCCGGAGTGGTCGGAGCGGCCTGCGGGTCTGGCGGGTCCGGCGGGTCCGGCGGCCGCACCCGCCCCGTCGTCGATGACGGTCACGAGCAACTCACCCGCACCCCACCCCAGTTGGACACTCACCACCGTCGCCGCCGCCGCATGCTTGACGCAGTTGGTCAGTGCCTCCTGGACAATGCGGTACGCGGCCACCTCGACGTCCGGCGGCAACGGCCGCGGCACCCCGTCCACAGCCAACTCGACCCGCACCCCCGCCTGTTCGACCACCACCGCCAGCTCCGGCAACGCGGCGAGCGTAGGCTGCGGCCCAAGCCCGCCGGGAACGGAAGGCTCCCTCAGCACCCCCAAGATGCGCCGCAACTGCACCATCGCGTCGCGCCCCGCCCCCGCGATCGCGTCGAACGCCCCCTCCGCGCGGGCCGGATCGCTGCGGACGACGACGGGTCCGGCCTCCGCCTGGACCACCATCAGGCTCACCGCGTGGGCGAGGATGTCGTGCATGTCGCGCGCGATCATGGCCCGCTCCCGGGCGACCGCCCGCGCCGTCTCGCCGGCCCGCTCCCGCTCGAGCCGCCGGGCCCGGTCCTCGATCGCGGCGGTGTAGGCGCGCTGGACGCGGGCGAAGGCTCCCAGGGCGTACGCGCTGATGAGGCTGAGCAGGTGGAAGGGGTACTCGTACGGCTCGGCGTGCTCCTTGAAGGTCATGGTGACGGCGGCCCCCGTCAGCCAGCCGGCGAGCATGACGCGCCGCTTCCACGGTGAGCCGAGGGCGGCCACGGTGTAGAGGGCGACCATGCCGCCGAAGCAGACGTCGGGCGGCGGCCGGTGGTAGAGCGCCATGGCGGGCGTGAAGACGGCGATCACGGCGGCGCAGCCGAACGGCGCGCGCCGCCGCCACACCAGCGGCACCGCGGTCCCCGCACCGAGCAGGAACCCGCCCCAGGTCAGCTCGTCGCCACCCTCCTCGGGGAAGAGGAACTGCAGCGAGACGGCACAGAGCACGAGGGCGGCGAGCGCGGCGTCCACGACGTACGGACGATTCAAGCGAGGCATGAGCGGCATGAGCGGCATGACGGGCTCCTCGGCAGGAGGCCGTGCCAGTATCGCGACGCCCGCCGGGAGCTGTCCTCACCGGTGCGGGGGATATGCGGGGGATATACGCGAGAAGCCCCCCGCTTCCGCGAGGGGCTTCTCACCGTCTGTGCGCCGCCAGGGACTCGAACCCCGGACCCGCTGATTAAGAGTCAGCTGCTCTAACCAACTGAGCTAGCGGCGCCTGCTGACTCAAAAATAATACCTGGTCCCGGAGGGTGCTCCGGACCGCGCCCGCGCCACCGGAATGAGCAGCCCTAGATCGCCAGCGAAAGGAGCACCGGCGCCGCCCCGCGATTCAGCGTGTCCGCGGCCTCCCGCAGCCGGTGCGCGTGCTCCACCGGCAGGGAGAGCGCGAGGCAGCCGACCGCGGAGCCCGCGGTGATGGGGACGGCGGCGCAGACGGTGCCGACCGCGTACTCCTGGAGGTCGAGGACGGGGACCGTGGCGGGCTGGGCGGCGAGGTGGTTGAGCAGGACCCGCTCGTTCGTGATCGTCCGCGAGGTGAGGCGGGCCATCTTGTGGCGGGAGAGGTGATCGCGCCGGCCGTTCACGTCGAGCTGGGTCAGCAGGCTCTTGCCGATCGCGCTGGCGTGCGCGGAGGACCGGAAGTCCACCCACTCGTTGACCTTGGGTGTGCCGGGGCCGTCCGCGAAGTCGGTGATCTTGATTTCGCCGTCCTCGTACCGGCTCACATAGACCGCGGCGCCGATCGAGTCACGGAGCCCGTCCAGAGTCTCCTTGAGCTTCTGCCGCAGCGCCTGATCGCGGCGGTGGGCCGAGCCGAGGCGGTTGAGGGATTCTCCGGTGACGTACGCACCGTCGGTGATCTGCTCGACGTAGCCCTCGCGGCGCAGCATCCGCAGCAGGACGGTCAGCCGCGGTGCGGGAAGACCGGTCTGGCGGGCGAGCTCGGTGTCGGTCACTCCGGCTCCCCGCCGGGCGACGATCTCGAGCACTCGCAGCGCGCTCTGCACCGAGTGCTGTGGCGTGGTCGGCTCATGCTTCAGCGCCACGGCTTTCCCCCTGCGTGGAACGGTTCCGGACAGCTGGGCTCCGTCCCACGATAGCCGCCAAGAGGCCGATAAGGAGCGGCTGTTGGGAAGATTGGTGGCGCGCTCCGGCGCTGTCAGCAGGAACGCGCCACTCTGGCATATGCCAATGTCAATGCCCAGTCTTGGCGGGGCGTCAGGCGCCGATCAGCCGCGGAGCTTGTTGCTCCACTTCGTCCCCTTCTTGGAGCCGGCCTTGGCCACCACCTTGGTCTTCCAGGTCTTCGTGCGGTTGTCGTTGTCGCCGACGGTCTTTGTGCTGACGTAGCAGCTCTTCGTGCCGCTACAGCTTGCCGTCGCCACCTTCTTCTTGCCGTTGTACAGGGCGATCTTGACCTTGACGCCGGCCTTGTAGTTGCACTTGATGCCGCCGAAGCCGTACTTGTCCGTCCGGCGGTCGACCCGGTCGGTCATCGCGCTCATCTTGCACTTCTTCTTCGCGGCCGCGTCCACCGTGACGTGGGAATCGGCAGCCGAGGCGCTGCCCGCGGCGAGCGCCGGGGCGCCGAGCATGCTCACCGCGGCGGCGCTCACGATGAGGGCGCGTGCCGTCTTGGAATTACGCATGTTCATTCCTCTTTCTCGGGGAGTGGGGAAGGGGAAGGGAAAGGCGAAGGG
>NZ_SRIC01000477.1 GCF_004684775.1 Streptomyces sp. MZ04
GTCGCGAGGCCGTCGTCCACGTGGAATATCTCCTCGTGGATGCGCTGCCGTGCCACACCGAGGCCGCGGAGAGTTCTCTCCGCACCCTGCACCAGGCCGAACGGACCGCAGAGGAACCAGCCCACGATCTCCTCGACGCGCAGCAGCGCCGGCAACAGGCTGCCGAGCCGCTCCTCGTCGAGCCGGCCGGAGTCGAGCCCCGACTGCTGCTCCTCCCGGGAGAGCACCGTCACCAGCTGGAACCGGTCCGGCCAGCGGTCCTTGAGGTCGGCGACCTCTTCGAGGAACATCGTCGACGCCGCCGTGCGGTCGCTCCGTATGAGACAGAACGTGGCGTCCGGCTCGCGCGAGAGAAGCGTCGTCACGATGGAGAGCACCGGTGTGATGCCGCTGCCGCCCACCACCGCCGCGTACCGCCCGGGTGCCGGTTCCAGGGTGAAGCGGCCGGCCGGGGTCATCACCTCCAGCTCGTCGCCGACGACGACTTCCTTCATGGCGTACGTCGAGAAAGCACCGCCCTCGACGAGCCGGACCCCGACGCGCAGAGTGCGGGGCTCCTCGGGGACTTCGGGGCCCGGCGCCGGTGCGCAGATCGAGTACGTGCGCCGGATTTCGGTGCCGTCGACGAAGCGGCGCACGGCCAGGTGCTGACCCGCTTCGTAGCGGTACTCCTCGCGCAGGGCCGCAGGCACGTCGAAGGTCAGTGCCACGGAGTCGTCGGTGAGCTGGTCGACCGCCGTTACCCGGAGCTGGTGGAAGCGCGCCATCACAACTCCTTGAAGTGGTCGAACGGTTCACGGCAGGAGACGCACCGGCGCAGTGCCTTGCAGGCCGTCGACGAGAAGCGGCTGAGCAGTTCGGTGTCGGTCGAGCCGCAGTGCGGGCAGCGGACCGAGAGGGTGAGGGGGACCGGTCCGCCGGAGGTGCCGGGCCCGCCGGTGCTGTGCGGGCGCGGGGGTGCGATGCCGAACTCCGCCAGCTTGCGGCGGCCTTCGGCGCTGATGTCGTCCGTCGACCAGGCGGGAGAGAGCACCGTGCGGACCGAAACCTCGGCCATCCCGCGCTCGTGAAGGACCTGCTCGATGTCGGCCGTCATGGTCTCTATGGCCGGGCAGCCGGTGTAGGTAGGGGTCAGCTCGACGTCGACCTTGCCCGGTGCGCGGACATGGACGCCGCGGAGCACGCCGAGCTCGGCCAGGGAGAGCACGGGCAGCTCCGGGTCGGGCACCGAGCCGGCGAGGGCCAGGAGCTCCTCCTCCAGGGCGGTGGGCATCTCCGGTGCGGTCGGCGTGGTCACCATGACGCCCCCGGGTGGCTGCGGTGCAGGTGCTGCATCTCGGCGAGCATCCGCCCGAAGGACTCGGTGTGCAGACCCTGGCGGCCGGCGCCCGCCGCCCAGGCCCCCTCCTGGGGACCGGAGGGCACGGTCAGTGTCGCCTTCTCGATGACCGAGGTCACCGATTCCGTCCAACTGGTGTGCAGCGCTTCCCAGTTGACGCCGTCGGATTCGCCGAGGCCCTCCACCGGCTGGAACATCTCCCCGGTGAACCGCCACAGCGCGTCGATTCCGCGCTGCATCCGCTCATGGCTCTCGGCCGTCCCGTCGCCGAGCCGCAGCGTCCACTGCTCGGCGTGGTCCTGGTGGTAGGCCACCTCCTTGACGGCCTTGGCCGCCAGCGGTGCGAACGCGCCGTCCTCTGCCGTCAACTGCCCGTACAGCAGGGATTGGTACGTGGAGAAGTAGAGCTGGCGGGCGATGGTGTGGGCGAAGTCGCCGTTCGGCTGCTCGGCCAGCTGGAGGTTGCGGAAGGCGCGCTCCTCGCGCAGGTACGCCAGCTCGTCCTCGTCGCCGGCCATCGAGAGCAGGATGCGGGCCTGGCCGAGCAGGTCGAGGGCGATGTTCGCCAGAGCGACCTCTTCCTCGAGGACGGGCGCGTGGCCCGCCCATTCCCCGAGGCGGTGCGAGAGCACCAGCGCGTCGTCGCCCAGGGCGATGGCCGTGGCGGTGGCGGTCGTGGAAACGGGCGCGGTCACAGGTGCTTCACCCCCTCCGGGATGTCGTAGAAGGTCGGGTGGCGATAGGGCTTGTCGCCCGCCGGCTCGAAGAACGAGTCCTTCTCGTCGGGCGAGGAGGCCGTTATCTCCGTGGAGGGGACGACCCAGATCGAGACGCCTTCGCTGCGGCGCGTGTACAGATCGCGGGCGTTGCGCAGGGCCATCTCCGCGTCCGGCGCGTGCAGGCTGCCCGCGTGGGTGTGCGAGAGCCCGCGGCGGGAGCGCACGAACACCTCCCACAGCGGCCAGTCGGTCGAGCTGCTCATGCCTTCGCCTCCCCGTGCTTGGCGGCGAACGCCGCCGCTGCCTCACGCACCCACGCGCCCTCGTCGTGAGCGCTCTTGCGCTGGGTGATCCGCTGTTCGTTACAGGGGCCGTTGCCCTTGAGGACCGCCCAGAACTCCGTCCAGTCGATCGCGCCGAAGTCGTGGTGCCCGCGCTCCTCGTTCCAGGACAGGTCCGGGTCGGGGAGGGTGAGTCCGAGGGACTCGGCCTGGGGGACGCAGATGTCCACGAAGCGCTGACGCAGCTCGTCGTTCGAGTGGCGCTTGATCTTCCAGGTCATCGACTGCTCCGAGTGCGACGACTCGTCGTCGGGCGGGCCGAACATCATCAGGGACGGCCACCACCAGCGGTTCACCGCGTCCTGGGCCATCGCGTGCTGGGCCTCGGTGCCTCGGCTGAGGGCGAGCAGCGATTCGTACCCCTGACGCTGGTGGAACGACTCTTCCTTGCAGATGCGCACCATCGCGCGGGCATAGGGCCCGTACGAACAGCGGCACAGGGGGACCTGGTTGGTGATCGCGGCGCCGTCCACCAGCCAGCCGATCGCGCCCACGTCGGCCCAGGTCAGGGTCGGGTAGTTGAAGATCGACGAGTACTTCTGGCGGCCCG
Source organism: Streptomyces sp. MZ04 (assembly GCF_004684775.1). Classification (GTDB taxonomy): domain Bacteria; phylum Actinomycetota; class Actinomycetes; order Streptomycetales; family Streptomycetaceae; genus Streptomyces. Next base: position 2,950 of record NZ_SRIC01000477.1, read on the forward strand.
AGTGCAGCTTGTCGAGCAGTTCGTCGCGGCCCGTGCCGAGCGTTTCGGCCGCGCTGTACAGATACAGGCCGTGTCCGGCCTCGTCCTGCACCTTGGCCATCAGGATCGCCTTGCGCCGCAGGGACGGGGCGCGCGTGATCCAGTTGGCCTCCGGCTGCATGCCGATGATCTCGGAGTGCGCGTGCTGCGCCATCTGCCTGACCAGGGACGCGCGATAGGCGTCCGGCATCCAGTCGCGGGGCTCGATCCGCTCGTCTGCCGCGACCGCGGCGTCGAACGCGGACTCGTACGCCGCTGTGCTCGCGGCGTCGGCCCCGGTCCCGCCCGGTGCGGACCGGGCCGTCTGGTGCTCGGCTGCTGTCGCCATCGCGGTCCCCCTCGACCTTTAGCTAGCTACCGACCGATCGTTCGGTTCGTTGAATTCAATGGTGCGGCTCAGCGCCATAAGGTGTCAACCCTGTGGATAACTTCACGGACGCTGTGCCTGGCGGGCAGGCCTGAGTACCGTTCCGGTGCGGAGCGGGCGGTAGTGAGCCGTGTGACGGGCGGACCAGCGGGCGCATCACGGTGCGGGATCGGGAATCGGGGCCAAATGGACGCGAACGACAGCAGCGCGAGCGAGCCGTCGACCCCACCACCCACCGGCTG
>NZ_SRIC01000478.1 GCF_004684775.1 Streptomyces sp. MZ04
ACTTCACCCCCACCGCCCTGATGATCTCCTGCGTCACCGAACCGCCCCGGTCATCCTTCGCCGAAGCCCGCAGCGAGATGAATTCCGCAGACCCGGGAACCTTCAACTCCCCTTCCCAGGAAGCCTTCTCGCCGTCCCGGTCCAGGGCGGCCTCCGTCCAGCTCGCGCCGTCGTCGTACGACACCTCCAGCTTGCCGCCGCCGATGGTCCCGACGTCCACCGCCCCCTTGACGTACTCGGAGAAGATCCCGACACCCACGGTCCGCCCACCCGGTACGTCCCCGGCAAGGTCCGTGTCCACGTCGAACCCGAGGTTCAGCAAGGGAAGGAACGTCTTCCGGTCGGCCGGAGTCTCCTTCGACTTGAAGGTCCACTCCGAGTGGCCCTTCGTCGCGAGCCGCCACCGCCCCGCGTCCAACGTCGTGTCCGTCACGACCTTGTACGTCCGCTCGGCGGGATCCGCATCCCACACATAGACCCCCGAACTCTGCCGCCGGTCCACCAAATCGCCGTCCGCGTACACCGCACTGACCTGCGTCATCGAGTCGTCGTTCCACACGTCGCCGAACCCCGTGTGATCGGGCCCGGAGTCGCCCCACCCGGGGACGTTGAACTCCAGCGAGTTCCCGGCCCGCTGCTGCCCCCAGCCGAGCCCCGTCCCCAGCCACGGATGCCACACGGGCCTGAACCAGTTCAGGGTGGAGTGCCGGCCGCCCCGGTACTTCACGAGGCCACTGCGCTCCTCCAGCGCTCCGGGGCCGACCGACACGGACTCGTGCCACAACTGGCCCGCCCCCGTCGACGCGTAGTCCGTCCGCTCGACCGGATAGTCGATCTTCTCCTGGAAGCCGAACCCGATGGCGAAGGTGTCCGTCAGGGAGTAGCGGAACTCCCCGCCCGCCACCGGCTTCACCGCGTGGAACTTGGTGTCCAGGACGGCGAGTTCACGCTTCGACGGCTCGTACGTCAGGTCGCGCGGCACCGCTCCCTTGTGGCCCTCCGACACGTCGTAGACGTACGGCGTGCGGGACGTCGCCGTGGTCTCCACCGCCCTGCCCGCCTTCGCCGCCGCGATGAGCCGCGCACCGTCCGCCGCGCCGACCGTGCCGATCTGCAGCGGCCGGTCCGCGTTGTCGTCCGTTCCGAACCAGGCGTTGAGACGCCCCGGCACGTCGTCCGTCACGAACAGCGCCTTCGCGCCCGCGTCCTGGGCGGCCTGCCCGAGCTCGGCGGGTGTCGCGGCCGCCGTGCGGCGCGCGATGACGGCCTTGCCCTTGACGTCCTTGCCCGCGTACTCGGCGGCCGTGCCACCGCCCACGTCGACGAGCGGCAGTTTGCCGCGGCCGTCGGTGACGGTGCCGCCGGGCTGTGCGACGACCTCGCCGAGGCCCTTCACGTCGAGGGTGGGCTTGCCCAGGCGCCAGACGGTGCGGTACTCGAAGCTGCCCTGCTGAACCTTCTCGGTGGGCGCCGCGAAGACGCTGTCGTACTTGACCGGCACCTGGACCGCGCCCATCAGCTCGGCACCGTTCGCCTTGCGGTCGTACTCCATCAGGAGCTGGCGGGTCTCCGTGCGCCGGCCGACGTCCACGCCGATCTCGCGCAACTTCCTTCCGTCCAGGGTGACTTCGCGGTTCCGGTCGAGGACGATCTCGGGCGCTGCGAGGAAGCCGAGGCCGAGGGAGTCCTTGCCCTGGGCGCCGCGCACGTCGAGGAAGGAGGAGAGGGCGTACGTTCCTGGCTCCAGGCGAAGCTCCAGGGTGCCGGAGTCACCGACCTCCGTCTGTACGGGGTCGACGCCCTCGGCCAGGCGCTGGAGCACCAGGCCCGCCCCGGTCGCGGCGCCGTCACGGTCCTTGACGCGGACGGTGAGCGTGTACCGCTCCTCCTCCTTGACCAGGCCGAACGCGGTGTGCGCTACCGGCTTCCCGGCGGCGCTCGCGACGATGCGGCCGCTGGTGTTGCCGACGGGTGCCTTCGCGCCGTCACCGGTCACCGTGGTGGACGCGGTGCCGTGCGCGGGGACGGTGAGCGTCTTGTCGGCGAGGGTCGCGACGCCCTCCGCCGCGCCTTCGGCGGCGAGGCTCAACTCCGCGGCCGCATCGGAGGAGTTGGTGTACGTCACCGTCCTCGTCACCGGCTTGTTGTCGCCGTACGGCCAGGAGTAGAAGCCGAGGTCGGCGCTGCCGCTCGCGGTGACCTGGGCGTCGATCGCGCCGGGGACACTGACCCGGCCCGCACCCAATTCATAGGCGGGCGCGTCCAGTCGGGCCGACGTCGACATCAGCGCGTCCTTGAGCCGGGCCCCGCTCCAGTCGGGGTGCTTCTCGGCGAGCAGGGCGGCGGCGCCCGCTATGTGCGGGGTCGCCATCGACGTACCGCTCATCTCGGTGTAGTAGCCCTCACCTCCGATGAGTTGGGAGCGTGCGGCGAGGATGTCCACGCCGGGGGCCGACAGGTCGGGCTTGAGTGCGTGGTCGCCGTGGCGCGGGCCCTGGCTGGTGAAGTACGCGGCCTTGTCGGCGGAGTCGACCGCGCCGACCGTCAGCGCGGAGTCGGCGGCGCCGGGCGAGCCGATCGAGGAGGGGGCTCCGGTGTTGCCCGCGGCGATGACGAAGAGGGCGCCGGTGTCCTTGGAGAGGGCGTTGACGGCGGCGGCCATCGGATCGGTGCCGTCGCTGGCCTCCTGCGAACCGAGGCTCATCGACACGACCTTGGCGCCGACGTCCTTGGCCGCCCACTCCATTCCGGCGATGATCTGCGACTCGCTGCCCGAGCCCTCGTCGCTGAGCACCTTGCCGACGGAGAGTGCGGCGCCGGGCGCGACACCCTTCTCCTTGTCGCCGTCCGACCCGCCACCGCTGCCGCCGACGGTCGAGGTGACATGGGTGCCGTGGCCGTTGCGGTCGGCGACCTCCTCGCCCGGGATGAAGCTCTTGGTGGCGTCCACCCGGCCCTTGAGACCGGGGTGAGTGCCGTCGACGCCCGTGTCGAGGACGGCGACCTTCACACCCTTGCCGGTGAGCCCCGCCTCCCAGGCCTTGGGGGTGCCGATCTGCTCGTTGCTCTGCGCCATGTCGGCCTCGACGCGCCCGTCGAGCCAGATCTTGCTGATGCCGCCGGCAAGCTGCCCATCACGTGAACCCGGCCTTGCCTTCGGCGAGTTGACGGCCTCCGGCACCACGGACCGCCAGAACGTGCCGGGCTTGCCCGCCTTCACCGCGACACCGCCGACACTCGGCAGCGACCGCACCTTCTCGGCACCGCGCGGCACTTCCTGCCCCGCGGCACGCACCTTCTTCTCGTACGTGACGATCAGCGGAAGGGGGCGGGCCTCCTTCCCGGCGAACCCCTGCCGGATCAGCTCCGTCACGTCGAAGAGCCGCTCGTCGAGGGTCCCCGCGCTCAGATAGGGCCGCGCCTCGTCCGGTACGACGGTGACGCGGCCGCCCGACATCTCGCTCCGGACGGCTCCGGTGGCCCCTTCGGGCCGGTCGACGGTGACGGTCTTCTTGCCGCCGCCGAGTTCCGTGACGGTGACCTTGTCGCCGGTCACGAGGGTGACCGTGTGGGCGGCGCGGGCGGCGGCAAGAAG
>NZ_SRIC01000047.1 GCF_004684775.1 Streptomyces sp. MZ04
GCCCCGGCCGGGGTGCCCGGCGTGTGCGGGGGCGTGCCCGCGGGGGGTGTGGGATCGGCGGAGGCAGCGGGAGTGTCCACCGGCACGGGAGGTGCGGACGGGGCCTCAGGTACCTCGTTGCCCTCGTTCTCGGTGCTCACAGCTCTCTCCTCGGTCCACGCTGTCGTTCTCGGTCACGGCCTGGCTGTGGCCAACTGTGCTTCTGTCCGCACTTCTGTCTGCAGTCAGCTTTTCCCATGGGCTGTCAGGGCACCATAAGCCGATCCTGTGGATCCGGCGCTGCGTGCGCCCACCCTCGGGCGAGCCTGTGCGTACCCGTGATGGCACGATGACGCGGTGACCCTCGCACGACAGCAACAGATCCAGGTCGTCGCCCACCGCGGAGCCTCCGAAGACGCTCCCGAGCACACGCTGGCCGCGTACAAGAAGGCGGTCGAGGACGGTGCCGACGCCCTCGAATGCGATGTACGCCTGACCGCGGACGGCCATCTCGTCTGCGTCCACGACCGACGCGTCAACCGTACGTCGAACGGCCGAGGAGCCGTCTCCGCCCTGGAGCTCGCCGATCTCGCCACGCTGGACTTCGGCTCCTGGAAGAACAACCACGCCGAGGCCGACGAAGGCCCCGACTGGGAGGACACCTCCGTCCTCACCTTGGAGCGGCTCCTGGAGCTGGTGGCCGAAAGCAATGCCTCGGGGCGCAACGTCCAGCTGGCCATCGAGACGAAGCACCCCACGCGCTGGGCGGGCCAGGTCGAGGAAAGGCTGCTGCTTCTACTGAAGCGCTTCGGTTTGGATTCCCCACCCGCCGAGGGGCCTTCTCCCGTACGCGTCATGAGCTTCTCCGCGCGCTCCCTGCAGCGGGTGCGGGCCGCGTCCCCCACCCTGCCCACGGTCTACTTGATGCAGTTCGTCTCGCCGCGCCACCGCGACGGCCGGCTTCCCGAGGGCGTACGGATCGCGGGCCCCGGCATGCGGATCGTGCGCAATCACCCGTCCTACGTGGCCAAACTCAAGCGCGCGGGCCATCAGGTCCACGTCTGGACCGTGAACGAACCCGAGGACGTCGAGCTCTGCGCCGAACTCGGCGTCGACGCGATCATCACCAACCGCCCCAAGCAGGTGCTGTCCCAACTGGGCCGCGGCTAACGGAAGCCCCTCTGGTTACAGGGTGTGCACCGGCGCGTTCGGTCCGTATTCGATCGTTACGAGTGCGTCACCGCACAGGGATTGGCCGGTTTCCGGTCCAGTCCATTGGGGCATTCACACCGTGGCGTGGGGCGAAGGAGGTCTCGGGGGTGGCGTTGGTGGTGGCACGGGAGGTGCCCGCGTCGTCGAGCATGGCCGTACCCCATGGCCCGGCGGGCGTGGGAGAAGCAAGACACCGGATGCGCGAGCAATTGCGCAGGAGCGGGGTGTCGGAATCGGTCATCGACGATGCCGTACTGATCCTTTCGGAACTGCTCAGCAATGCCTGCCGGCATGGCAGGCCGCTGGGCCAAGGACTGGTCGGCGACGGTGATGTCAGGGCCGCCTGGCGCGTGGACGCGGCGGGCCGGCTGACGGTCGAGGTGACGGACGGCGGAGGACCGACCCGCCCCGTTCCGGCCACACCCTCGGTCACCGCGCACGGCGGCCGCGGGCTCAACATCATCACGGCTCTCGCGGATGCCTGGGGCGTACGCGACGACACCCACGGCGAGGTCACGGTGTGGGTCGTCGTACATGCCGGGCACCGCCATGAGGATTTCGCTACGCGCGTCGCGGCCCCGTCGGTCGCCGCGATACCCGACCTCGCGTACGCGGACCCCTTCGACGATCTCGACTGACGGCCCGCGGCGCATCGACGGACCCCGGCCCGTGCACCGACTCCGGCTGAATCCCGACGCCTTGTGGGCGAGCGGCTAGGCTCGCGCCCGTACGCCCAAGACGTACGAAGAGCCACGCAAGAGAGCCGCATCCGGGAGACACCCAAGATGGCCAAGAAGCGCCCTCAGACCAAGGGCAAGCAGCAGCCGCAGCTGAAGGACGGAGAGGTCCCCGTCGTCGGCGCCCGCGAACCCTGCCCCTGCGGTTCGGGCCGCCGCTACAAGGCCTGCCACGGCCGGGCCGCGGCGCACGCGGTGACCGAGCTGGTGCAGCGCCCCTTCGAGGGCCTGGCCGGTGAGGGCGACTGGGTGGCGCTGCGCGAGCTCGTCCCCGCGGCGACGGTCGAACTGCCCCTCAAGGACGGGCTGCCCGACGGCGTGCCTTCCGTCGCCCTGGCGACCGTCCTGCCGATGGCCTGGCCCGCCCTGCGCCGCGACGACGGCTCGGTCCTGCTCGGCCTGCAGAACGACACCGCGTCCGGCGACATCAGCCGCGACCTCGCAGACACCCTCCAGCGCGCGCTTGCCGCCGAGCCGGGCTCGCCGGTCCAGGCCCGGCGCGCGCCCGCGGACGGTCCGCGCCTGCAGGACGTCCTCGACCCCGAGGGCACCTTCGAGCCGGTCGTGCACGAGGGCTTCGAGTTCTGGGTGCCGGACTCGGAGAACGCGTCCACCGAGGTCTCCGCGTCCCTGGAGCGGGCGAACGCCGCCGCCATCCCGACGGTGAAGCTCTCCGGCGTGGAATCCGCCTACTGGTGCGAGACCCCGGAGAAGAACCACCTGCGCTGGGTCATGCCGCACCCCGAGGAGCAGCTCCTCGACGCGCTCGCCCGGCTGCACGCGGCCGGCACGTCGAGCCTCGTCGAGGGAACCCGTCTTGTCGGCTCCTTCCGGGCGCACGGTCTGACCGTGCCGGTGTGGGACCTGCCGAGCGGGATGGGCGCCGAGGACATCGAGAAGCCCGCCGCCGAGTTCGCCGAGCGCCTTGCGGCGGCGCTCGCCACGGACGCCCCGCTGACCCCGGACGAGCGCAGGGCCCGCGGCGGTCTCACCAACCGCCAGGTGACCTTGAGCTGACCCACCAGTCAGCCGGAGGGGAATGGGTGACTCCTGTCACAACTCCCCGTCATCGCAGGTAAATCCCTGTCCGGATAACCGAGATCGAATTTGCCAAGAGCCGATCTCTTGTTACCGTTCAGGTAGCCCGGTTGCTGGTGCATCCCCCGTCGCCAGCAACCGGGCGCTTCCATGTCCGGCCCCATATCGGGTCTGACCTGCGGTATCAACTGACCTTCGGCCGCGCCGAGTTGCTCCCTGAGCGCAGGAGCAACGGCCCGCCACTCCCGTCAGCGAACTCCACCACCGCCGAATACGCCGCGGCGTTACCCGCCGTACGCTCCCGTGGCGTCTCGCACGCGCCCGGCTCGTCCTCCGCGCTCACCGCGCAGTGCATCTGCACGGTGCGTCCGCCCGGGGCCATAACGGTCAGTACGGCGCTGAGCTCATCACCAGTCGCGTTGCGGTAGTACGTACGCGCCCAGGTGTCGCTCCGCTGGGTCAGGACGCAGGTCTGGGCCTCGATGCCCTCCGGAGAGGTGAGCTCGGGGCCGCATCGCGCGGCGCTGCTGAGGCCGAGCCCGGAGAGGAGTGACGGCTTCTCCGTAGAGGGCGGTTTTGCGTCAGCGTCAGGACTCGGCGCCGGATCCGCCGGCCGCTCCGCCGGGTTGGCGCCGGCGTCGTCGTCGCCCACGGGCCCCGCGGACGCGCCGGCGAACGGCAGGAGAACCGTGATGGCCACTACGCCCATGAGCGCGATCAGGCGGGGGTTCATGGGCCCTGACATTAACGACGATTGATGGGCGCGCGGCTCGCCGCGCGCCCATTTCCCCTACAACTCGGGCGCGCTCACACCCGTACGAGTGAGCGCGTCCACCACGGCGTCCACCACGGCCTCGACATCGGGCACCCACGGCGCCGCGGAGCCGGGCAGCGGAGCCCGCTCCCAGCGCACCGGCCCCTGCCCTGTCTCGGAGGGCGGCAGCGCGAGATATCCGCCCTCTCCGTGGAAGCGCAGGGAGCCGGGCACCCAGTCCTTGGCGTACAGCAGCTCGCCCAACTGCTCCATGGAGTACGGCGCGACGAGCAGGAAGAGCCGGGCCGGGGTCGCCACGACCGGGCCGAGCCTGATGCCCGCCTCGTCGAGGGCCGCCAGGGCGCGTGCGCCCGCGAGCGAGGGAAGGCTGACGGCGCACGGGGCGCCGGCGCCGGTGGCGAGCACGATGGGCGCTGCCGGGCCGTTCGTCCACCACCAGCGCACCATGCGCTCGTCGGTGGTCGCGGCCAGCAGGCCGGGGTCGAGGGGATGCGCTCCTGGCACCGTGCAGTCGGGGTCGGGGCAGGCGCAGCGGGTGCTGTCCTGCGGGTCGAGACCGACGCCCGGCAGCACCGGCCACTTCCATGCCGTCGCGAAGGTCAGGGCCGCGCCGATCAGACCGGGACTCTGGTCAGACTTCCTGCCGGTGAACCCGGTGCGCCCAGTGAGCCCGATGAGGCCAGTGAGCTCAGAGAGCCTTGACAGGAGCCTGCGTCGCCTTCCGAGGATCTCGCGCATGAGCGCTCGTTCCTTTCCGTTTACACGCCGAGGAACACGGCGGGCCACATCACACCATGTGTGGATCACTTCGCTGTGCGTACAACTGGCGCATCACACCCCAGCCTGCGGCATGGGGAACCCCTAGGGGCCGAGCGTTAACGTGGCGTGGGGTGGCGGTGCCTGGCGATTGCTGTCCCGCGTATTACTCGCCGCCTCCCCCACGGGAGGATGGGGCACGGTCGTCATGAGTTAAGACGCCCGGGTCCGTCGCCAGGTTCCGGGCGGATCTCAACTGCCCCTGGTCATCACCGAGTACGTACCCAACACGGCCGCTGTGACGCGCCTCCCGTGCCTGAGGGCCGGGAGGTACCCCTTGCTGAACAACGTCAGTCGACCGCAATATGCCGTCACCTCAGGCACTTTTGAGCCAAGTTACCAAGATCGCCGGAACGCCACAGAATTCCCACGGACACCAGGAATCCCAGCTGGACAATGCTGGACATCCCCTCTCCAGTGCGTGTAGATGTGGAGAACATTGCTAGCGGCGCAGAATGACAGGGGGTTTGCGATGCTATTGAGCAATACGCACCGGCCGGAAAGCCGTCAGCCATGAACGCCCCGCACCTCCCGAAAGTGGCCGGAATCGATTCCACTGTTCCGCCACCAGCCCACACTGTCGCGCCCGCACCGCAGGTCCAAGGTGTCCCGGCCGCCCCAGCCGTCATGATCCAGGACCGGCTCGCGGGCTGGGTCTCCGATCTGACGACACTCCACGAGCTCACCGAACGCCTGGGCCGCACGGCGACCCTCGACGAGGCACTGCACGAACTGCTGCGCGCCGGCGCCGCCCTCGTGGGCGCCCGCCGCGGCCTCCTCGTCCTGGAGCCGTCCGACGGCCTCGGCCCCGACACCACGATCGGCCTCGGCCTCGCCCGCGCCGACCTCGGCCACATCGAGACCGTGCCCCGCGGCGCCACCTCCTTCGGGCGGCTGCTCGACGCCCCGCCCGCGCAGCCCGGCACTCAGACCGAGATCGTCGACGCCGATCTGCTCGCCGACGACGGCCTCGACCCCCGCCACCGCGACGTCGCCACCCGGCTCGGCTACGCGGCCAGCTACGCCCTGCCTCTGAACACCGAGGCCGCGGGCCGGGTCGGCGCCGCGGTCTGGCTGTACGACGAGCCCGCCGCGCCCGTCGAGCGCCAGCGGCACCTCATCGGCCTCTACACCCGGCACGCCGCCGAGCACCTGGCGCGGCTGATCGAACTGGACCGGGCCCGCACCACGGAGGCCACGCTGCGCGAGGAGCTGCTTCCCTCGCGGCTGCCGCGGGTCGCCGGGGTGCAGCTCGCCGCCCGGCACCGCACCTCCGCGCGCGGAGGCGGCGACTGGTTCGACGCGCTGCCGCTGCCCGACGCCGCGCTCGGCCTCGCGGTCGGGTCCGTCACCGGGTCCGGGCCCAGCGCCGTCGCCGCGATGGGACGGCTGCGGGCTTCCTTGCGGGCGTACGCCGTGATGGAGGGCGAGGACCCCGTCGCCGTACTGTCCGATCTGGAGCTGCTGCTGCGTCTCACCGAGCCCGCCCGGTCGGCGACGGCCCTCTTCGCGTTCTGCGAGCCGGCCCTGCGCAAGATCGTCCTGGCCGGGGCCGGGCACAGCCCGCCGCTGGTGATCGGCGAGCGGCGCACGGAGTTCGTGGAGACCTCGCTCTCGGCGCCGCTCGGGATGCTCGCGTGCTGGGAGGCGCCGAGCGTGGAGATCCAGCCGGAGCCCGGAGAAACGGTGCTTCTTTATACGGACGGCCTTCTGCACCGCACCGGGGACCCCATGGACCGGGCCTTCGCGCGGCTGCACGCGGCGGCGGCCGGTGTGCCGAAATCCGTCCGCGACGACCCGGACGCGCTCGTCGATCATGTGCTGCGGACCGTCCTGCCGGACGGGCTCGACGCGGTCGAGAGCGACGAGGACGTGGTCCTTCTCGCGGCCCGGTTCGAGTGACGCCCACACCGGGGTCGGAGTGACTCCCGCACTACGGCATGTAACAGGCCTTCCGGCCCTGGGCCCCCTTCCGTACACCCGTACGATGGAGGGGGCCCAGTGTCGTACATAGGAGGCAGATCGTGTCGGAGGAGCTCATTCCGGAGTACCCGGAGACCCCGGAAACCCTGGAGATCGAGTCCGAAGAAGAGCCGATCAAGCAGCGCAAGAACGGTCTGTACCCGGGCGTCTCCGACGAGCTCGCCGAGAACATGAAGTCCGGCTGGGCCGACACAGAGCTGCACGATCTGCAGCCGATCGCCCAGGCTTCGCACACCGCGGCCCGCCGCGCCGCGCTCTCCGCGCGTTTCCCGGGCGAGCGGCTCGTCGTCCCCGCGGGCAACTTGAAGACCCGTTCGAACGACACGGAGTACGCCTTCCGCGCCTCCGTCGAATACGCGTACCTGACCGGCAACCAGACCGAGGACGGCGTCCTCGTCCTGGAGCCCACCGACTTCGCGGACGGTACGAGCGGCCACGAGGCCACCATCTACCTGTTGCCGCGCTCCAATCGTGAGAACGGCGAGTTCTGGCTGGACGGCCAGGGCGAGCTGTGGGTCGGCCGCCGGCACTCCCTCACCGAGGCCGAGACGCTGTACGGCATCCCGGCGTCCGACGTGCGTGAGCTCGCCGGGGCGCTGCGCGAGGCGACCGGTTCCGTCCGGGTCGTCCGCGGCTACGACGCCGGCGTCGAGGCCGCGCTGACCGACAAGGTCACCGCCGAGCGCGACGAGGAGCTGCGCGTCTTCCTCTCCGAGGCCCGCCTGGTCAAGGACGAGTTCGAGGTCGGCGAGCTGCAGAAGGCGTGCGACGCGACGGCTCGCGGCTTCGAGGACGTCGTGCGCGTCCTGGACAAGGCCGAGGCGACCAGCGAGCGCTACATCGAGGGCACGTTCTTCCTGCGCGCCCGCGTCGACGGCAACGACATCGGCTACGGCTCGATCTGCGCCGCGGGCCCGCACGCCACCACCCTGCACTGGGTGCGCAACGACGGCGCGGTGCGCTCAGGAGAGCTGCTTCTGCTCGACGCGGGCGTGGAGACCCACACGTACTACACCGCCGACGTGACGCGGACGCTGCCGATCAACGGCCGCTTCAACGAGCTGCAGCGCAAGATCTACGACGCCGTGTACGAGGCCCAGGAGGCCGGCATCGCGGCGGTCAAGCCCGGCGGCAAGTACCGCGACTTCCACGACGCCGCGCAGCGTGTGCTCGCCGAGAAGCTCGTGGAATGGGGCCTCGTCGAGGGTCCGGTCGAGCGTGTTCTCGAGCTGGGTCTGCAGCGCCGCTGGACCCTGCACGGCACCGGTCACATGCTCGGCATGGACGTCCACGACTGCGCGGTCGCGCGCCGCGAGACGTACGTGGACGGTGTCCTGGAGCCCGGCATGTGCCTGACCGTCGAGCCCGGTCTGTACTTCCAGGCGGACGACCTGACGGTGCCGGAGGAGTACCGCGGCATCGGCGTGCGGATCGAGGACGACATCCTCGTGACGGCGGACGGCAACGAGAACCTGTCGGCGGCGCTGCCGCGGCGTGCCGATGACGTCGAGGCGTGGATGGCCGAGCTCAAGGGCTGAGGGTCTGCTTCTTGAACTGAGGGTCTTCTTAAGAAGGGGCCGGGCATCCTGTGGGGTGCCCGGCCCCTTCGCGTTGGCCCCCGGGAGAGGGGCTCAACGCTCGTCCTCGCCCGCGACCTTGGCGGTGCTCAGGGCGATGCGGTTCCAGGTGTTGATGGTGAAGATCAGGGCCAGGACGCGGGCCAGCTCCTCCTCGTCGAAGTGCTCGGCCGCGCGGGCGTAGACGTCGTCCGGGACACCGCCCCGGTCGACGAGCGTGACGGACTCGGTCAGGGCCAGCGCCGCCTGCTCCTTCTCCGTGAAGAAGTTCCTGGCCTCGCGCCATACGCCGACCATGTGCAGGCGTGCCTCGTCCTCGCCCGCCTTGCGCGCGTCGGACGTGTGCATGTGGAGGCAGTACGCACAGCCGTTCAGGAGCGAGGCGCGGATCTGGATCAGCTCGACCAGGGCCGGGTCGAGGCCGTCGCGGGCGGCGGCGTCGAAGCCGATGAGGGCCTTGAACGCCTTGGGGGCGGCCTTGGCGAAGTTGATGCGGGTCAGGCTCTGCGTGGCGTTCTCGTTGTTCGTCATGACCATGAATCTACGGGGCGGATAGACCTTGGGTAGGGTGCATTTTCATGCCGGAATCATGGGTCAATTTGGCGGAGCGCATCGGGAGTGACCTGCACCTGGAGCTCTCCGGGGCGGGGGGCCGCCGCGCCGTCCTCATCCGCGCGCTGCGGGACGCCGTGCGCGAGGGACGGCTCGCTCCGGGGACGCGGCTCCCGCCCTACCGCTCCCTCGCCGCCGATCTGGGCATCGCCCGCAACACCGTCGCCGACGCCTACGCCGAGCTCGTCGCCGAAGGCTGGCTGACCGCGCGGCAGGGTTCCGGAACGCAGGTGGCCGACCGCGCGGCGCCGCCCCAGCGGGCCCGGGTCCCCAAGGGGGCGCCCGCGCGGCCCGCGGCGCCGACGTACAACCTGCGTCAGGGGCAGCCGGACGCCGCCTCCTTCCCCCGCGCCGCGTGGCTCGCCGCCGCCCGGCGCGCCCTCAACTCGGCGCCGAACGAGGCCTTCGGGCCGGGTGACCCACAGGGGCGCGTGGAGCTGCGCCGGGCGCTCGCCGAGTATCTGGGGCGCGCGCGTGGGGTGCGCGCCGATCCGGAGCGGATCGTGGTGTGCTCCGGGTTCGCGCACGCCCTGCGGCTGCTGTTCGGCGCCGGGGGAGGCGGGGTGTTGCGGGGTCCTTCCCCAAGCTCTCGGCTCCGCTCGAGCAGGGGATACCCCATCGCCGTGGAGTCGTACGGCCTCGGCTTCCACCGCTCGATCCTGGAGACCGCGGGCGTCCGCACGGTCCCGCTCGGGCTCGACGAACGGGGCGCCCGGACCGAGGAACTGACCGAGGGACAGCGCGTCCGTGGAGTGCTGCTCACGCCCGCTCACCAGTTCCCCACCGGCGGCCCGCTGCACCCGACCCGGCGCACGGCGGTCATCGACTGGGCACGGACCCGAGGCGGCCTCGTCCTGGAGGACGACTACGACGGCGAGTTCCGCTACGACCGGGAGCCGGTGGGCGCCGTACAGGGTTTGGATTCCGAACGCGTCATCTACATGGGCTCGGTCAGCAAGAGCCTCTCTCCAGGAGTGCGTCTGGGGTGGCTCGTTCTGCCCGAACACCTCATCGACGACGTACTCGCCGCCAAGGGGGAGCGGGAGGCGTGGGCCAGCGTGATCGACCAGCTGACCCTCGCCGACCTCATCGAGTCGGGCCGCTACGACCGCCACATCCGCCGGATGCGCCAGCGCTACCGCCGGCGCCGCGACCAGCTCGTCGACGCCCTCGCCGAGCACGCCCCGCACATCAGCCCGACCGGTGTCGCCGCGGGCCTGCACACCGTCCTGCGGCTGCCGCCGGGCACCGAACAGTCCACGGTCAAGGCGGCCGCCTGGCAGGGCCTGGCGCTGGACGGCCTCGCCGAATTCCGCCACCCGGAGGCCACTATGCCCGCGCCGGACGGCCTGGTGGTCGGCTACTCGACGCCTCCTGAGCACGCGTACGGCGCGGCACTCGAGGCGCTGTGCAGGGCGCTGCCGCCCGACTGAAGCAGACCGCGGCAGACCGCGTCAGGCGGTGACCAGCGGTGTGTCCTCGCGCCACTTGAGGATCTTGTCGAAGCTGATCACCGCGCCGCCCCTGCCCGGCTTGTTGCCGAAGTGCACATGATCGGCGAGCTCCTGGATGAGACACAGCCCTCGTCCGTGCTCGGCCGTCTCGGACGCGGGCAGCGTCGCCACGGGGACGAACCCCGGGCCGGAATCGGCCACTTCGATACGGCACTTCTCGCCGTCCAGATACGCCGTGACCCGGTACGCCCCGGCCTGCCCCCCGGGGGCCGGCGTCCCGCCGTGCTCCACCGCGTTGGCACAGGCCTCGCTGAGGGCCACCGACAGGTCGTAGGAGACGTCCGGATCCACCCCCGCGGTCTCCATCGTGCCGATCAGCAGTCGACGGGCCAGCGGGACGCTCGCAGCTTCGCGCCGCAAATGGAGAGACCACCACATGCTCATGCTCCAGCCTCCTGGCCGCGGCTCGACATACCGATACGTATTGCCGCAAGCGCCCGTCAATAAGCGCGTAGTTGAAGTGATGCCGCCCATACGGCCGACGCGCGGACCGCGCGCAACGGTGTAGCCGGGTCACCCAAAGGTGCGTATTTCCTCCCTCATGACCATTCATCGGAACCGAACGGGGCCGAACGGCATCCCCGGGAGCTTGCGGACCTGCCGTGTGCGGCCGGTGGGCCCAGTGCGATGATGGCCCGGCCATGACTGCCCCCCACCAGCGCGAAGCGCGCGCCGGATTCGACGTACGGCTGCTGAGAGCCGCGGTGTTCGCCGTGCTCTGCGTCGTGCTGTCCGCCGGGGGCCATCTGCTCGCTTCCTGCGCGAGCGTCCCGCTGTGGACGCTCGGGGCGGGATTCCTCGCCGTTCTCGCCGTCGCGGCGCCGCTGGCCGGTCGTGAGCGTTCACTGCCCGGCATCGCCGCCGCGCTCGCGGCAGGGCAGGTGGGCCTGCACGCGCTGTTCGCGGTCGGGCAGCACGGCGGCACCGTTCCGCAGTCCGCCGACGCCTCCCTGGTGGAGCGGGCCGCGCGGATCGTGTGCGGTGCGGGCGCGGCGACGCTCAGCCCGGCCGAGGCCCAGCGGATTCTGGCAACTGCCGGTGTCCAAGGCACCGGCCATTCCATGCACCACGGCACCGGAGCCATGGCGGCGGACACCGCGATGGGCTCGATGTCGCCGCTTCCTTCGCTGCCCATGCTGCTCGCTCACGTACTGGCCGCGGTCGCCGCCGGATGGCTGCTGCGCCGCGGCGACGTCGCGCTGCTCCGGCTCGTCAGGCTCTCGGCCGACGGGGCGCAAGGAGTCGCCGAGGGAGCGCTCGTACGTTCCCTGCGCGGGGCCCTCGCTCTCGTACGCGCCCTGCGCGCAGGCCTTCCCGGGGCGCCCGAAACGGGTCCCCTGACCCCGCGCACCGGACATCTCGTACCGCCGAAGCCACACACCACGGCACTGCAGCACACGGTGATCAGGCGCGGCCCGCCGACGGCCGCCGCACTCGTACTCGCCGCCTGACGCGACGCACTCCACCGCAGTACTACGGAGAGGCGCATCGCGGCCGGTGGCCCCCACGCGCGCGTGCCCGCTCGGTTCGTCGCCGCGCGCCCTCCCCGACTGATCACCACTGCCGAATGTGGAGTGTTCCGCCATGTCTGCTCTGTCTGCCCTGTCCTCCGTCAAGGCTTCCCGCGTCTCCGTCATCGGCGGCGTCGCGGCCTCCGCCGTGCTGCTGCTCTCCGTCCCCGCCTTCGCGCACGTCAGCGTCACCGCCGAGGGCGAGGCCGCCAAGGGCGGGTACGCCACGGTCAACTTCAAGGTGCCGAACGAGCAGGACGACGCCTCGACCAACAAGCTCGAGATCTCCTTCCCGAAGAAGCACCCGCTCGCGTCCGTGATGACGCAGCCCGTCCCCGGCTGGACCGCGAAGGTCACCAAGTCGAAGCTCGACAAGCCCCTGGAAATGCACGGCGAGAAGATCACCGAGGCCGTCTCCAAGGTCACCTGGACCGCTGACGGCAAGGGCGTCGAGCCGGGCACCTTCCAGAAGTTCCCGCTCTCCCTCGGTGCGCTGCCCGAGGACGCGGACGAGCTCGTCTTCAAGGCCGTCCAGACGTACGACAACAAGGACGTCGTCCGCTGGATCGAGCCCCAGCAGAAGGGCCAGGAGGAGCCGGAGCACCCGGCGCCGACCCTCGCGCTGGTCGCCGCGTCCGAGGACGGCCACGGCGCCGCCGCCTCGCACGACGACAAGGAAGACGCCAAGGAAGACGCCAAGGAAGACGCGAAGTCCGACCACAAGAGCGAGACGGCGTCCGCCGACAGCAGCGACTCGACCGCCCGCGTCCTCGGCATCGTCGGCATCGTCGTCGGCGCCGCCGGCGTGGCCTTCGGAGTACTCTCCGGGCGCCGGCGCGCCAACAGCTGAGCCAACCCATCGGACCGCACCGGGGCGTTCGACCGCCCCGGTGCGGCCGGGCCCCCTCACATCTGGGACATTTTCATATGCGCAACAAGAAGCTGCTCGCCGCCGCCATGCTGGCCGCGGCCGCCCTCACCCTCTCCGCCTGCGGCGGCGGTGACGACGGCAAGAAGCCCGTCGCGGACGTCTCCGTCGAGTCCGACGGCAACAAGGCCGCGACCGTCCTCGACAAGCCCTTCGAGAAGCCGGACCTCGTCCTCACGGACACCCACGGCAAGAAGTACGACCTGCGCGCGCAGACCAAGGGCAAGCCGACGCTCGTCTACTTCGGCTACACCAACTGCCCCGACGTCTGCCCGCTGACGATGAGCAACATCGCCGTCGCCAAGAAGGAACTGCCCAAGGCCGAGCGGGACAAGCTCCAGGTCGTCTTCGTCACCACCGACCCCGAGCGGGACACCCCCGCCGCCCTCGGCAAGTGGCTCAAGGCCCAGGACACCGACTTCATCGGCCTGACCGGTGACTTCGACACCATCCAGGGCAGCGCCCGCACCCTCGGCATCAGCATCGAACCCTCCAAGAAGGAGAAGGGCAAGATCGTCTCGATGCACAGCACGCAGGTCATCGCGTTCTCCCCGAAGACCGACGAGGGTTACGTCCTGTACGGCGAGGACGCCACCGTGGACGACTACGCCAAGGACCTCCCCGAGCTCATCAAGGGAGAGACCCCGTGAACCGCCGCACTCTGATCAGCGGGGCCATGACGCTGACGGCGGGGCTCGCCCTCGCGGGCTGCTCGGACTCCTCCGCCGACAAGGCATCGGAGGTATCGGAGGCCAAGCCCAGCCTCAAGGTCTCGGGTGCCTTCATGCCCGAACCCACCATGGACACCATGGCCTCCGGCTTCTTCACCGTCACGAACAAGGGGAGCACCGACAAGCTCACCTCGGTGACCAGCTCCCTCGCGGACAACGTGACGCTGCACAGCACCAAGGGCAGCGCGATGAAGGAGCAGAAGTCGTTCGACGTACCCGCGAACGGCGAGCTCGACTTCGCGCGGGGCGGCAACCACCTCATGTTCGAGTCGCTCAAGAGCAAGCCGAAGCAGGGCGACAAGGTGGCGGTGACGCTGCACTTCCAGAAGTCCGGCGCGGTCGAGGTTGAGTTTCCGGTGAAGGCCGCCACGTACAACCCCAAGCCCGGCAAGCACACGTCGCACTGAGGGACTGACCGTTGATGCAGACCATCGCTCCCCGCATCGGGCCTCGTCTCGGGCGGCTCCTGCTCGTCGCCGGCCTCTTTCTCGGCGCCCTGTTCGCCGCGGCGACGCCCGTCTCCGCGCACGCGGCTCTGACGGGAAGCGACCCCAAGCAGGGGGCGGTGGTCGACAAGGCGCCGGACCGGGTGTCGCTGACCTTCTCCGAGAGCGTCGCCATGTCCGACGGCTCGGTGCGGGTGCTCGACCCGTCCGGCAAGCGCGTCGACACCGGCAAGACCAGTGACCTCGGGTCCAACACATACGGCGTGAAGCTGCACAAGGGGCTGCCCGACGGCACCTTCACCGTCGCCTACCAAGTCGTCTCCGCCGACAGCCACCCCATCTCCGGGGCGTTCACCTTCTCCGTGGGCGCGCCGTCCGACACCAAGGTCGCGCTGCCGGACCAGGAGGTGGGCGGCGGATTCGTCGGCGGCCTCTACGGCTTCGCGCGCTACCTCTCGTACGCCGGATTCATCCTCGTCGTCGGAGGGGCGGCGTTCGTGCTCGGCTGCTGGCCGCGCGGCGCCGGGGTGCGTCCCGTGCAGCGCCTCGTGGTCTCCGGCTGGCTCACGCTCACCGCGTCGACCCTCGCGATGCTGCTGCTCCGCGCGCCCTACACCGGGTCGGGGAAGATCGCCGACGCCTTCGACATGGCCAAGCTCGGCGATGTACTCCAGACGAAGACGGGCGCCGCGCTGGTCTCCCGACTGCTGCTGCTCGCCGCGGCCGCCCTCTTCATTGCGGTGCTTTTCGGTGCGTACGAAAAGCGAACCGACCCCAAGGAGCGCAAGGACCTCGCGTTCGGGCTCGGGATCGGCGGCACCGTCGTCGCCATCGGGCTCGCCGCGACCTGGGCGATGGCCGAGCACGCGTCGACCGGCATCCAGGCGGGGCTCGCGATGCCCGTGGACGTCGTTCATCTGCTCGCCGTCGCCGCCTGGCTCGGCGGGCTCGCGTCGCTGGTCACCGCCCTGTACTTCGCGCCCTCGGTGGAGGGCGCGGCCGTGCGGCGCTTCTCGAGCGTGGCGTTCTGGAGCGTGGGCACGCTGGCCGCGACCGGGCTCTACCAGGCCTGGCGGCAGGTCGGTTCGTGGTCGGCGCTCACCGGTACGTCGTACGGACAGCTGCTCCTCGTCAAGATCGGCCTGGTCACCGTCCTCGTCGGCATCGCCTGGATCTCGCGGCGCTGGACGGCACGTATCGCGGGCACGGCGGGCGGGATGGCGCCCGAGGCCGCGGCCGCCGCGGTGGTCGAGCAGCGGGCGGGGAAGAAGCCGGTGACGGTGCCTGTCGGGGGTGCCGGTGACTCCGGGGCTGGGTCCACGAAGTCGTCGTCCAAGGCCGCGTCTTCGGAGGCGCCGTCTACGGAGGGGGCATCTTCGGAGGCGCTGTCTACGGAGAGCTCGTCCTCGGAGGCGCCGTCTTCGGAGGACCTGCCTTCGGGGGGCTCGTCTTCGGAGGACCTGTCTTCGGACCGCCCGTCTTCGGACCGCCCGTCTTCCGAGGCCTCGTCCTCCAAGGCCTCGTCAAAGGGCTCCGGCAAGGAGGCCGAGGACACGCAGCGCGCCGCTCAGCTTGCCCGTCAGCACGCGGCCATGAACACCGCCCGCGAGAAGCGGATCCGCGACGCCGATCCGCTCCGGTCGGGCCTGCGCCGCTCCGTGCTCGCCGAGGCCGGCGTCGCCGTCGTCCTGCTCGCCGTCACCACGATCCTCACCTCCACCGAGCCCGGGCGCACGGAGGAGGAAGCGGCCGCTTCGAAGACGGCCGCCGCGGCCGCTCAGCGGTCCGGACCGCTCATCCTCGACATCCCCTTCGACACGGGCGCCGACGACGGCAAGGGCACGGTCCGACTCGACCTGGACCCGGGCCGTACCGGCAGCAATGACATGCACGTCTACGTGAAGCGGCCCAACGGCAGCGCCTTCGACGTCCCGGAGGTGAAGGTCTCCTTCACCCTCGAGTCGAAGGACCTCGGCCCGCTGCCCGTCGCCCCCGACCACATCGCCACCGGACACTGGAGCGCGAGCGGGGTACAGATTCCGATGGCGGGCAACTGGAAGGTCACGGTGACCGTGCGGACCTCCGACATCGACCAAGTGACCGTGAACAAGAACGCGCAGATCGGCTGAACGACCATGGCGGACAACGAGACGACCGGCGAGGCGGACCGCGTCGAGAACCACCGCTCCATCTCGCGGCGACGGCTGCTCGGCACCGCGGGCGCCACCGGCCTCGCGCTCGGGGCGGCGGGCGGCGCGGCCGGATATGCCGCGGCGCCGTCGGACGAGTCGTCCCGCGCGGCGGCGTTGACGTCGCTGGGCGCGGACAAGGTGTTGTTTCACGGGAAACATCAGCCGGGCATCACGACGCCCAACCAGTCCCGGGGCCACCTCATCGCCTTCGACCTGGCGGCGGGCTCGGGCCGCAAGGAGGCCGCGGCCCTGCTGCGCCGCTGGTCGGCGACGGCCGAGCGGCTGATGGCGGGCGAGGCCGCCGGGAGCGACGACACGGATGTCGCGCGGGACGCGGGCCCCTCGTCCCTGACGGTCACCTTCGGCTTCGGCCGCAGCTTCTTCGGGCGCACCGGCCTGGAGAAGCAGCGCCCGGCCGCCCTCGACCCGCTGCCGGACTTCTCCTCCGACCGTCTCGACAAGGCCCGCAGCGACGGCGACCTGTGGGTGCAGATCGGCGCCAACGACGCGCTCGTCGCCTTCCACGCCCTGCGCGCCGTCCAGAAGGACGCGGGCGACGCGGCCCGGATCCGCTGGCAGATGGACGGCTTCAACCGCTCGCCCGGCGCGACCGCGCAGCCGATGACGGCCCGCAACCTGATGGGCCAGATCGACGGCACGAACAACCCGAAGCCGTCCGAGAAGGACTTCGACCAGCGGATCTATGTGCCGGGCGACGGGGACCCCGCGTGGATGGCCGGCGGTTCCTACGCCGTCGTACGCCGTATCCGGATGCTCCTCGACGACTGGGAGAAGCTGGGCCTGAAGGATCAGGAGGCGGTCATCGGGCGGCGCAAGTCCGACGGCTCACCGCTGACCGGCGGCACGGAGACGACCGAGCCGAAGCTGGAGAAGGCCGGCGCGGACGGCGAGTACGTCATCGCCCTCAACGCGCACGCCCGCATCACACGGCCCGATCAGAACGGCGGCGCCGCCATGCTGCGCCGCCCCTTCTCGTACCACGACGGCTTCGGCGAGGACGGTGAGCCGGACGCCGGGCTGCTGTTCATCTGCTGGCAGGCCGACCCGCTCCGCGGCTTCGTCCCGGTGCAGCGCAAGCTCGACCGGGGGGACGCGCTCTCGGAGTTCATCCGGCACGAGGCGAGCGGGCTCTTCGCGGTGCCGGGCGGGGCCGCGAAGGGCGAGTACGTGGGGCAGCGGCTGCTGGAGGCGTAGGCCTGCCGCTTGGGCGGTTTCTCGTACGTGCGACTTGGGCGGTTTCTCGTACGTGGGACTTGGGCGGTTTCTCGTACGTGGGACTTCTGCGGTTTCTCGTACGTGAGACGGGTGCCGCTCCGTGAGACGCGTGAGCCGCGCCACGTGCAGGCCATTAGGGTGACGGTATGTCGGCGATGCGCTACACCTATCTCGGCCCCGAGGGCACCTTCACCGAGGCCGCCCTCCGCACGCTCCCGGAAGCCGCCACCCGGGAGCTCGTCCCGATGGTGTCCGTGCCGGCCGCGCTGGACGCGGTACGCAACGGCGAGGCCGCGGCGGCGCTGGTGCCGATCGAGAACTCGGTGGAGGGCGGCGTCACCACGACCGTCGACGAGCTCGCCAAGGGCGAGCCGCTGATGATCTACCGCGAGGTCGTCCTGCCGATCGCCTTCGCGCTGCTCGTGCGGCCCGGCACGCAGATCAAGGACATCAAGACGGTGACCGGCCACCCCGTGGCCCAGCCCCAGGTCCGCAACTGGCTCGCCGCGAACCTGCCGGACGCCCTGTGGGAGTCGGCGGCCTCGAACGCGGACGGCGCGCGCCTGGTCCAGGAGGGACGCTTCGACGCGGCCTTCGCGGGCGAGTTCGCGGCGGCGACGTACGGACTCGAACCGCTGGTCAGCGAGATCCACGACGCGGCGAACGCCGAGACCCGGTTCGTCCTGGTCGGCCGCCCGGCCCGGCCCGCGGCGCCGACCGGCGCGGACAAGACCTCGGTGGTCATCTGGCTCGGCGACGACCACCCGGGCGCCCTGCTCGAACTGCTCCAGGAGTTCGCCGTACGCGGGGTCAACCTGATGCGGATCGAATCGCGGCCGACCGGTCGGGGCATCGGCGACTACTGCTTCTCCGTGGACGCCGAGGGGCACATCACGGACCGCCGCGTGGGCGAGGCCCTGATGGGCCTGAAGCGCATCTGCCCGCAGGTGCGCTTCCTCGGGTCGTACCCGCGTGCGGGGGTCGCGCCCGACGACGTACGGACGCTGCGGCCCGGTACGTCCGACAGTGAGTTCCTGGCGGCGTCGGACTGGCTGACCCAGTGCCAGGACGGCCGGTTCTGACCGGACCATCCCTCCGTTCTCGTCTGGTCTTACCTGCAGATTTACGTTGTCCACAAAGTTATCCACAGGCGGGGTTCTCGACCTGGGGACAAGTCGACAACGAGGCATGACATGGTCGACAAATCGGTCTACACCCCACAAGTCCATCCACAGCCGAGCACGTCACCCCTCGTCCACCCTTTTCCTTTGATCAACTCTTTGGAGCGAACCATTTCCACTCGAAAGTGGGTGTGAAGATGGTTTGGGACGGGAATCCTTCGTCGCACATGCGGCTTTCGGAATGATCATTTCCGGCATCCACAGATCTTTCGCACAGCCTGTGGATAACTTTTCCGGAGCGCCCATTCCTGTGGACAACGGCACCCTCAAGTCCCGCTTCCCACAAGGGGATCGAGTCAAGGGGGTACACCTCATCTGCCCCGTTTCGGGGAATGACGCCCTTTTTATTGACCAGCGATCTCTCCGGAATTCACACTCCGGCAAATGGGACATAACACACAGAGAGGAATATCGAGTCGTGGGCCGGAAGCGGGCACCGGTAGCCTTGAGGGGTGATTGACCTTCGCCTGCTCCGTGAGGACCCCGACCGTGTTCGCGCCTCCCAGCGCGCCCGTGGAGAGGACGTCGCGCTCGTCGACGCCCTGCTCTCCGCCGACGAGCGGCGCAGGTCGTCCGGGCTCCGCTTCGACGAGCTCCGTTCCGAGCAGAAGGCGCTCGGCAAGCTGATCCCCAAGGCCTCGGGCGACGAGAAGGCCGAGCTCCTGAAGAAGGCCGGCGAGCTCTCCGCCGCCGTCAAGGCAGCCGACGCCGCGCAGGACGAGGCAGACGAGGAGACGAAGCGTCTCCTCCAGCAGCTGGGCAACATCGTCCACCCGGATGTCCCGGTCGGCGGCGAGGAGGACTTCGTCGTCCTCGACACCATCGGCACCCCGCGCGACTTCGCGGCCGAGGGCTTCGAGCCGAAGGACCACCTGGAGCTCGGCGAGGCGCTCGGCGCCATCGACGTCGAGCGCGGCGCGAAGGTCTCCGGATCGCGCTTCTACTACCTGACGGGTGTCGGCGCGCTGCTCGAGCTCGCCCTGGTCAACGCGGCGATCGCGCAGGCCACGGAGGCCGGGTTCATCCCGATGCTGACGCCCTCGCTGGTCCGCCCGCGCGCCATGGAGGGCACGGGCTTCCTCGGCCAGGCCGCCGAGAACGTGTACCACCTGGAGAAGGACGACTACTACCTGGTCGGCACCTCCGAGGTCCCGCTCGCGGCGTACCACATGGACGAGATCATCGACGCCGACAAGCTGCCCCTGCGGTACGCGGGCTTCTCGCCCTGTTACCGCCGCGAGGCCGGCACATACGGCAAGGACACCCGCGGCATCTTCCGCGTGCACCAGTTCGACAAGGTCGAGATGTTCTCGTACGTCGACCCGGCCGACGCGGAGAACGAGCACAAGCGCCTCCTGGAGTGGGAGAAGCAGTGGCTGACCGGCCTCGGGCTGCCCTTCCAGGTGATCGATGTCGCCACCGGTGACCTCGGTTCCTCGGCGTCGCGCAAGTACGACTGCGAGGCGTGGATCCCCACCCAGGGCAAGTACCGCGAGCTGACCTCCGCCTCGAACTGCGACGGCTTCCAGGCCCGCCGCCTCTCGATCCGGGTCCGCGACGGCAAGAAGGTCCAGCCGCTCTCGACGCTGAACGGCACGCTCTGCGCCGTCCCGCGCACCATCGTCGCCATCCTGGAGAATCACCAGCAGGCCGACGGCTCCGTGTGGGTGCCCGAGGTGCTGCGTCCGTACCTGGGGGGACGAGCCACTCTTGAACCCAAATAAATGCAGTCTGGAGCCCATCAACAAGTGAGCCATCCCGCTCCCGACGCCCCGTCCTTCCCGTACAAGCTCGTCGCGACCGACCTCGACGGAACGCTCCTGCGCTCCGACGACACGGTCTCGGCCCGCACGCGCGACGCGCTCACCGCGGCCAGCGCGGCGGGCGCCGCGCACATCATCGTCACCGGCCGTGCCGTGCCCTGGACCCGGCACATCCTCGACGACCTGGGCTATGAGGGCCTGGCCGTGTGCGGGCAGGGCGCGCAGGTCTACCACGCGGGCGAGCACCGCCTGCTGACGTCGGTCACGCTCGACCGGCAGCTGGCGGGCCTCGCGCTCGCGAAGATAGAGGCGGAGATCGGCCCGCTGGCACTGGCCGCGAGCCGTGACGGCCTCGACGGCGAAGTGATCGTCGGTCCCGGGTACGCGGTCCAGGACGGCCCGCTGCCCGCCATCCCGTTCACCGATGTCGCCGAGCTGTGGGCGGCGCCTTTGAACAAGGTGTACGTCCAGCATCCGGGCCTGAGCGATGACGCGCTGGCCGCGGTGGCGCGGGAGGTGGCCGGCGGTCTGGTCGGCGTGACGATGGCCGGCGAGGGCATCGTCGAGCTGCTCCCCCTCGGCCTCTCCAAGGCGACCGGCCTCTCCCTGGCGGCCCGCCGCCTGGGCGCGAAGGCCGCGGACACGATCGCCTTCGGCGACATGCCCAACGACATCCCGATGTTCGGCTGGTCCGCACATGGCGTGGCCATGGCCAACGCCCATGAGGAACTCAAGGCGGTGGCGGACGAGGTGACGGACTCCAACGAGGACGACGGAATCGCGGCGGTACTGGAGCGCTTCCTCAACTGACCTCGCGCTGCGCGACACGCGCGGAACATGCCGGGAGCCGAAGACGGCCCAAGCCCGGTGCAACGTCTCGCGGAGGATGCGCGGATCGAACGCGCGCAGGGCGTCAGCCCTGACGACGGCTTAGCAAGCCGCTGCCTTACCACTCGGCCAATCCTCCGGGTGGGCGGCCCGCGCAGCGAAATGCGCGCTCGAAGCGGCCGCCCCGGGCAATTCCCCCGCGGGCGGGCTCTACGGAGTGAGTAACTACTCCGAAGCCTGCCGCGGGCTGCCCTGCTGGGAACTCGACGGACTACTACTGATGGACACGCCGGCTCCTCTCCCAGTAGGCGGGCGCCAGGGTGGTGGCGCGGTGACACAACTACTGTGCCCGCGCCACCAGTTGCCCGCCACCGAATTATTTACTCCTCACCTGCCAGCGTCAGCGACCGCAGCTTCTGTCCCGCGTACCAGGTGGCGAGCACCGTGACGCCGACGAGGAGGACCGTGGCGACGGGCAGGCCGACGTCCGAGGTGACCAGATCGCCCTCCGCGGTCTTCTGCGCGACGGCGAGGGACCACTGCTGGACGCTGAGCGTGCGTGCCCCGGAGACCAGCGACCCGAAGAGGGCCTCCCAGACGAGGGCGTAGACAAGACCGAACACCA
This sequence comes from Streptomyces sp. MZ04, assembly GCF_004684775.1. Lineage (GTDB taxonomy): Bacteria > Actinomycetota > Actinomycetes > Streptomycetales > Streptomycetaceae > Streptomyces. The sequence continues at coordinate 21,685 of NZ_SRIC01000047.1, forward strand.
CCGCGTGCCGGGTGATCGTGCCGAGGAGCAGGAACATCGCCGCATACGCGATGGAGGCCACCAGTGCGGCGATGGTGTACGCCACGGCGATCTGCTGGCCGTTGCCGTTCAGGATCATGCCCGCGATGAAGGTGGGGATCGCGGAGAAGGCCATGGTCACGCCGATGGCGACGATCAGCTTCGTGAAGATGATCGTCGGTCGCTTGACCGGCTTGGACAGGAGATAGACGACGGAGCCGTCGTCGATCTCGGGACCGATCGCGCCGGTGCCGGCGATGACGCCGATGATCGGCACCATCGTGGCGAGCGCGAAGCCGCCCAGGAGGTCGACGGCGACCTGGTCGTCGGCGCCGCTGAACCCGCGTACCGCCGCGGCGATCACGATCAGCAGGACGGGCAGGGCGAAGAGGATCAGAGCCCGGCGGCGGCCGAGCAGGGCCCGGTAGGTGAGCCGGGCGACAGTGGGGTCGTACACGGTGGCTCCCTTCAGGCCGCGACGAGATAGGAGAAGACCGACTCGAGGGACTCGTCCGAGGGCGAGACCGTGAGGAGCCGGATGTCGTGATCGCGGGCGATGCGTGGCAACAGAGCGGTGAAACGGCCGAAGTCGACGGCCTGGATGCGCAACGCGCCTTCCTTGAGGTCGACTTCGATGCCGGCGGTCGACGGGTCGGCGATCAGCGCGGCGGCCAGGGCACGGTCGTCGCTGGAACGGACCAGGTAGCGGTGCGGGCGGTCCGTCATCAGGCGGCGGATCTTGCGGAAGTCGCCGCTCGCCGCGTGCCGTCCGGCCACGATCACCTCGATGTGCGAGGCCAGTTGCTCGACCTCTTCGAGGATGTGCGACGAGAACAGGACCGTGCGGCCCTCGTCCCCCATGCGCCGAAGGAGGTCCATCAGCTGCATGCGCTGGCGCGGGTCCATGCCGTTGAACGGCTCGTCGAGCAGCAGCACGGACGGCTCGTGGACCAGGGCGGAGGCCATCTTCACGCGCTGGCGCATGCCCTTGGAGTACGTCGAGATCTTCCGGTCCTGCGCGTACTCCATCTCGACGGTGGCGAGGGCCTTCTTGGCTGCGCGCTCGTCCAGACCGTGCAACTCGGCGTTGGCGACGACGAATTCGCGGCCCGTGAGGAAGTCGTACATCGCCTCGCGCTCGGGGACGATGCCGATGTCCTTGTAGATCTGTTCGTTGCGCCAGATCGGCTTGGCGTCGAGCGTGACGCTGCCGGTGGAGGGGGCGAGGAAGCCGCCCATCATGTTGATGAGGGTGGACTTCCCCGCGCCGTTCGGACCGAGCAGGCCGGTGACGCCCGGGCCCACGTCCATCGTGATGTCGTTGACCGCCACCACGTTGCCGAACCAGCGTGAGGTGTGATCGATGTTGATGGTGCTCACAGTCCGACCTTCCGGTAGCGGCGCATCAGTGCGCCGTAGCAGCCCGCGATGAGGGCGAGGACGACGATCACGTAGACCACGCCCACGCCGGACGAGGGGCCTTGCGCTCCGGGGAAGGCGGAGGTCGCGCCGAGGAAGGCGGTCTGTACGCCGTCGATGAGCGTGATCGGCGAGAAGAGACCGAGCCAGGCGATGGCGTCCGTGCTGCCCTGTTCGTAGGCGATCGCCTGGACCGTGGACACCGCTCCGTAGGAGATGGTCAGTACGGCGATGACGGCGGCGATCCCGAAGCCGCGGCGGGGTGTGATCGCCGAGACGACCAGGGCGATGCCGGCGAAGAGGAGCGAGAGCAGCGCCACGGAGACGAGTCCCTGGGCGAAGCCCTTCGTCTGGTCCGCGAAGTCGAGCTTGGCGAGCAGCGCCCCTACGTAGAGCACGAGCAGCGGCGCGGCCGTGAGGACGAAGAGGGCCGATGCCATCGCGGCGAACTTGGCGCGTACGTAGTCACTGTGCTCGATGGGCCGGGAGAAGTAGAGCGGGACGGTCTTGAAGCGCAGGTCGCGGGAGACGGTCTGCGGGGCCTGGGCCGCCAGGTAGAGGCTGATGACGGCCTGCAGCACGATCGCGTAGCGCGTGTAGTCGAGGGGGAGGTCGTTCGCCTTCGTGGTCACGGCGACCGCCACCATGATCGCGGCGGGCACGCACATCACCGCGAAGAGGATCATGGGCAGGACCTTGGACTTGGCGGAGCGCCCCAAGCCGTACGCGCCACGCAGACTCTGGGAGAAGAGCGAGCGGCGGGCGTAGGCGCGGCCGAGGCGCGGTCCGTCGTAGTTGCGATACCCGATGTTGTGGATCCGGGTCTGTTCACCGGCGCGTGCCGGGGTCTGCTCAACCGCCATGGCGGACCGCCTCCTTCCCCTCTTCTTCTTTGTGATCGGCGTGATCGGCTTCTTCTTTGTGATCGGCGTGATCGGCGTGATCGGACTGACCGGAGTGGAAGACCTCTGCGATGTGGTGCCTGCGCTGTTCCATCCGGACCAGGCCGAGGCCGAGGTCCGCGACGAGGTCGCGCACCAGGTCGTACGTCTCCTCGCCCTCCGCCTCGAGGAGCACGGTGTGCCCGGCGCCCGGGAGGGTGCCGCCCTCGTGGGTGGCGACCCCGCGCCCCTTCAGCGCCTCGCTCAACGCGCCCGTGCCGTCCGGGTGTTCGTCGGTGTCCGTCACCTCGACGGCCAGCGTCGTGGTGGTCTGCGTGAAGTCGGTGGTGGAGCTTGAGCGCAGCAGCTTGCCGCCGTCGATGACGACGACGTGGTCACAGGTGCGCTCCAGCTCGCCGAGGAGGTGGGATGTGACCAGGACGGAGATGCCGAAGTCCGTGTGGACCCGGCGGATGAGACCCAGCATCTCGTCGCGGCCCACGGGATCGAGGCCGTTGGTCGGCTCGTCCAGGAAGACCAGGTCAGGGTCGTGCACCAGGGCCTGAGCGAGCTTCACTCGCTGCTTCATGCCCGTGGAGTAGCCCCCGATGGGGCGGTAGCGCTCCTCGTACAGACCTACGTGCCGCAGGGTGTCCGCCGTGCGCTCGCGGGCCGCGGTCGGCGGCAGCCCCGACATGCGCGCCATGTGGACGACGAACTCGGTGGCCGACACGTCGGGCGGCAGGCAGTCGTGCTCGGGCATATAGCCCACGCGCTCACGGATCTGGCCGCCGTGGGTGGCGACGTCGAGTCCGAGCACGGCGGCCGTGCCCTCCGTGGCGGGGGACAGACCCAGCAGGATCTTGATCAGTGTGGACTTGCCGGCTCCATTGGCTCCGACGAGTCCGGTAACACCGGGCCCGATATCCATGGAGAGCCGGTCAAGCGCGGTCACCCTCGGGAACCGCTTGCTCAGGCTTTCGGTCGCGATCACAGTCACGCATTCGACGGTAGTGGCGCAGACCACACCAGTCGTCAGACCACGGGCTTGCCCTGCCCTCACTCTGGAGTATTACGGGCCCGTAAGGGTCGTCCGGAAGTCGACCCCTGGGGGATCTTCCGGACCTGTCCCGCAGGCTTGTGCAGAACTATTGACGCAGCCGCTGAGCATTGTCACATTCATCAGTGTCAAGTTACGACCGCGTACGGCGATGGACCGGACACGGGTGGACCGGACACGGGACGGACGGTGGCATGACCTCAGCAGTGGCAGGCGAACTCTCGGCGGAACTGCGGGGGTTCAGGGAAGTGCAGACCCTCGCGTATGAATGCGCGGAGGCGGTCGCGGCGCAGCTCAAGCCGGGGGTGACCGAGCGCGAGGCGGCGCGGATGCAGCGTGAGTGGCTGCGTGAGCGGGGCGTGCGGGACTGGTTCCACCTGCCCTTCGCCTGGTTCGGGGACCGCACGGCGTTCGTGAACTTCCGGATACCGCTGCAGTTCTTCCCCACCAACCGCAGGCTCGAGCCGGGGATGCCCTTCATCCTCGACATGGCCCCGGTCTACAAGGGATATACGGCCGATATCGGCTACTCGGGCTGTCTCGGCCTCAACCCCGTGCACGACAAGCTGCTCGCGGACCTCGAGGCGCACCGCGAGCTGATCCTGCGCGAGGTGCGCGAGCGCCGCCCGTTGCGCGAGATATATGAGGACGTGGACCGGCTCATGGTCCGCCAGGGGTACGCCAACCGCCACCGCGCGTATCCCTTCGGCGTCATCGCGCACAAGGTCGACCGCATCAAGGAGCGCCGTCTGACGCCGCATGTCTTCGGCTTCGGCACCCAGTCCCTGAAGGGGCTTGCGAGCGACGCGATCCATGGCCACCGGGACGGCTGGTCGCCGCTCTGGTCGCCGTACAAATTCTCCGACCACCCGCCCCAGAAGGGACTGTGGGCGGTCGAACCGCACCTCGGATTCCGGGGTACGGGCGCGAAGTTCGAGGAGATCCTGGTCGTCACCGACTCCAAGGACCCCGAGCAGAGCGCTTTCTGGCTGGACGACGATCTGCCGCACGTGCGGCGCTGGGCTGAGGAAAGGGCCGTCGCATGACCGCGGGGGGATTCACCAAGGGACTCAAGGACGCGCGCGAGCGCTGGGTGCGTACGGGCGGAGTGGAGCTGTGCGTCGCCGAGCTCGGCGACCCGACGCAGCCCACGGTGCTGCTCGTGCACGGCTATCCGGACTCCAAGGAGGTGTGGTCGGAGGTCGCCGAGCGCCTCGCCGACCGCTTCCATGTGGTCCTGTACGACGTGCGCGGGCACGGCAGGTCGACGGCACCGAAGCCGCTGCGCGGCGGTTTCACCCTGGAGAAGCTGACCGACGACTTCCTGGCCGTCGCCGACGCGGTGAGCCCGGACAAGCCGGTGCACCTGGTCGGGCACGACTGGGGTTCGGTGCAGTCCTGGGAGTTCGTCACGGTCAAGCGCACAGAGGGGCGGATCGCGTCCTTCACGTCGATGTCGGGGCCCTCGCTCGACCACTTCGGGCACTGGATCAAGAAGCGGATGTCCCGGCCGACACCGCGCAAGGTCGGCCAGCTGCTCGGCCAGGGAGCCAAGTCCTGGTACGTGTACATGCTGCACACCCCGGTGCTGCCCGAGCTGGCCTGGCGCGGGCCGCTCGGCAAGCAGTGGCCGAAGATCCTCCAGCGCATGGAGAAGGTCCCGGCGGGCGACTATCCGACGCCGTCACTGCCCTCGGACGCCGCGCACGGCGCCTGGCTCTACCGGGACAACGTCCGCGCCCGGTTGCGCAGGCCCCGCGCGGACGCCTACGCGCACGCGCCCGTGCAGCTCATCACGCCGTCCGGGGACATCTTCCTTTCGGAGCGGCTCTATGACGAACTGGAGCTGTGGGCCCCGCAGCTGGTGCGCCGCAGCCTGCCGGCCAAGCACTGGGTGCCGCGCACCCGGCCTGACCAACTGGCCGGATGGATCACCGAGTTCGTGACGACCAACGAGGACGGCGTGCCCGCCAACGACAGTGTGGCCACGGGGAAGCACGCCGACCGTTTCGGCGGCCAGCTGGTCCTGGTCACGGGCGCCGGCAGCGGCATCGGCCGGGCCACCGCCTTCGCCTTCGCCGAGGCGGGAGCGCGTGTGGTGGCCGTGGACCGGGACGCGGAGAGCGCGGCGCGCACGGCGGAGATGTCGCGGCTCATCGGCGCCCCCGAGGCCTGGGGCGAGACGGTCGACGTCAGCGACGAGCAGGCCATGGAGAAGCTCGCCGAGAAGGTCGCCAGGGAGTACGGCGTCGTCGACGTCCTGGTGAACAACGCGGGCATAGGCCTCTCCGGCTCGTTCCTCGACACGAGCGCCGAGGACTGGAAGAAGGTCCTGGACGTCAATCTGTGGGGCGTGATCCACGGCTGCCGGCTCTTCGGCAAGCAGATGGCCGAGCGCGGCCAGGGCGGTCACATCGTGAACACCGCGTCCGCGGCGGCGTACCAGCCGTCCAAGGCGCTGCCCGCCTACAGCACGTCCAAGGCGGCGGTCCTGATGCTCAGCGAGTGCCTGCGCGCCGAGCTCGCGGGCCAGGGCATCGGGGTCTCCGCGATATGCCCGGGTTTCGTGAACACGAACATCACGGCGACGTCCCGCTTCGTCGGTGTCGACACCGACGAGGAGAAGCGCCGCCAGAAGAAGACGTCGCGGCTGTACGGCCTGCGCAACTATCCGCCGGAGAAGGTCGCCGACGCGGTCCTGCGCGCGGTCGTCAAGAACCAGGCGGTGGTCCCGGTCACCCCGGAGGCACGCGGCGCCCACCTCATGTCCCGCTTCACTCCCAAGGCCCTGCGTGCGATAGCCCGATTGGAGCCACCGTTGTGAGCACGGAGAAGAACGCCGAGACGAACACCGAGGAGCACTACACGATCGTTCCGCGCCGGGTCTCCTTCGACTGGGAAGAGACCCCTCTGCACTGGATACCGGACGAGCCCACCGCCACCCACGTCATCAACGTGCTGCATCTGCTGCTTCCGGCTGGGGAGCGGTGGTTCGTGAAGGTCTTCAAGGAAGGCCTGCCCCTGGTCACCGATCCGGTGCTGCTCAAAGACGTCAAAGGGTTCATGGGCCAGGAGGCCACGCACAGCGTCCAGCACGCGCATGTGCTCGACCACCTGGCGGCGCAGCGGCTCGACACCGCGGCGTTCACCAAGTACGTCGACCTGCTCTTCGAGAAGCTCCTCGGCGAGAAGCCGCCGCTCGGGGCGCCGATACCGACGCAGGAGTGGCTGCGTTTCCGCCTGGCGGTCGTCGCCGCGATCGAGCAGTTCACGGCGGTCCTGGGGAACTGGGTGCTGCACGCCGAGGGCCTGGACCACGCGGACGCCGACGAGGTCATGCTCGACCTGCTGCGCTGGCACGGCGCGGAGGAGGTGGAGCACCGCTCGGTCGCCTTCGACATGTACCAGCACTGCGGCGGCGAGGGCCTGCCCCGCTACGCCCGTCGTATCGCGGGCATGACGGTCACGGCGCCCGTGATGCTGTACCTGTGGGTCTGGGGCACGGCCTATCTGATGCGCCGCGACCCGCAGCTCGCGGGACGCTTGCGCTACTCCCTGGCCGAGCACAACAGGGCGGTCGGAAAGGGCCTGCTGCCCACATGGCGTGAGCTGGGTGCGGCGATACCCCGCTATCTGCGGCGGTCGTACCATCCCTCGCAGGAGGGCTCCCTGCGCAAGGCCGTGGAGTATCTGGCGGTGTCACCCGCGGCGCGGGCCGCGGCGGCCGCCGTCGGCAGGGCGGCCATCGCCTAGCACGAGGTTTCATGGAGGGGCGGGGAGCGTGGACGGGCAGTCGGGCGCCGGGCACAGACCGGTGGAGCACCACGGCACCGGGCACAGGCCGGTGGAGTACCGCATCGAGGACCTGGCGCATCACAGCGGCGCCACGGTGCGCACGATCCGCGCCTACCAGGACCGCGGGCTGCTCCCCCGGCCCGAGCGGCGTGGCCGGGCCAATGTGTTCGGCGACGCGCATCTGGCGCGGTTGAGACAGATCGCCGATCTGCTCGACCGCGGCTACACCCTGGCCTCCATCAAGGAGTTGCTGGAGGCCTGGGACGCGGGCCGGGGGCTCGGCGGTGTGCTGGGGCTCGCCGCGGAGGTCGACGGTCCGTGGACGGACGAGAAGGCCGACCGGATCACTCGGGCGGAGCTGGACGCGGCGTTCGGCGGCGAGCCGGACGACGCGGCGGTCGCCGACGCGATCGCGCTCGGCGTGCTCGAGCCCATGCCGGGGCGAGACGACGAGTACTTGGTCCCGAGTCCTCAAGAGCTTGCCGTGGCCGTGGAGTTGCATGCAGCGGGAGTTCCGCTGCTTGCGATCTCCGGTCATTTGCGGGAGTTGAGGGGGCAGGTGGAGCACATAGCCACCCGTTTCCTGGAGTTCACGACCGAGCATGTCTTCGCGCGCTATCTCGGCCAGCACCCGCCGACCGACGCGGACGCGGCGGAGGCGGCCTCGCTCGTCCGCCGACTGCGTCCACTGGCGCAGCAGTCGGTCGACGCCGAACTGGCCCGAGCCATGCGCCTGTTCGCCACCCGCCACCTCCAGCAGCACCTCACCTCTGGGCAGCCCGCATCTCGTACGGATGAAGCGCTTCCTGTCGCTCTTCCCGCGTCGACAACCCGGGCCGTAGAAGCTCTGGTTGGCCAGGAGAACGTCGCGGCGTTCATCGCGGCCGCCACCGAACGTGAGCTACAGGCCAGGACATTGGACTCACTTGCCGCAACTCACAGCAATTCGCCATCTGTTGCTCAAAACACCTAAATAGCCTGTGTGTTGTCCACAGAATCGCCAATTCCCCTGTGGATAACTGGACTTGGCTGTGGATCAAACCTGTGGACGCAAATCGACCGATGAAAAGTCGGTGGACGAAAATCAAGTGCGGGGAGAACGGCCCGTGCGCGACTCTGAACGGGTGATTGGAGAACCCCCCACCCACGAACGACGCACCGTGAAGGTGTCGAAATACCTGTCGAGACACCTGCGCCATCAGCCCGAGCGGATCGGTCTCACGCTCGACGAGAGCGGCTGGGTGGAGATCGACGCCCTCATCACCGCGGCCGCCCGGCACGGTTTCCGCTTCACCCGCGCCGAGCTCGACCACGTGGTGGCCACGAACGACAAACAGCGCTTCGCCGTCGAGAACGGCCGGATCCGCGCCAGCCAGGGCCACTCCATCGACGTGGACCTGAAGCTGGCGCCCGCGACCCCGCCCGCGTATCTCTTCCACGGCACAGTGGCCCGCAATGTCGCCGCGATCCGCGCCGAGGGCCTGCGGCCCATGAACCGCCATGCCGTGCATCTCTCGCCCGACCGCGAGACCGCCACCCGGGTCGGCGCCCGCCGCGGCCGCCCCGTCGTGCTCTCCGTGGACGCGGGGGCGATGCACCGCGACGGGCACCGCTTCCAGGTCAGCGCCAACGGCGTCTGGCTCACCGCCGCCGTGCCACCCGGATATCTCCGTTTCCCCGACCGGCACTGATCGGGTTCCTCGCCCGGCACTGACCGGGCATACGCTCTGATACATGAGTCTGCGTCTGAGCACAGTGATCCTGCCCGTCACCCGCTGGCACGAGGGCGGCAAGCAGCGCTGGCAGCGGGCCGAGGAGCTGGGCTTCCACACCGCGTACACGTACGACCACCTCTCCTGGCGGACCTTCCGGGACGGGCCCTGGTTCGGCGCGGTGCCGACCCTGACCGCCGCCGCGGCCGCCACCGACCGGCTGCGCCTCGGCACGCTCGTCACCTCGCCGAACTTCCGGCATCCGGTGACCCTCGCCAAGGACCTGATCACCCTCGACGACGTGTCCGGCGGCCGGATCACCCTCGGCATCGGCGCGGGCGGCAACGGCTTCGACGCCACCTCGCTGCTCAAGACCGGCGAGGAGCCCTGGACCCCGCGGGAGCGGGCCGACCACTTCGGAGAGTTCGTTCCGCTGCTCGACCGCCTTCTTACAGAAGACGTCGTTTCGTACGACGGTGAGTACTACTCGGCGTCCGAGGTGCGGAACATCCCGGGCTGCGTGCAGCGCCCCCGGCTGCCCTTCGCGGTGGCCGCCACCGGGCCGCGCGGGCTGAAGCTGGCCGCGCGCCACGGCCAGGCATGGGTGACCACGGGCGACCCGAAGCTCTTCGAGAACGGCACCCCGGAACAGTCACTTCAAGCCATTCGCGGCCAGGCCGAGAAGCTCGGCGCGGCATGCGAGGCGATCGGCCGCGATGTCGCCGAGCTCGACAAGATCCTTCTCACCGGTTTCACCCCGGACCGGCCCCTCGACTCCTTCGACGCGTTCATCGACTTCGCCGGCAACCACGCTGAGCTGGGCTTCAACGAGATCGTTCTGCACTGGCCGCTGCCGGGAACGGACTTCGCGGCGGACGAGAAGCTCTTCGAGCGGATCGCCACGGAGGCCCTGGTCCAGCTGGACGGCGGCGCAACAGGGGCGTAAACGCACTCAAATGTGCGCCCCAGCGCACGCCCGTGCACCCAGGTGCGGGACAATCGGTGGCGTGACCTCAGCTACCCCACGGCCCCAGACCACGGCCGACTCCGTCCCGCACCGGCCCATGGCCCGGCTGATCGCCACGGACCTGGACGGCACGCTGCTGCGCGACGACAAGTCCGTCTCGGACCGCACCGTGGCCGCGCTCGCCGCCGCCGAGGAGGCCGGGATCGAGGTCTTCTTCGTGACCGGCCGCCCGGCCCGCTGGATGGATGTCGTCAGCGACCACGTCCACGGCCACGGCCTCGCCATCTGCGGCAACGGCGCGGCCGTCGTCGATCTGCACGGCGGCGCGGGCAGCCATCGCTTCGTCAAGCTGCGGGAGCTGCGGCGCGAGGACGCGCTCGACGTCGTGCACGTCCTGCGCGACGCGGCCCCCGGCACGTCCTTCGCGGTCGAGCGCACCGGAGGGCTGCACCACGAACCGACGTACCCGCCCCTGCACCTGGAGCCCGGGGAGAGCGTCGCGCCCGCCGAGAAGCTCCTGGCGGAGGACTCCGCCGCCGCGGACCAGCCCGTCCTGAAGGTCCTCGCCTACCACCCCGAGCTCGCGCCGGACGACTTCCTCACCGTGGCCCGCGCGGCCGTGGACGGCCGAGTCGAGATCACCCGGTCGAGCCCGAGCGCGCTCCTGGAGATCAGCGGCCCCGGCGTCTCCAAGGCCAGCACCCTGGAGCTGTGCTGCGCCGAGCGCGGCATCACGCCCGCTGAGGTCGTCGCCTTCGGGGACATGCCGAACGACATCGAGATGCTCTCCTGGGCGGGCACCTCGTACGCGATGGGCAACGCGCACCCGGACGTGATCGCCGCCGCGTCGGGGCGCACGGTGGCCAACAACGAGGACGGCGTCGCGGTCGTCATCGAGGAGATCCTGCGGGACCGGCTGAGCGCCTGACCGGCAGGCCGGCAGGCCGGCTGACCGCCTGACCGGCTGAGACGACCGACCGCCTGAGCACCTGACCGGCTGAGGCGCCCGACCGGCCTGGCGTCAGAGCGGTACTCCCCGCTCGGCCAGCCACTTCGCCGGATCGACCCCTGACCCCAGATACGGCGTGAGCCGCACCTCGAAGTGAAGGTGCGGCCCCGTCGAATTGCCGGTCGTGCCCGCCTGCCCGACCCACTGCCCCGGAGCCACCCGGTCCCCCTGGTCGACGGTGACGGCGGCCAGATGCGCGTACTGCGTGTAGTAGCCGCCCTCGTGCGCCACCACGACCTCGATGCCGAAGGCGCCGCCGCACGACACGCTCTCCACCCGGCCCGCGCCGACCGACCGCACGGGCGCCCCGATGCCGACCGCGAAGTCCTGCCCCGTGTGCCGGCTCGCCCAGCGCGCGCCCGCGCTGGCGAAGCCCGCCGAGAGTTCGTACGTCTCCACGGGCGGCACCCACGCGCGCGTGTCGGTCGTTTCCGGCTGGTCCAGGCGTACGGCGCCACGGCACTGCCCGGCCGCCACGGACCGGTCGGCCTCGCCCTGCAACGTCCACTGCGCCGACGCCAGCTTGCTCTCGATGCCGCGCTTCAGCTTGGCCAGTTGTGCGTTGCGCCGGTCGAGCGTGCGCTTGGCCTGGTCCGCCGTCTGCTTGGCGTCGGCGAGTCTGGCGGCGGCCCGCTGGGTCTTGGTGACGGCGTTGGTGACGGCGAGATCCGCCTGCCACAGCGCCCGCTGACCTCGCATCAGCTCCTCGGGGCTGTCGGCGAGCAGCAGTTGGGCGGTCTGGGGGAGTCCGCCACCGGTGCGGTACTGGGCGCTGGCCATCCGGCCGAGGTCGCCGTGCAGCACCTCGACCGCGTGCTGCTCCTTCGTGAGGAGTCGGTCCAGTTTCCGGACCTCGGCCCGCTGTACCTCTGCGGCACGCTGTCCCGCTTCGTAGTGCACGGTCGCCGCGGACGCCTCTTCGTAGAGCCGCGCCACCTCGGCGCTGGTGCCCGGCCCTTCGGAGGCACCGGCCGGCGTGGGGGCGAGGAGCGCGCACAGCAGTACCGACACGGTGACGAGAGGGTGGGTACCGCGGTGGCTCAGGCGCATGACACGGATCGTTGCCCCGCCGCCCTCACCCGGTCCTGCTCAACTCGTACACCCGGGGCACCCGGTGCCCCGAACAGCCCACTGCCGTACGGCCGAACAGGGCTCTACGGAGAGGCCGGGTTCGGTAACGACCCACCTGTAGAGGCCGATTCAGTCCCCGTAGATCCCCCTGGTTCCCCCGCAGCGGCCGATTCAGTACGGCGCCTGCCACACCACCGTCGTACCGCCGCCGTCCTCACCGATGCCCGGCCCGTACCAACTGTCGCCGCCCAGCGACTCCGCACGCCTCTTGAGGTTCTTCAGGCCGCTGCGCCGGCCGCCCCGCGCGATGCCGACCCCGTCGTCCGAGACCGTCAGACGTACCCCCTGCTGCCCATCGGGGAGGATCGCCGTCGCGTCGACGACGACGTCGATGCGGTCGGCCCGCGCATGCCGGAACGCGTTGGAAAGCGCCTCCCGGAGCGCGGCGATGAGGTTCTTGCCCGCGAGCTCGCCGACGACCGTGTCGACGGGCCCCGCGAAGTGGTGCGACGGCTTGAAGCCGAGCGGCACGGCAGCCATGTTGATCTCGCGCAGGACGCGGGTGCGCAGCCCCGAAGGGGCCTCCGCGGGCCCCTGCTGCAAGGCGAAGATCGCCGTACGGATCTCCTGGATCGTCACGTCGAGCTCGTCTACGGCCTTGCCCACGCCCGTCCGCACCTCGGGCACGACGGACCTGCGCTGGGCGCTCTCCAGCATCATCCCGGTGGCGAACAGGCGCTGGATGACCAGGTCGTGCAGGTCCCGTGCGATGCGGTCCCGGTCCTCGTACACGGCGAGCCGTTCACGGTCGCGCTGCGCCTCGGCCATCATCAGCGCGAGCGCGGCCTGCGAGGCGAACTGGGTGGCCAGCGTCCGCTCGGTCTCGCTGAACGGCCGTGCGCCACGCGCGCGTGGCGTCACGAGCGTCCCCATGACGCGGCCGTCGCTCTGCAGCGGCAGCATCATCACGGGGCCGTAGCCGCGGGCGAGGTCGGTCATGATGCGCGGATCCGTGGCCGCGTCGTCGATGAACACGGACTCCCCGGCGAGCAGTTCGGTGATGATCCGGCTCTCCGCGGGGATGACCACGCCGAGCGCCCCGATGGGCTCCTCCGAGGAGACGGCGACGATCTCCATGCCGCCCTCGTCCTCGGGCAGGAGCACGATCCCGGCGGCCGAGTCGGCGAGATGCCGGGCCTGTTCGGCGACTACGGAGAGGGCCTCTTCGGCATCGCTGCCCGAGAGCAGCGCCGTGGTGACGGCCACGGAGCCGTCGATCCAGCGCTCGCGCTGCATGGCGGCTTCGTAGAGGCGGGCGTTGCCGATGGCGATGCCCGCCTCCGTGGCGAGCACGCGGACCATGTGCACGTCGTACTCGTTGAACTCGGCGCCGTCCCGCTTCTCGGTGAGATAGAGGTTGCCGAAGATCTCGCCCTGGACGCGGATGGGGACGCCGAGGAAGGTGCGCATCGGCGGATGGTCCGCCGGGAAGCCGCAGGAGCGCGGGTCGGTGGAGAGGTCCGCGAGGCGGAGGGTCTCGGGCTGGTGGATGAGGGCGCCGAGCAGCCCCTTGTGTCCGTCGGGAAGGTGCCCGATCCGTTCGGCCGTCTCCTCGTCGATGCCGGTGTAGACGAAGTCCGAGAGCCCCTTGCCGTCCTCGGAGACGACGCCGATGGCCGCGTAGCGGGCGTCAGCGAGCTCGGCGGCCGTCTCGCAGATGCGGTCCAGCGTGGTGTGCAGTTCGAGCCCGGCGCCGACGGACCGCATCGCCTCGAGCAGCTGCGGCACCCGCGCGGTCAGCTCGGGGGAGAGCCCCTGGAGGCTGCGGGTCGCCCGCTTCGCCGCCTCGATCGGGTCCGGAGTGCCGTCGGGACGCGGTGAGGCGGCGGAGGCCGATGGGGCTGACATGCTTTGAGAGTAGTTAGTCCCATTTGGCGAGGAAAGTCGGGGCTGGCCTCCCTGCCCGGTCGGCACCGGAGCCAGTCCCTACCCGGCCGTCAGCCCCTACCCGGCCGTCAGTCCCTACCCGGCCGTCAGTCCCTACCCGGCCGTCAGCAGCAGGTCCGCCGCGCTCTCCCGCTCCCGCATGCGCGCCAGCGGCCCGTCCACCGCCACGAGCTCCGCGTACGCGCCACGCTGCACGACCCGCCCCGCGTCGAGGACGATCACCTCGTCCACCGCGTCGAGCCCGGCGAGGCGGTGCGTGATGAGCAGCGTCGTACGTCCCTCGGTGGCGGCCAGGAGGTCATCGGTGAGGGCGTCGGCGGTCGGCAGGTCGAGGTGCTCGGCCGGCTCGTCGAGGACGAGGACGGGGAAGTCGGCGAGCAGCGCGCGGGCCAGGGCGATGCGCTGGCGCTGGCCTCCGGAGAGGCGCGCCCCGTGCTCGCCGACCAGGGTGTCGAGGCCATCGGGCAGCGAGTCGGTCCAGTCCGTGAGCCTGGCCCGCGTCAGCGCGTCGCGCAGCTGGGCGTCGCTCGCGTCCTTCCGCGCGATGAGCAGGTTCTCGCGTACGGAGCTGTCGAAGATGTGCGCGTCCTGGGCGCAGAGCCCGACCAGCTCCCGCACGGTGTCACCGTCCAGGGCGGCCGCTTCCGTGCCGCCCAGGGTGTACGTCCCCCCGGTCGTCCCCAGGAAGCGCAGCAGGACCTGGGCGAGCGTGGTCTTGCCGGAGCCGGACGGGCCGACCACGGCGATCCGCCGGCCCTGCTCGAGCGTCAGGCCGACACCCGCGATGGCGTCCCGGTGCTGCCCCTCGTAGCGGGCGTGGAGTCCTTCGAGGCGGAGCGGGAAGGGCGACTGCGGGCGTTGTGTGGGCTCGGCGGGCTCGGGTACGGGTGCGGGTGCGTCGAGGACCTCGTAGACGCGCTCGGCGCTCTTCCTGACGCGCTGGCGGTACTGCACGGCGAGCGGCATCCCGATGACCGCCTCGAAAGCGGCGAGCGGCATGAGGACGACGACGGCGAGCGCGACCCCGTCGAGTCGGCCGTCGTGCACCGCCTGCACCCCGACGAGAGCGGCCGCGGCCACGGTGAGCCCGGACGCGAGCGCGCCGAGTCCGTCGCCGAGGGCGGTGGCCGTGGCGGTCCGGGACGCGATCCGGGTCAGCTCGGCGTCGGCTTCCCTCGCCGCCGCGGTACGCCGGGGCAGCGCGCCCGCGACGGTCAACTCGGCGGTGCCGGTGAGCAGATCCGCCACCCGCGTGGCGAGCACCCCGCGCGCGGGAGCGAGCTTCCGCTCGGCGCGACGGGCGACCGCTCCGGAGAGCATCGGTACGCCCACACCGGCGAGCAGCAGGCCGACGGCGAGGACGGCGCCCGCCTCCGGCAGCAGCCAGGCGGTGAAGCCGACGGCTCCGGCGCCCACGACCGCGGCGGCGGACGCGGGGAGCAGCCAGCGCAGCCAGTAGTCCTGCAGGGCGTCGACGTCCGCGACGAGACGGGACAGGAGGTCGCCGCGGTGGCGCTTCCCGAGCCCGGCAGGGGCGAGGCGCTCCAGGCGCCGGTAGACGGCGACGCGGGTGTCGGCCAGCATCCGCAGGACGGCGTCGTGCGAGACGAGGCGCTCGGCGTAGCGGAAGACGGCGCGCCCCATGCCGAAGGCGCGGGTCGCCGTCACGGCGATCATCAGGTACATCACCGGGGGCTGCTCCGAAGCCCGGCTGATCAGCCACCCGGAGGTGCCCATCAGCCCTACGGAGCTGCCGATCGCGAGGGCGCCCAGGAGCAGGGCGAGCGCGAGCTTGCCCTGCCGCTGCTGCGCCATCCCCCGCAGCCGGGCCAGGACCCCGCCCTTGGGATGCGAGCCGCCCCAGTCCCTCGCCTGGTCACCCGTCACCACCGGGTCGCCAAAAGCGCCATCGGCAGGCCCTTGCCCGTCAGCCGCCCCGCCCATCTGCACGGGCACCCGGTCGGCCGCGAACTCCGCCCTGGAAGGGCAGGCCCGCAGCCGTACGACCCGATCGGCGACGGCGAGCAACGCCGGCCGATGCACCACCAGCAGCACGGTCCGCCCGACAGCAAGCCGCCGAACCGCCTCGACAACCCCTTCCTCGGTCTCCCCGTCCAGAGCCGCGGTCGGCTCGTCGAGGAGCACCACAGGCCGGTCGGCCAGGAAAGCCCGCGCCAGCGCAAGCCGCTGCCGCTGCCCCGCGGAAAGCCCCGCCCCGTCCTCGGGGAGGACGGTCTCCACCCCTGTCTCTTATACACCTCTCCGAGCCCACGAGACGCTCCT
>NZ_SRIC01000479.1 GCF_004684775.1 Streptomyces sp. MZ04
CGGAGTGTGTATAAGAGACAGGGGGAATTCCTCACGGTGGTGGCTTGCTCGTGGCCTACTTGACGGCGCCGGCGGTCATGCCGGACTTCCAGAACCGCGCTCACCTTCCCCCAGGCGCCGCAGTCCCCGCCCGGGGAAACGCGGTCCGCACCGCCCGCGCCCAGCGGTTGATCCCCAACTCGGGGCGCAGCGCGGCGAATCCGCCGCAGTACTTGGTGAAGTCCGCGGCCCGCACCCCGTACCGGTGAAGCACCCGGTCCGCCTCCGTCAGATGCCCCTGCGTCTTGGTCTCCACGAGCACGAGACCGCGGTCCGCCTCCACCCAACGCCCCGTCGCCACGTCGCGCACCACGAGCCCCGCGTCGCACGTCACCCGCTGCCCGTCGGCCACGAAGGTCGCCCGCCGGTACTCCGTGACGAGGGACTTCGTGAGCCCTCCCGGCGCCTCTATTCCGTACGACCCCCTCAGCACGCCCGCCAGATAGCCCTGCCGTGCGGCGTCGAGGGCGTGGTCGTCCCCCTCCAGACGCTGCCGGTGCTTGACCGTCTCGCCGCGCCCGCTCTTCAGCTTGATCTCGAACTGCCGCTCCCCGCTGTCCTGGTAGAGCCGCTCCCTGATGCGGTAGCGCAGCCGCCGCCCCTGCCGGTGCTCGTGGAAGGTCAGCAGCTCAGGGGTGTCGTAGTACGTCGAGTGGTAGCCGAACCAGCGCTTGCCGCCGATGCTCAGGGCCCGGAAGGGGCCCGATGCGCGGCGCGGATCCGTGAGCAGCGCGGCCAGATCCTCGAAGATCTCGACCGGCACGAGATAGCTGTTGTCGTAGCGGGCGAGGAGTTCCGCCCGCGCGTTCACCTCGTCAAGCGCGATGGGGTGCGCGGCGAGCGCGGCCCTTCCGATGGCGCGTACGGCGGGGTTCACACGGTCTCCTTCTGGGGTGCGGGGGCAGGCGTGCGGGACCGGGTCGTGCGTCGTCGTGCTGCTGTACGTACGAACTCCCCGGGCCGTTCAGAAGGTTCCGGCTGCCGGAAGCGGACTTCCACAACCAACAGGTCGCGTACGTAGTCGACCTCCTGGACGGTCCAGCCGAGCGGCTCCCCCAGGCGCCGGGCGAGCTCGGCACGGAGCGCGGTCTCCTCCCGGTACACGGCGTCCAGCGTGACGACGGCCCGCCGGTCACCGCTAGGGACGGGCGGGTTGACGCCGCCCCCAGCGCGGGTTAACCCGTGAATCTCTTGACAACATGCTGTCATTTTGACAGCATGCTTACGTAAGCACAGCACAGAGAACGGCAGCCGAATCAGCGGAGGTGGCGTCATGTCCCGCAAGCCCGTCCATCTGGCCGTCTACGACACACTCGCCGACTGGGAGCCCGGCTACGCCACGGCGTACCTCGCCCGCTCCGGCCACGAGATCCGTACGGTCGCCGCCGGGTCGCCCTCGCCCGAAACCGTCACCACGGTCGCCGGCGTACGCATCAAGCCCGACATGAGCCTCGCCGATCTGCGCCCCGAGGACAGCTCGCTGCTGATCCTGCCGGGCGCCGACCTGTGGGACACCGGCGACGACCTCGCCCCCTTCGCCCGCACCGCCCGCGCCTTCCTCGACGCGGGCGTGCCGGTCGCCGCGATCTGCGGGGCCACCGCCGGGCTCGCCCGCGAGGGGCTGCTCGACGACCGCGCGCACACCAGCGCGGTGTCGTTCTATCTCGCGGCCACCGGATACAAGGGCGGCGAGCGGTACGTCGAGGCGGACGCCGTCACCGACGGCAACCTGATCACGGCGGGCCCGACCGAGCCGGTCGCCTTCGCGCGCGAGGTGCTCGGGCGGCTCGGCGCGTTCGAGGGCGAGAAGCTGGACGCCTGGTACCGCCTCTTCCACGACTCGGACGCGTCCGCGTACGAGATGCTCGAGTCGTGAGCACCGACCGCGATCGGGTGCGGGAGCAGCAGGACCTGTTCTCCCGCACCGCAATCGGCGTCTTCCGGCTCAACGGCCAATTCCTTTCCGTGGCAGAGGAGTTGGCCAAGCCGGGCGGGCTGACCGCCGCCTGGTGGCAGGTGCTCGGCGCGGTCCTGCGCGAGCCTCTGCCGGTCTCGGGCATCGCCCGCGCGATGGGCATCACCCGGCAGAGCGTGCAGCGCATCGCCGACCTCCTGGTACGGCGAGGCCTCGCCGAGTACGTACCGAACCCGGCCCACCGCCGCGCGAAGCTCCTGCGCCCCACGGACGAGGGCCGCGCGGCCGTCGAGAAGATCGGCCCCGGCCACGCGGAATGGGCGGCGCGTCTGGCGGCGGAGCTGGGCGAGAAGGAATTCGCCGAGACCGTACGGGTGTTGGAACGCCTCTCCCAGGCCGTGGCCCAACTGGCCGTGGCCCAACAGGAAGACGATACGGAACCCGTTACGGAGCCGTAGCAGACAGTCAGCCCCACCTCGCCCCACCACCGCACTAAACTCGATTCGTTGCACACCAATGGGGGAGGTCGCGCGGCGATGGAGAAGCTGGGGCCCGGGGATCCACAGCGAATAGGCGCCTATCGCCTGCTCGCGCGGCTCGGCGCGGGCGGTATGGGGCACGTCTATCTGGCGCGCTCCGACCGTGGGCGTACGGTCGCGGTCAAGCTGGTGCGCGAGGAGCTCGCCGAGCAGGAGGAGTTCAGGAACCGCTTCCGGCAGGAAGTGCGGGCGGCGCGGCGGGTGGGCGGCGCGTGGACGGCGCCGGTGCTCGACGCGGACACCGAGGCGACGATTCCCTGGCTGGCCACGGGATATGTCGCCGGACCTTCCCTCCAGAGCGTCATCTCACAGGACCACGGCCCACTGCCCGAGCGTTCCGTGAAGATCCTCGCGGCGGGACTCGCCAACGCCCTCAAGGACATTCACGCGGCGGGCCTCATCCACCGCGACCTCAAGCCGTCGAACGTCCTGGTCACGATCGACGGCCCCCGGGTCATCGACTTCGGCATCGCGCGTGCCCTGGAGACGGTGACGGACGGCGGCCTCACCCGCACCGGCGCGCTCGTCGGCTCGCCCGGCTTCATGGCACCCGAGCAGGTGCGGGGCGACCGGGTCACTCCGGCGTGCGACGTGTTCTGCCTGGGCTCGGTCCTCGCGTACGCGGCGTCGGGGGCGCTGCCCTTCGGCACGGCGAACAGCGGCGTGCACGCGCTGATGTTCCGTATCGCGCAGGAGGAGCCGGACCTGTCGGCGCTCCCGGAGGAGCTGGCCGAACTGGTCGCCGACTGCCTCCGCAAGACCCCGGCGGACCGCCCGACGCTGGAGCAGATCCTGGAGCGTACGGGCGCGGAGGACACGCTCGGCGACGGCGGCCGCACGCGCGACCCCTGGCTGCCGGGAGGGCTGGTGGCGCAACTGGGCCGCCACGCGGTGCAGTTGCTGGACACGGAGAACCCGGACGAGGGTTCCCCCGTCTCCCTGGCCCCACCGAAGGAACTGACGAAGGGCGCGGCCGCCGCGGGAACCGACGCCGAGGCGCCGGCAGCGCCGGCGTCCACGCCCGACACCCCGCCGACCGACGACACCCCACCCC
>NZ_SRIC01000480.1 GCF_004684775.1 Streptomyces sp. MZ04
GCTATTCGTCGGCAGCGTCAGATGTGTATAAAAGACAGGGAGTGGTTCGCCACCGGGGACGTCGGGGAGCTCGACGCCGAGGGGTATCTCTCGATCACCGGGAGGAAGAAGGACCTGCTCATCACGACCGGCGGCAAGAACGTCGCCCCCGCCCCGCTCGAGGACTGGCTGCGCGCCCATCCGCTGGTCGGCCAGTGCATGGTCGTCGGCGACGCCCGGCCGTACATCACCGCCCTGATCACGCTCGAGGCGGACGGCATCGGGCACTGGTGCCGTATGAGGAAGAAGAAGGAGGGGAGCACTCCCGCCGATCTTGTCGATGACGCCGACTTGCGCGAGACGCTGCAGCGTGCGGTCGACGAGGCCAACAAGCTCGTATCCCGTGCCGAGTCCATCCGGCGGTTCGCCGTTCTGCCGGTGGATTTCACGGAGCAGAGCGGTCATCTCACGCCGTCCCTGAAGCTGCGCCGTGCCGCCGTCGAGCGTGACTTCGCCGCTGAGATCGAGGGGCTCTACGGACACGGCCGGTAGTCGCCGTCACTGGCTGTGAGCTGGACGGGCGGCGCCGGACCCGCGCGCTTAGGGTGATCGAGGGGCAGACCCTGGGAGGTTGCCGTGCGCAGAGCTGTTGCGCTCGCCGGCGTCACCGCGCTGGCCGTCATGGGGACAGGAGTCGCACTGCCGGGCATCGGAGCGGCGGCGGCCGCCGCTGCCCCTGCCGAGGAGTCCGCATCGCAGGCGTCCGCATCGCAGGCGTCCGCATCGCAGGAGTCCGCATCGCAGGCGTCCGCATCGCAGGCGTCCGCATCGCAGGCGTCCGCATCGCAGGCGTTCGCGTCGCCCGATCAGCGGCCCGATCTCTCCCGGTACTACACGCAGAAGATCAAGTGGGGTGACTGTGAAGGGGAGGGGGCGGGGCTCGTCTCCGAGGAGCCCTCCCCTTCCGCCTCCGAGGACGACGACGTGCAGTGCGGCAAGATCACTGTCCCGCTCGACTACGCACAGCCCAAGCGCGGCAAGGTCGATCTCGCCATGGTCCGCATCAAGTCCAGCGGCGAGAAGCGCGGTTCGCTGCTGCTCAACTTCGGGGGTCCCGGCGGTGCAGGGGTCTCCGGACTGCTCGCCTCGCAGAAGGAGTTCGCGTATCTCGGCAAGGGGTACGACGTCGTCTCCTTCGATCCGCGCGGGGTGGGCGAGAGTTCGCCCGTGACCTGTGGTGATGCCGGCGCCGAGGACCCGACGGAGGCCCCGGAGGGTGAGGAGACCGACGATCCCGGCGCCGTGCTCGACGAGATAAAGAAGATCTCCGATCGGTGCGCCAAGGAGTCAGGGCCCGTTCTTCCGTACGTCGGGACCATCAACGTCTCGCGCGACATGGACGTCATGCGTCAGGCGCTCGGCGACAAGAAGCTCAACTATCTGGGCTTCTCCTACGGAACGCGGCTCGGCGCCGTCTACGCCACCCAGTTCCCCAAGAAGGTCGGCCGGATGGTCCTCGACGGTGTGGACACGCTGACCGAACCGGTCGCCGAGCAGGCCCTGGTGAGCGCGGAGGGGCGGCAGACCGCCCTCGACAACTTCCTCAACTGGTGCACGGACAACGCGGGTTGCGTCTTCGGCAGGGATTCGCGGGCCGCGCGCGAGCACATGGCGCAGCTGATCCGGGGGCTCGACCGGTATCCGCTCCAGTCCACGACCGGCGAGGAGTTCACCGGCCAGGACGTCGTGGACGTACTCGGACAGGCGCTCTACAGCAGGCAGTCGTGGCCCGCCCTGTCGCAGGCGCTCGGCGCGCTGCTTGCCGACGGGGACCCCCGGGCGCTGATTCGGATGAGCGGCGCGATGGCCCAGCAGAGGCCTGGCCTGAAGGGCCTGACGGAGGACATTCCCCCCGACAACATGGCCGCCGCGCTCATGGCCGTGAACTGCGCCGACGACCCGGACCGGCCGGACGCGGACAGCATCGAGAAGGAAGTCGGCAAGCTCCAGCAGGAGTTCGCATCCACATCCGCCATCTTCGGGAAGTCGATGCTGATGCCGGTGCTCTTCTGCTTCGGGCGGCCCGCGGGTACGGACTACATCCGTGACGAGGTACGTGATGTGAAGAGCCCGGACTTCCTGCTCGTCGGCACGCGGGGCGACCCCGCGACCCCGTACAGCTGGACCCAGGAGACCGCCGAGCGGCTCGGCTCGGCGGCCGTCGTCCTGGACAACAAGGGGGACGGGCACACCGGTTACGCGGGGTCCAAGTGCGTGCGGGAGAAGGTGGACGGGTTCCTGCTGTACGGGGAGATGCCGAGGAACGGGAGTTCGTGCGGGGCGGACGAGGAGGACTAGCTGCGGGACGCCTCGGTACGGGACGCCGGCTCCAGGCGGAGCATGGCCTCTTCATCCGGGGTGCCGGGCGCCGCCTGGTAGGTGATCAGCCGCTGCCCGCCCGTCCGCGCAAGCTGCATCGCCTCGAACGTGAGGGTCATCCGCCCCGTCTTCGGATGCGCGAAGATCTTCTTGCCGCCGCCGCGCTCCCGCACCTCGTACCGCTCCCACATGCGGGCGAAGTCCGGTGATTTCAGGAGGAGTTCGCCGACCAGGGCGGCCAGCTGCGGGGAGTCGGGGTCGAGTCCGCCGATCGCCCGCAGATGCGCGACCGACGTCGCGAGGGTCTGCTCCCGGGGTATGTAGAGCTCGCTGCCCACGGGATGCAGGAACACATAGCGGGTGAGATTGCGCTGGGCCGGGGCGTAGTCGTCCCACAGGCCGGGGAACAGGGCGCGTCCTGGCGGGTTGGCGGCGAGGACGTAGTTGTACCGGTTGACGACGTACGCGGGCAGCGGCCGGAGCGCTTCGAGCATCCGCAGGACCGACTCGCGCACGGTGCTGTCGTCGGTGGGGCGCGGCTCCGTCATCCGGCCCGACGCCAGCTCGGCCAGGTCGTGCAGGCGCTCGTGGGCGTCGCCGCCGAGGCGCAGGGCGCGGGCCAGGGAGTCGATGACGGCCGGGGACGGGTTGGTCTCCCTGCCACGCTCCAGCCGGGTGTAGTAGTCGACGCTGACCCCGGCGAGGGTCGCGAGCTCCTCGCGGCGCAGGCCGGGGGTGCGGCGCAGGCCGGTACCGGCCGGGAGGCCCGCGTCCGCGGGGGTGATCTGCGCCCGCCTCGCGCGGAGGTATCTGCCGAGTTCCGTACCTTCTGCCGGTGCCATTTCTCTATTGTCACCGGTTGATGGTGGGCCTGGGGGGCCGTGTCAGGGCCTGGAACGTTGCGGTCTGCCGGGGCGGCGGGGCTTGGTGGAGTCTTGCGATGGCCCTGGGGTCCTCGTTCCCCGCAGCCGCAGCCGCAGCCGCAGCCGCAGCCGCAGCCGCAGCCGCAGCCGCACACGCCTCTCCCGACCACCCGCCCGATTGCCCCGCAGGAGTCACCGCCCATGCCGACGCCAAGCGTCACCGCCGCCCCGGCAGACCGCAACGTTCCAGGCCCTGACAC
>NZ_SRIC01000481.1 GCF_004684775.1 Streptomyces sp. MZ04
GTCCGCCGGTGGATGGTGCTGCGGCGGGTCTGGAGCCGACGCGGGTGGTTGGGGGCGTGCCGGGGGCGGGTGCGGCGCGTGCTCCGCGCGGAGAAGCCCCGCAGGGCGCGCCGGTGGATGGTGCTGCGGCGGGTCTGGAGCCTACGCGGGTGGTTGGGGCCATGCCGGAGGCGGGTGCGGCGCGTGCTCCGCGCGGAGAAGCCCCGCACGGTCCGCCGGTGGGTGGTGCCGCAGTGGGTCCGGGTCCGGAGACGACGCAGGTGGTTGAGGCCGTGCCGGAGGCGGGTGCGGCGCGTGCTCCGCGCGGAGAAGCCCCGCAGGGCGCGCCGGTGGATGGTGCCGCAGTGGGTGCGGAGACGACGCAGGTGGTTGAGGCCGTGCCGGGGGCCGGTGCGGTGCATGGCCCGCGCGGCGATGCTCCGTACGGTTCGCCCGCGAACGGTGCCGCGGCGGGTGCGGAGCCGACGCGGGTCGTTGAGGCCGTACCGGAGGCGGGGCAGGCTCATGCCTCGCGCGGCGATGCCCCGTTTGGTGGTGCCTCGCGCGGTGCGGGTCCGCGGGGCGGCACTTCGCAGGGTGCCGCGCCCGGCTCGGAGCCGACGCGGGTGGTTGAGACCGTGCCGGAGGCGGGGCCGGTGCGCCGCCCGCACCGTGAAGCCTCGTACGGCGATGGCTCGCACGGCCGTGACCCGTACGGCGAAGAACCCACCCGTGTGATCCCGCCCGTCGCCGCCGATCCCGTACCGCCGCACCGGTCCGGTGACGCGTGATGGGAGCCTCGTCGCGGGAGACGGGTCAGAGCGTGCACTCCGGGCGGCCCTCGGAGCTGGTCGGCAAGCAGATCGCGGGGTATCGGATTGAGGGCGAGGTCGGTCGTGGTGGCATGGCCGTCGTCTATCGCGCCAAGGATCTGCGCCTGGACCGCACCGTCGCCCTCAAGCTGCTCGCCCCCGAACTCGCGCGCAACGACACCTTCCGGAAGCGCTTCACGCACGAGTCACGCGTGGCCGCGTCGATCGAGCACCCGCACATCGTGCCGGTCTTCGAGGCGGGTGAGACCGACGGAGTTCTGTACATCGCCATGCGGTACGTTCCCGGGCTCGACCTGCGTCACGTGCTCGACCGCTCGGGGCCGCTCCCCCTAGGCGCCGCCCTGCGCATCGCCGTGCAGGTCGCGTCCGCGCTCGACGCGGCCCACGACCACGGCCTGGTCCACCGGGACGTCAAACCCGGCAACATCCTCGTCGACAAGGGCACGGACAGCGACCATCCGGAGCATGTCTATCTGACGGACTTCGGCCTGACGAAGAAGTCCCTCTCGCTGACCGGGTTCACCACCGTGGGCCAGTTCGTCGGCACCCTCGACTATGTGGCGCCGGAGCAGATCTCGGGGCGCCCGGTGGACGGCCGCTGCGACGTCTACAGCCTCGCCTGCGTCGTCCACGAGACCATGGCCGGCGGCCCGCCCTTCCAGCGCGACGACGACATGGCCTTGCTGTGGGCCCATCAGTACGACCAGCCGCCCCGCCTGACCGAGCTGCGGCCGGATCTCCCCAGGGGCGTCGATGACGTCCTGGCCAAGGCGCTGGCCAAGAGTCCCGAGGATCGGTATGGGTCCTGCCTGGAGTTCGTGGCTGCCTTGCGTGCCGCAGCTGTGGGTGGCGGCGGCGGGCATCCGCCGACTCAGGTGGACATGGGGGGCATGGGGGGCATGGGGGCCCCGGCCGCCCCGGCTGCCCCGGCCGGGCCGGAGGTGCCGCCGGAGCCGCCCCGTTGGGCGCGGGCGGTGTTTCGGCGGCTGCCGGGCTGAGGGCTCTGGGGGGTTCTGCGGGGTGTGCCGTGCGGATCTGCGGGTGCGTTGTGGCTGGTCGCGCGGTTCCCCTCCCCGGTGTCTCCCTCAGGCCTCCTCCGGCTCCGTCTCCACCTCGCCATGCCTGCGGACGCGTCGCGTCAGCAGGCCGCCGATGAAGCCCGTGACCAGGCCCCAGGCCAGGGCGAGGCCCAGTGCCGTCCACAGTTTCGGGCTCAGGAGTACCAGGCCGGAGAGGCCGCCGCCGAGGTCGCCGATGCCCAGGAGCGAGAGGCCGTAGTGCGCCTCGATGCGGACCAGCAGACAGACGGCGAGCACGGTGAGCATCAGCGCCACCGCCATGTGCACGGCGTGCTGCCAGGCCCGCATCCGCGCGGGCGAGCGCGCCGCCATCACGAGCGCGGCCCACAGCACCATGACCGCGGCGACGGCGAGGAGCCACCACACCCGGCTGTCGTACTCGGCGAGCGTCTGGAGATTGAGCGTGGAGTTCTCCGGCGTACGCAGGACGTCGTCCAGGACCTGCGGCATGGGCAGCCCGAACGGGCCCTCCACGCGGCCTTCCCAGGACGCGCCGAGCCCGAGGGTGAAGGCGAGCCAGAGGAGATTGGGCAGCCCGAGCAGGATCACCGCGAGCGTCTCGGCGGCGTGACCCTGTGTCGCCGCCACGACGAGACCGATGACCAGGCCCAGAGCGACGTACGAGAGCAGGAGCACCACCATCGCGAAGGCCGCGGGCCGCACGGACTCCTGGAAGCGCAGCAGCCGGGCCGGGAGCGGTGCCCGGCGCGAGACCAGCAGGGCCACGGCGAGCACGCCCGCGAGCCACAGGAGACCGAAGACGAGCGTGAGGGGTACGTCGGTCTCGAAGCCGACCCTGGGCGAGGCATCGAGCACATCGCTGATGTCGGAGGCCGTCCCCTCGCCGAGCGAGATGGTGAAGCGGTGCCGGGCCGCGAGGCCGAGGCCGATCAGGAGCAGCACCCACAGCGCCGCGACCCGGCCGGCCCAGCCGGCCAGCTCGCTCGTGCCCGCGACCGCCCGGTGCCGCAGCGGCCTGAGGAATCCGGCGGCGATCACCAGGGCCCCGGCCAGGCCGACCGAGAGAGGGAGCACGGAGAGGTCCGCGTTGGTCTCGGCGATCGCACCCGCGTCCCCGGACAGCTTGACGGAGCCGCCCACCGCCATCACGACCACGGCGGCGGCGACGCTGGGGAACGCGCCGCCGGGCAGATCGGCGGCGCCCGCGGCCCACAGGCCGAGCGCGGCGAGGATTGCCATGACCAGCAGGGCGGCGAGCACGGCCACAAGGGCGTGCGGCCATCCGTGGGGGGCCCGCCGGGGCGGTGTCTGGTCGGTCACGTTGTCACGTTAAGCAGCGCTGCGGCGGCCCGCCCCTCGGGGAGGGCCGACCGCGTCAGTCGCCGACCGTGTCAGTGCGACCGCGTCCGCTTGCGGGCCGCCAGGAACCGCGGCACACAATAGGCGCGTACCGGGACAAAGAGGTGTGAACTCTCTGTACGCCCCGCGCCCCGCAGATCCCCTACGCAGGGAAGAACTCGTGAGTGTCGAACCGCCGTCGTCCGGCCGGCCCACCGGGCCCCCATCCGGCCCGCTCTCGGGCCCCTCCCAGCCGGGCGC
>NZ_SRIC01000482.1 GCF_004684775.1 Streptomyces sp. MZ04
CCCCCACGCCCCCCAGCGCCGCGCCCACGCGCGAGAGCCGCGCCCCGCGCCGCTTCCACGCGCGGTCGGACAGATACCAGGCCGCCGTATTGAGCGCCCCCCGCTCCACCCACCGGTACAGCTCGTCGAGCCGCTCGGCAGGCTCGCCCCAGTCGCCGAGCGGGAAGGCCCGCCCCGTCAGATCCCCGGACCGGGAGCCCTCGGTGCCGCCCCGGGCGCTCTCCCGCGCACCTGCCCCGGCACCCTGCCCGTGCCCGTCATGGGGCACCCCCTCGGGCTGCATATCCGGCTGGCTCACGGCACTCCCTCTACCTCTACGAGATCCCTGACTGTTCCCTGCGGCGGTTCCGTACGGTGCGCGCCCTGTGACACCTGGTGCTGATGCGCAGCCCCAGTACTACCGCCCAATGGGTGGCCATGAGCCCGTTTTCGCGGTATTTCCGCCCGGAAGAGGTGCTTGATCAGGTATAGGAGGACCGCTGATCTCACTCGAAAGAGTGCTGGGGCGAGGCCACCCCTGACCACGTAGGCTCATTACAGGTGGAAACCCCGCCGTACAAGCCGTCATGAACCGTCATGAACCGTCACAGACAGGAGCTGATCGTGATCCCCGGTGGTGGCCAGCCCAACATGCAGCAGCTGCTCCAGCAGGCCCAGAAGATGCAGCAGGACCTCGCGGCCGCGCAGGAGGAGCTCGCGCGCACGGAGGTCGAGGGCCAGGCGGGCGGCGGTCTCGTCAAGGCGACGGTCAACGGCTCGGGCGAACTGCGCGGCCTCGTCATCGACCCCAAGGCGGTCGACCCGGAGGACACGGAGACCCTCGCCGACCTGGTCGTCGCGGCGGTTCAGGCGGCAAACGAGAACGCGCAGGCGCTCCAGCAGGAGAAGCTGGGCCCGCTCGCGCAGGGCCTGGGCGGCGGCGGCATCCCGGGCCTTCCCTTCTAAGAAACCCCCCGGCCAACTACCGTACGTATCAGAGCTAGACCCTGAAGAAGGCAAAGAAAGGCGTCCCGTGTACGAAGGCGTGGTCCAGGACCTCATCGACGAGTTGGGCAGGCTGCCCGGCGTCGGTCCCAAGAGCGCGCAGCGGATCGCCTTCCACATCCTGCAGGCGGAGCCGACGGACGTACGCCGTCTCGCGCACGCCCTCCTCGAGGTGAAGGACAAGGTCCGCTTCTGCGCAACGTGCGGGAACGTGGCGCAGGAAGAACTCTGCAACATCTGCCGCGACCCCCGCCGCGACCTGTCGGTCATCTGCGTGGTGGAGGAGCCCAAGGACGTAGTCGCGATCGAACGCACCCGCGAATTCCGAGGGAAGTACCACGTCCTGGGCGGCGCGATCAGCCCGATCGAGGGCGTGGGCCCGGACGACCTGCGCATACGAGAACTCCTCGCGCGTCTTGCGGACGGCACGGTCACGGAACTCATCCTGGCCACGGACCCGAACCTGGAGGGCGAGGCCACGGCGACGTACCTCGCACGCATGATCAAGCCCATGGGCCTGAAGGTCACCCGCCTGGCCAGCGGGCTCCCTGTCGGGGGAGATCTGGAATACGCGGACGAGGTCACTCTGGGCCGCGCCTTCGAGGGGAGACGACTCCTAGATGTCTAAGCAACAGAAGTCGCAGACGCAGCAGTCCGACGCCGGAGCCGACGCCGGAGCCGACGCCGGAACGAAGCTGATCCACTCCACATCCCAGGACCCGGACTCCTTCGCGGTGCAGATCTCGGACCAGATCGAGAGCTTCATCGTGGCGGTGACGGAGGTGGCAAAGGGCGACGAACCGGATTCAGCTGTCCCCTTCCTCCTCCTGGAGGTCTCCCAACTCCTCCTGGCCGGCGGCCGCCTGGGCGCGCACGAGGACATCGTCCCCGAGGAGCGCTACGAGCCGGACCTCGGCCCGGAGCGCGACGTGGACGACCTCCGCGAACGCCTGGCGCTCCTCCTGGAGCCGGTGGACGTCTACTCGGAGGTCTTCGACCCCTACGAGCCGCGCAAGGCCCCGGTCCCGGCCCGCATCTCGGACGACTTGGCGGACGTGGTCGCGGACCTCTCGCACGGCCTGGCGCACTACCGCGCGGGCCGCACGACCGAGGCCCTCTGGTGGTGGCAGTTCTCGTACTTCTCCAACTGGGGCTCGACGGCCTCGGCCGCCCTCCGCGCCCTCCAGTCCCTGGTGGCGCATGTGAGGCTGAACCAGCCGCTCGAGGACCTGAACGGCCTGGACACGGACGAGGACTTGGCGGAGGACGCGTTGGCGGAGGCGGCGGGCAAGGTGATGGCGGAGGAGCTTGCCTGGCCCCTGGGCATGCGGACCGTCAAATAACGCTGGCTTCTGCCTCAACCCCGAGAGCCTGCGGCCGCTGACTTGGAGACCATGCGTACTTATGCGGCGGCGCTTGGCGCCAAGATCACGGTGTCCATCGAGTACGGCGATCGGATCGTCGGAGCTGCCTGACCGGGGCGAAATGGCACTGAACGGCGCCCAGTTGCGCACTGCGGCGATACGTTGAGTTACGTAACTGCGCTAGGGGGCGGGGCCATGGCGGACGAGGTGTGGGCAGGTCTTGCCGAGGCGATCGGGGCGATCCGCGGGGAGCTGCAGCGGGCGGCCGATGAGGGCCGTGGGCAGGGCGTCCAATTCCGCACCGGACCGGTGGAGTTGGAGTTCTCCGTAGACGTACGCGTGGACGGCGAGGCGCGGGCGAAAGTGTTCGTGCTGCCGTTCAGCGCGGAGGTGAAGGCGGCGAGGGCGCAGGGGACGGTGAGCAGGGTGAAGCTCACGCTCCAGCCGGTGGATCCGGAGACGGGTGAGGATGCGCGGGTCGGCGATGAGTCGGCTGAAGAGCGCCCCGAGTAGGGCGGCGGCCACCCCATGGACGTACGACGGGTCATGGAGATCTGGAGCCCGTCGGGCAAGCGAGCGGGCAGCGGATACCTCGTTGCGGATCGGCTGGTTCTGACGGCGCTTCACAATGTGGCGGGCGGGGCACGGGAGTTAGAGGTCCGGCGGCTTGACCCGGAGGGGCGTACGCGGTGGGCTGCTGCGGAGGTGCTGTGGCCGGAGCGGGGCCAGGAGCCTGACCTGGAGCGGGAGCCGCAGGCGGATGCGGCGTTGATTCGCATCACGGGGGCTGACTGGATGCCGCCGGGCGATGCTTCGGCCCTGGTGCGGTGGGGCCGGATCGAGCCGCTGGCCGGCGAATCCCAACTCCCTTGCCTGGCGGTCGGTTTCCCTCGTTCGGAGATACGCGACCGGACCCGGGACACGAAGGAGATCCGAGGCCACGTCGAGACTCTGACCGGCCTGAAGTCGGGCGGTCTGATCACGGCGTACGTCGACCGGGTCGCCGCCCCGAGCAAGCCGGACGAGAAGTCGCGGTGGGCGGGGGCGTCGGGGGCTGTCTCTTATAC
>NZ_SRIC01000483.1 GCF_004684775.1 Streptomyces sp. MZ04
GGAAAAATCCGCCGCGAAGCGGCGGTCCAGAACGGGGTCCAAGCTACCGGCGCTTCCTCAAGGCTCGGCCCAGGACGATTGCTGAGGCGACGACCACCGCCGCCGCCGGCGCGGCCCAGCGGAGGGTCGCGCTGGTGGACATCGCTTCCGCCGCAGGCGCCGGCGCGTACCGCCCCCGCGGCGGCGCGTGGTCGACCTCCTCCGCGCTACGGCCGATCATCGTCCGCCGAGCGTGCGCGGCCTCCGCCGGAGGCACGATCACGTCGTCGTCCACACCGTCCTCGTCCACGTCGAACGACGACGGCGGCACCTCTGCCTCGAAGACGGAGACCTCAGGGGAAGGGGCAGGGGAAGGAGCAGGCTCCGGCTCCGGCTCCGGCTCCGTCGACGCCTCCGACCCCAGGGAAGACGCGAACCGCTCGAGCAGCCTCCGCACCGCCCCCTCCACAGCCTGTGGAGAACTTTCCGCGACCCGGCCGTCCGCCGAAGCCGTCCCCCCGAACAGCAGCCGCGCCCCACCGTCCGCCGGAACGACCCGCACCGTCAGCGAGATCTTCACGGAGCCGCTGCCGCGCACCTCGGTGCCCTCGCCCTCGACGACGTATCCGTCATCGCCCCGCGCAGCGACCCGCGCCGCAGCCCGGTACGTGATCGTGTGGCCCCCGACCCGCACCTTGAGGCGGCCGGAGAGCGGCGCTGCCGCCTCGTCCGCGTCGCGCTGAAGACCGGGCACCGCGCCGGCGACCCTCTCAGGGTCGCCGAGCGCGTGCCGGAGACGGTCTGCGGGAACCGGAACGAACACCTCATGCTCCATGGCAGTGGAGCCTACCCACGGGCCCCGCACCCTGTACGTCAGTTCGCCGCTTCCTCCTCAGTTCGCGTACCGCGGGTGCACCAGTGTGGAGGGGGTAAGACCCCGCGGCCGCGCCCGTTCGGCGGATTCGGCGGACTCCACACCCGCCTGCCCCGGCGCCGCCGTCCGGGGTGTCGCGAGGACCGGAACGGACCGCGCGGCGAGGACGAAACCCCAGTCGCGCGGCGCCGCCCCACCGTCCGCCGTCCCGTAGGGCCCGGCCGCGAACCCGGAGACCCTGCCCCCCGCGCGGTACGGCGCGGTCCGCAGCCCGGCCGCCCGCAGCGTCGCCTCCACCGTCCAGAAGACCCGCGGCCGCGTGGAGACGGGCCCCGCGTGCACGGCGAGCCGCCCGCCGGGCGCGAGCGCGCGGGAGGCGAGGCCGTAGAACTCCTGGGAGTAGAGCTTGGTGCTCGCCGTGATGCCGGGGTCCGGCAGATCGGAGATCACCACGTCGTACGTACGCGGCGGCGACCGCAGCCAGTGGAACGCGTCGGCGTTCACCACCCGCACCCGGCGGTCCTCGTACACATGCCCGTTCAGCTCGCTCAGCGCGGGATCGCGCCGCGCCAGCCGCACCACCCCCGCGTCGAGTTCCACCACGTCCACCCGCTCGACCCCCGGATGCCGCAGCGCCTCGCGCGCCGCGAGCCCGTCGCCGCCGCCGAGGATGAGCACGCGCGCGTGCGGTCCGTTCATCGCGGGGTCGACGAGCGCCCGGTGGTAGCGGTGCCCGTCGCGTCCGCTGACCCGCAGCCGCCCGTCGAGGTAGAGGTCGAGCGAGCTGCGCGGCCCCCCTGTGAGCACCACTTCCTGTACGTCGGTCTGCACCGCGACCCGCACATCCTTCCCGTACACGGCACGCCGCGCCGCCGCCTCGAAGTCGCCGACGAGCACGGCGGCCGAGGCCAGCAGACCGAGCACGGTGATGTTCGCGACGATCAGGGCCCAGCGCGCCCGCGTGCTCAAGTCCCGCCGGAAGAGCCCGAATACGAGGGCGCCGCCCGCGATCGCGTTGATCGCACCCGTCATCAGCGCCCCCGTCAGCTGACCGAACAGCGGGAGGAGAAGAAAGGGGAAGGCGAGCCCGCCCACCAGCGCGCCCACGTAGTCGGCGGCGAACAGGTCGGACACCGCGCCGCTCGGGTCCTGCCGCCTGATCCGCTGGATCAGGACCATGAGCAGCGGCACTTCGGCGCCGATGAGCAGCCCGATGGCGAGCGAGAACGCGACGAGCAGATACCGCGAACCGCTCGCCCACACCTCGCCCCGGTCGCCGGTCCAGGCGAACGCCGCGTACAGAGCCATCGCACTCAGCCCGCCGACCAGCGCGAGCGCCGCCTCGACCAGACCGAAGCCGGCGGCCGCCCGGTACCGCAGCCGCTTGGCGAGCAGCGAGCCGATGCCCATGGCGAAGACCATCACGGACAGGACCACCGAGGCCTGGGTGACCGAGTCACCGATCAAGTACGAGGCGAGGGCGACGAGTTCGAGTTCGTACACCAGGCCGCAGGCCGCGCAGACGAAGACGCCCGCGAGGACGAGGAACCGCCCCGTCCGGGGCGTGACGGGCAGACGCGTTGACGGCTCTCTCACGCTGGGAACGCTACGTCACCGCATGCTCACACCGGGTCCCCCACAAGGGTGCATCTGCGCCGCACCCCGGCCCGCTCGGACCCGCCCGGATCCCTCAGATCCCCGCGGGAATCCGCAGACCCAGCCGGGTCCGCGTGGCCACCAACTGGCCGTCCTGCGGATACGCGTGCCACGTACGCCACTGCACAGCGCCCTCGTGCCGCTGCGCCAGCATCGCCGTGAAGGCATGCGGGCTGCCGGGGAACACCCCGGCGAGGCCGTGCGGATGCTCCGACACCAGTGCGAGCAACTCCTGTGCCCGCCCCGTGAACTGCCCTCGGGACAGCGTCTCCACCCGCGCCGCG
This sequence comes from Streptomyces sp. MZ04, assembly GCF_004684775.1. Classification (GTDB taxonomy): domain Bacteria; phylum Actinomycetota; class Actinomycetes; order Streptomycetales; family Streptomycetaceae; genus Streptomyces. The sequence continues at coordinate 2,794 of NZ_SRIC01000483.1, forward strand.
AATTCGTACTCCCACTCGCCGAGACGCTTGGAGACACCGAGCGGCAGCGGCGTACTGCTGCCGGGAATGCACGCGACGGTCTCGGAGCAGCTGCCCTGCTCCTCCTCGAGCAGCACCTGATGGGAGGCCCCCAGGAGCCTCAACTCCATCTTGGTGTCGCCGAGTTCGAGTTCGAGTGTGGCGAGCGCGGGCAGCGGCTCGCGCCCCAGAGTCCAGGCGAGGTCTGCGGCGCACGTGTCGGTATAGACAGTCTTCAGGGTCGTGAGCATGGGTCGGCTCCGCTAACACGCAATGGAGGTGGTGCCGGCGCACCCGGTCGGACACCGGGAGGCCGGAATGCCGGCTCGTGCCCACGAGGACGCCCTTGTTGAGTCCAAGTCGTCCGTCCGAGGGCGGCGCTGACGATTAAGAGGGAATCATGGACTGCTGCACTGCCACAGCGTTTTTACCCAACTTCGTAGGGTTTCCATCCCCTCGGGGGCTCCCCAGCTCAACTGTTCAATGCCTTCTTCACCAGTCAGCGACAAAGTGCCCGGCAGGAGTTGTCTCCTGCCGGACACTTCAACGGATCGACGGACCAGCTGCCCCGTGTCAGCTGCCTCCGCCACCTCCACAGC
>NZ_SRIC01000484.1 GCF_004684775.1 Streptomyces sp. MZ04
GGCTGCGGGAGGCCGGGGCCCGCGAAGTGGTGCGGCGGCTCGTCGAGGGGGAGGAGCGTCTTGACGGTGTGACAGCGGCGCGGTGGGAAGGGCTGCGGGCTCGCGCGCAGCGGGCGGGGCCGGCGCGGGACCTGGCGGTGGCGCGGGACGCCGGGGTGCGGTTCATCTGCCCGGGGGAGGCGGAATGGCCCGTGCAGTTGGACGACCTCGGGGACGCCAGACCGGTCGGGCTGTGGGTGCGGGGGCGGCCCAGCCTGCGGATATGGGCGCTGCGGTCGGTGGCCGTGGTCGGCGCGCGGGCCTGCACGGAGTACGGCGCGCACATGGCGGCCGGTCTCGGCGCGGGGCTCGCCGAGCGGGGCTGGGTCGTCGTCTCGGGCGGGGCCTACGGGGTGGACGGCGCGGCACATCGGGGGGCGCTCGGCGCGGGTGGTGCCACGGTGGCGGTGCTCGCGTGCGGGGTCGACCGGCCCTATCCGCGCGGGCACGCCGAGTTGATCGGGCGTATCGCGGAACAGGGGCTTGTGGTCGGGGAGTTGCCGCCCGGGGATCACCCGACGCCGAGCAGGTTCATCCTCCGGAACCGGGTGATCGCCGCGCTCACCCGGGGCAGTGTCGTCGTCGAGGCGGCGTACCGCAGCGGCGCGCTCGTCACGGCACGCTGCGCCCAGGAGCTCGGCCGCCACACGATGGGGGTGCCGGGCCCCGCCACCAGCGGCCTCTCGGCGGGCGTGCATGAACTCCTGCGCGGCGAGGGAGTTCTGGTGACCGACGCCGCGGAAGTCGTCGAGTTGGTGGGGGACATGGGCGAAGTGGCGCCGCAGCGGCGCGGCCCCGTGGTGCCGCGCGATCTGCTCGCCCCTCAGGCCGCACGCGTCCTGGCGGCGCTGCCCGCCCGCGGGAGTGTGGCGGCGCGGGAGATCGCGCTGGGCGCGGGCACGGCGGTGGACGAGGCCGTCGGTCGACTGTACGAGCTGCGCTCACTGGGGTTCGTCGAACGACACGGCGATGGCTGGCAGTTGACACGCCAGGCGATTGTGTCGGTCTTCGCGGAGGGAGGGGGATCGTGACGGAACGTGTTCGGCCGTCTGGATGAACCACCGATGGCCTTGGGAATTCACGCAGTTGGCGCTCTGGGGTCGTCACGCATTGCGATGAGGGGGACTCTCCGGGGCGTCAAGCGGAACGTATCTGCGTACGCGCGATCCCATACTCTTCGCACACTGCGACACTCCAGTCACGCTACGCTCACAAGGATTCCGGCGCGGACAGGCAATCAGACGGACAACCTCAATCACTTCACGCAAGTTCACCTCATGGGTCCGAGCGACTCCACCAGTACGCGGCAGTACACGGCAGAACGGCTCAAGGCGACGAATGCCCCAGCACACCTCAGGGTCCGACCGGGCGGCAGTTCCCCCCGCCGCCCGTAGCGGCGAGCGGGAGCGGCCTCCCGCACCCTCGTCGCTGGACGAGCTGTGGCGGTCGTACAAGGAGACGGGGGACGGCCGGCTGCGCGAGCAACTGATCCTGCACTACTCGCCCCTGGTGAAGTACGTCGCGGGCCGGGTGAGTGTGGGTCTTCCGCCCAATGTCGAGCAGGCGGACTTCGTCTCGTCCGGGGTGTTCGGACTGATCGACGCCATCGAGAAGTTCGACATCGAGCGGTCCATCAAGTTCGAGACGTACGCGATCACGCGGATCCGCGGCGCGATGATCGACGAACTCCGGGCGCTCGACTGGATTCCACGGTCCGTGCGGCAGAAGGCGCGCAATGTCGAGCGGGCCTACGCCACGCTCGAGGCGCAGTTGCGGCGTACGCCGTCGGAGGGCGAGGTCGCCCATGAGATGGGGATCGCGCTGGAGGAACTGCACGCGGTTTTCAGCCAGTTGTCGCTGGCGAACGTGGTGGCTCTGGAAGAGCTGCTGCATGTGGGCGGCGAGGGCGGCAACCGGCTGAGCCTGATGGACACGCTCGAGGACACCGCGGCCGACAACCCCGTCGAGGTCGCGGAGGACCGCGAGCTGCGGCGCCTTCTCGCGCGGGCGATCAACACGTTGCCGGAGCGCGAGAAGACCGTCGTCACGCTCTACTACTACGAGGGGCTCACGCTCGCCGAGATCGGCAATGTGCTCGGCGTGACGGAGAGTCGGGTCAGCCAGATCCATACGAAGTCCGTGCTTCAGCTGCGGGCGAAGCTGGCGAGTTTCGGCCGCTGAGCCCGCTGAATCGGTCCTGCCCGTGGCTGCGCCGTGCGGGGTGGGCAGCGGGTTCTCCGGGGCGGATCCACTCCCGTGTCGGCGATCGCGTCCGTAGAGTGGACGTGTGCCAAGGATTCGAGCGGCCTCTGTGGCCGAGCACCGGTCGATGCAGCGCGGCGCCCTGCTGGACGCTGCGCGGTCCCTGCTGTCCGAAGGCGGTACGGAGGCGTTGACCTTCCCCGCCCTCGCCGAGCGCACCGGGCTCGCCCGGTCCTCCGTGTACGAGTACTTCCGGTCGCGTGCCGCGGTCGTCGAAGAGCTCTGCGAGGTCGACTTCCCCGTCTGGGCGGCGGAGGTTTCGGCGGCGATGGAACGGGCGGAGTCGGCCGAGGGCAAGGTCGAGGCGTATGTGCGGCGGCAGCTGGATCTGGTCGGCGACCGCAGGCACCGGGCCGTTGTCGCGATCTCCGCTGCCGAGCTGGACGCGGGGGCGCGGGAGAAGATCCGCGCCGCGCACGGGGGACTCGTCGCCATGATCGGCGAGGCGCTGGCTTCGCTGGGTCATGCGGAGCCTCGCCTTGCGGCGATGTTGCTCCAGGGCGTGGTGGACGCGGCTGTCCGGCGGATCGAGCTGGGCGCCGCGGAGGATCCCTCGGCCATTACCGAGGCGGCAGTCGCCATGGCCCTGCGGGGCGTGCGGGGCTGAGCCCCGGTTCCTCGGAACCCGGCAGCGTGCTGGTGGGCACCGCCTGGTCACTCGGAACCCGGCAGCGTGCTGGTGGGCACCGCCTGGTCACTCGGAACCCGGCAGCGTGCTGGTGGGCACCGCCTGGTCACTCGGAACCCGGCAGCGTGCTGGTGGGCACCGCCTGGTCACTCGGCACCCGGCAGCGTTGCGCTGTGCCCACCCGTTCCGCCGTGCGGAACGCCTGCCCGCAACGAGGGCGGCCTTAGTGGGGTGTCGTCGTGCGGGACGACTGCCCACGACACAGGCGGCTTGGGTGGGGTGTCGTCGTGCGGAGCGTCTGTCTGCGACGAGGGCGGCCTGGTCGGGATGTCGCCGTACGGAACCTGACCCGGGGACGGCCTGGGCGGTATGCCGTCGTACGGAACCTGCACCAGGGACGGCTTGGGCGGGATGTCGCCGTGCGGAACGCTTGCCGGCAATGGGGGCGGTCTGGGTG
>NZ_SRIC01000485.1 GCF_004684775.1 Streptomyces sp. MZ04
CCCCACCCACAGACAGCCGAAGGAATAACCGGAGCCCCCCTCCTGTTCGCACCTGCGGAGTAAGAAGACACCGCACAAGCACGCGCAGCAGGAGGCAGCCCACCGTGACATCGGCCCCGAGCGACGAAATCCGAGGCACCCGGCAGGGAACCGCCCCCGTCCCCCTGTCCGTCCTGGACCTGGTGACCGTGGGCGCCGGCCGCACGGCCACCCAGGCGCTGCGGACCAGCGTGGACATCGCCCGCCTCGCGGAAGCCCGCGGCTACCACCGCGACTGGGTGGCCGAACACCACTCCATGCCGGGAGTCGCCTCCTCGTCCCCCGCGGTGATCCTCGCCCACCTCGCGGCCCACACCCAGAAGATCCGCCTCGGTTCCGGTGGAGTCATGCTCCCCAACCACGCCCCCCTGGTCATCGCGGAGCAGTTCGGCACCCTGGAGGCGATGGCCCCGGGCCGCATCGACCTGGGCCTCGGCCGCGCCCCCGGCACGGACGGCGCGACCGCGGCCGCGCTGCGCAGGACGGAGCGCCTCAACGAGGGCGCGGACGACTTCCCCGAGCAGCTCGCCGAGCTCACCCGCTTCCTGGACGACGACTTCCCCGACGGGCACCCCTACGCCCGCATCCACGCCGTGCCCGGACCCGTCCAGGCCACCTCGCCCGGCGGCGTCCAGTCCCCGCACCGCCCGCCGATCTGGCTGCTCGGCTCCTCCGGCTTCAGCGCCCGCCTCGCCGGAGTGCTGGGCCTGCCCTTCGCCTTCGCGCACCACTTCTCGCCGCAGAACACGATCCCGGCGCTCGACCTCTACCGCGAGTCGTTCAAGCCCTCCGCGGTCCTGGACGCCCCGTACGCCCTCATCGGCGTATCCGCCCTCGCCACGGACGACGAGAAGGAGGCCCGCCGCCAGGTCATGGCGATGGCCCTGAACATGGTCCGCCTGCGCACCGGCCGCCCCGGTCTCGTCCCGACGCCCGAGGAGGCGGAGGCGCACGTGTTCTCCCCAATGGAGCGGGAGTTCATCGACAACTGGAACTCCAACGTCATCCACGGCACCGCCGACCAGGTCCGCTCCGGCCTGGACGACCTCGCCAAGCGCACCGGCGCCGACGAGCTGATGCTCACGGCCAACGCGCACAGCGGCGAACTCCGCCTGCGCAGCTACGAACTGGTCGCGGACGCGTACGGCCTGCCCAAGCCCTGACCTGCCCAAGCCCTGACCTGCCCAAGCCTTGACCTGCCCAAGCCCTGACCTGCCCGAACGCAGCCTTCTGCAACAGGCTTTAGCCGTCACATAGCGGCGAGCAGCGCGGAGATACGATCCGGCGCCACGGGACGGGAGTACAACCACCCCTGTCCCGTGTCGCACCCGATCCTCCGCAGCCGCGAGGCCTGCGCCGCGGTCTCCACGCACTCCGCGGTCACCGTGAGCCCGAGCCGGTGCGCGAGCATCACAAGGGCCTCCACGATGATCTCGTCGGCGGGGTTGATGTGCGCCTCGCCCGCTTCCGCGTCGTACTGGAAACCGCGTACGAAAGAGCCGTCCAGCTTCAGGACGGACACCGGGAGCCGACTCAGATACGCCAGGTTCGAGTATCCGGTGCCGAAGTCGTCGATGGCGATGCCCACCCCCATGTCGCTGAGCGACTGCAGGGCCTGCAGTGGCCGCCCCGCCGAGCCCATCACGGCGGACTCGGTGAGCTCGAGCTGCACCAGGTGCGGCGGGAGCCCGGTCTCGGCGAGGATCTCGGCGACGTCGGCGACCAGGTCGGAGTCCCACACCTGGCGCACGGCGACATTGACGCTCACGAACACCGGCGGCCGGTCCGGGTGGTCGAGCTGCCACTGCCGGGCCTGGCGGCACGCCGTACGCAGCACCCAGCGGCCCAGCTGGACGATCGAACCGTCTTCCTCCGCCAATCCGATGAACCGATTCGGCGTGAGCAGCCCGAACTGCGGATGCTGCCACCGCACCAGCGCCTCCACGCCGTGCAACCGGCCGTCGTCGAGGCCGACCAGCGGCTGGTAGTCCAGGACGAACTCACCGCGGTCGACGGCAGGACGCAGTGAACTCGCGAGGGCCTGGCGGGTCATGCGGTGGGCGTTGCGCTCGGGGTCGAAGAGCGTCCAGCGGGCCTTGCCGTCGGCCTTCGCCCAGTACAGCGTCGTGTCGGCGGCCTGCATCAGGCCGGTGGCCGTGGTCCCGGTGGCCCGCCGCTCGACGACGCCGATGGACGCCGAGACCGAGAGCCGCTGGCCCGACAGGTCGAAGGGGGCCTGCAGCGCCTTGAGCGCCGCGTCGGCGAGGTCGGCCAGCTGGTCGGTGCCCGTCGAGTCCTCCACGAGCAGCGCGAACTCGTCGCCGCCGAGCCGCGCCACCAGCGGCGCCGCCGTCCTGCCGTACCCGGCGTCGTCGGCGCACCGCGTGAGCCGCTCGGCGACCGCCGCGAGGAGCCGGTCGCCGACGCGGTGGCCGAGGGTGTCGTTGACCGCCTTGAACCCGTCGAGGTCGAGGTAGCACAGGCCGACCCGTCCGGTGCCCGCGTCGTCGTACGCGCCCGCTTCGATCGCGCCGGCGAGCCGCTCGAAGAACAGGCTGCGGTTGGGCAGCCGGGTCACCGGGTCGTGCATCTGGAGGTGGCGGAGCCGGGCCTGGAGCTCGCGGCGCGCGCTGATGTCCGTGGCGGCGAGCAGCACCGTGCGCCCGCCGGGCATGGGGGAGACCGTGACCTGCACCCACAGGGAGTGCCCGTCGGGGTGCTTCAGGCGCCGGGTGCAGCGCAGCTTCGCCTGGCGGCCGCGGAGCACTTCGCGGTACGCGTGCCAGGTGCGGGCGTCCGACGCGAGGTCCACCAGGTCGGCGGCGAGGCGGCCGAACAGCTCGTCGGGGGAGGTGCCGAGCAGCTCGGCGAGCGCGTCGTTGGCGTCCATCACGAGGCCTTCGCCGTCGACCACGGCGAGCGCGAGCGGGGCGGCGCCGAAGGCGGCCCGGTGGACGGCCGGCTCGGGGCGGCCACGCTCCGTGAGGGGCGCCCGGGCGAGGCCGGGCGTTGTGACCGCTGTGGCTGCTGTGGCTGCTGTGACCGTTGTGGGCAGGGGGCCTTCTGACATTCCGTTCACCGCTTGCTCCCGCAGTGCAGTTGTTCGGCGAGGCCGGGCCCGCGCAGGGTCGGCGAGGCCGGGCCCGCGCGGGAAAGTGTGCCGATCATAGGGGCAGGCCAGCGGGCGCATCCAGCCGCGGCACGGCGCAGCGTGGCGGTCGTGGGGTGCGCGGGGCCGATGGG
>NZ_SRIC01000486.1 GCF_004684775.1 Streptomyces sp. MZ04
ACCTCGACCCCTCCCCCTCCGCCCGCTGCCACGCCTCGCGCCACGCCTCACGTGCCGCCCCGCGATCGCTGGGCAACCGGAAGTCGGGCCACCGCACCCACCGCGCCTCCCACGCGGTGGCCGGCGGCTCCTCGCCCAGCAGGTACAGCGCGAAGTCGGGGGTCGGCCCCTCGGGGAGCGGGTGCCTCAGGCCCCGGCCGCGGATGAGGCGGCCCGAGGGGAGTCGCAGTACGCCCGGTGCTGAGGGATCCCAAGTCGCCGTCACGGCGCGAGCGTGGTGTCCGCCAGCGCGCGTTGTGGGGCGGCGTCGAGCCGTTCCGCCGTCCGGCGTGCCGTCTCCCTCGCCCACCTGCCGCTGGTCAGCGCGCCGAGGAGCAGGACCGCCAGGCCGCAGCCGGTGATGATCCACCAGGCGGGGCGGCTCGCCTCCGTGAAGGCGGTCGCGTACGAGGATGCCCCGATCCCCGATGCCAGGACCGCGCCGATCACCGCTACGCCCAGCGTCTGGCCGATCTGGCGGCTGGTGGAGGCGACGGCCGCGGCGACGCCCGCCTGGGCGCGGGGCATCCCGGAGACTGCGGTGTTGGTGATCGGCGCGTTCACGAAGCCGAAGCCGAGGCCGAACAGGACGTATCCGAGGAAGAGCGTCGCGTTCGTCGTCTCCGCGTCGAAGGCGGCGAAGAGGACTCCCGACGCTGTCATCGCGATCCCCGCGATCAGGAGGGGCAGCCGTGGGCCCCGGCTGCCCACCAGGCTGCCCGACAGCGGGGCGCAGACCAGCGTCACCGCCGCCATCGGCAGCATCCACACGCCCGCGTCCAGGGCGCTCAGGCCGCGGACGTTCTGGAGGTACAGCGTGGAGAGGAAGAGGAAGCCGCCCAGCGCCGCGAAGGCCGAGACCGCGATCACCGTCGCCCCGCTGAACGGCGCGGAGCGGAAGAAGCGCAGGTCGATGAGGGGGTCGGCGCGGCGGGGTTCGTAGGCGAGCAGGCCGAGCAGGGCGAGCAGCGCGGCGGCCGCGAGGCCGATGATCAGCGGTGACGTCAGGCCCGCCGTCGGCGCCTCGATGATCGCGTACGTCAGGGTGCCGAGCAGGACGATCACCAGGAGCTGGCCCACGGGGTCCGTGCGGCGGGGCCTGGGGGCGCGGGACTCGGGGACGTAGCGCATGGTCAGGAGCAGGGCCGCGAGGCCCACCGGCAGGTTGATCCAGAAGATCGAGCGCCAGCCGACGGAGTCGACGAGGACGCCGCCGATGATCGGGCCCGCCGCCATGGAGATGCCGACCACCCCGCCCCAGACGCCGATGGCGCGGGCCCGCTCGACGGGCTTCGTGAAGGTGTTCGTGATGATCGACATCGCGACCGGGTTCAGCATGGAGCCGCCGACCGCCTGGATCATGCGGAACGCCACGAGGGATTCGAGGTTGGGGGCGAGGGAGCAGAGGACCGAGGCGATGGTGAAGATCACCAGGCCCGCCTTGAAGATCCGGCGGCGTCCCACCCGGTCCGCCGTCGAGCCCGCCAGCATGAGCAGCGCGGCGAGGACGAGGGTGTACGCGTCGATCGTCCACTGCATGCCCGAGATGCTGGTGTCGAACTCCCGCGCCATGGAGGGCAGGGCGACGTTCAGGACGGTGTTGTCGAGACTGACGATCAGCAGGCTCATGCAGCAGATCGCGAGGACGAGCATGCGCCGGCGGAGCGTGAGTTCTGGCGGGGGCATGAGTTCGACGGTATCTCGGGGGCGAGGCGGCGCGGGTACGGGACGGTCCCTCAGCCAAGGCGCCGCGGCAGCCGCAGGCTGAGCACCGCAAGGCCGATGAGCCCGGCGAGCTGCGCCGCGAGTACGACCGCGAACGCGTTCCGCATGCCGAGGCCCGGAATGGTCGCGAGGAAGAGCGAGCCGAGCGTGGCGACGCCGACGGCCAGGCAGGACTGCTGGACCGTGGCCGCCAGGCCGCTGCCCGCGCCCGCCCGCGCGGCCGGGACCGCGGCGAGCACGATCCGGTAGTAGAGGGCGAGCTGGACGCCCTGGCCCAGGCCGCACAGCACCACGCCGGGCGCGAGCGCGAGGGGGGTGAGCGCGGAGAACGGGGCCCACAGCACGGTCAGGGCGAGGACCACCAGGCCCGAGCCGTGCACCAGCGCGCTCACCGTCATCGCGCGGCTGCCGAGCCACGTCACCAGACGCGGTGCGAGCATCGACGCCGCGAACTGGGCGACGCCCATGGGGATCAGGGTCAGTCCGGCCTTGAGCGGGCCGAAGCCCAGCCACTGCTGCAGCGTGACCGCGCTGACGAACATCCATCCCGCGAAGCCGATGAAGATCGGCAGGCCGAGGGCGAGCCCCTTGCGTACGCCGGGTTCGCGCAGCAGCGACGGAGGCAGGAGCGGGCTGCCGCCAGTGCGTTCGGCGCGCAGCTCGACGCGGGCGAACGCCCAGGCGAGGAACGGCGACGCGATGAGCAGCAGCACCGACCACAGGGGCCAGCCCGCCGCCCTGCCCTCCGTCAGGGGGAGCAGCAGCGCGGTCAGGGACGCGGCGAGCAGGAGTGTGCCGCCGATGTCGCTGCGGGTGGGCTGCTCGGCGCGGCTGTCCGGGACGGCGCGTACCGCGCAGAGCAGGGCGGCGACCGCGACGGGCGCGTTCACCAGAAACACCGCTCGCCAGCCGGTGCCCGCCAGGTCGGCGGAGACCAGGACGCCGCCGAGCACCTGCCCGAGGACGATGGAGATACCGCCCACGGAGCCGTACAGCGCGACGGCCTTGGTGCGCCGCTCGCCGTGCGTCGTGGCGTGGATGGTGGCGAGCACCTGCGGCAGCATCAGCGCGGCCGCCGCGCCCTGCGCGACGCGCGCGCCCACCAGCCACCACGCCCCGGGCGCGAGACCGCAGGCCAGCGAGGTCACGCCGAAGGCGGCGACGCCCCAGAGGAAGAGCGTGCGGCGGCCGTACGTGTCGCCGAGCCGCCCGCCGAGTACGAGCAGGACGGCGTACGCGACCGCGTAGCCCGCGACGACCATCTCCAGGGTGGCGGGGGACGCGTGCAGGTCGCGCTCGATGCTGGGCAGGGCGACGTTCACGATGAAGAAATCGATCATCGGGAGCGCGGCGCCGAGAAGGACGGTGAAGAGGCCGAGCGGGGTCAGGGCCGGGGAGGCAGGTGCCCCGGCGGGGCCCGTGTTCGCGGGGGCGGCGGAGGCG
>NZ_SRIC01000487.1 GCF_004684775.1 Streptomyces sp. MZ04
GTTGTGGGGGTTGTGGGGGTGGTGTTGGCCCCCTGCGGGGTCCGATCCGGCCTCAGTCGAGCATCTCGGCCGCCTTGGTCATCGGCCCTTCCGCGTCACCGGTGTTGATCGTTCCCGCCGGTTCGAGCAGCAGGATCGCGGTCTCCTCGTCTGCCACGGTGCGGTGTTCGACTCCGCGGGGAACCACGAACAACTCGCCCGGTTCCAGGACCACATCGGCGTCCCTGAGCTGGATGGTGAGCCGGCCGCTGATGACCAGGATCAGTTCATCGGTGTCCTCGTGGGTGTGCCAGACGAACTCCCCCTTCAGCTTGGCCAGCTTCACCTCGTAGTCGTTGATCGCCGCCACTGTCTTCTGCGTCCACAACTCGCTGAACCGCGACAGCTTCTCCGCGAGATTGACAGGAACAACAGGAACAGCAGGAACAGCAGGAACAACAGGAACAACAGGAACAACAGACTCGGGCATCCGGCATCCTTCCTCAAGGCCGGTCAACCGGGAGCGCCTCTCGGGCCCTCCTCCGGCCGGCGTCATGAGCCTGCCGTGCTCGGATTCCGCCGGTCTTGTACGTTCCTGACATGGCCGGAGACCGACCCCGCACGTCCATCAGCGCCTGGAGGCCGTCCGTTCCAGGGATCGCCGAGGTCTTCCACGCGCACTTCACCGACCACGCGTACCCGGCCCACACCCACGACACGTGGGACCTGATGATCCTCGACGACGGCGCGGTCGACTTCGCACTCGACCGCCGCCGCCATGGGGCGGCCGGTGGTGCCGCCGTCCTGCTGCTGCCTCCCGGCGTCCCCCACGACGGCCGGACCGTCACGGCGTCCGGGTTTCGCAAGCGCAACCTCTACCTCGACGACTCCGTACTGCCACACCGTCTGGTCGGCCGTGCGGTGGACGCCCCGGTCTTCAGCGACGGGCTGCTGCACCGTCGGATCGACCAGCTGCACGCCGCTCTCGTCCATGCCGGAGACGGGTTCGAGGCCGAGTCCCGGCTCTCGTTCATCCGCGAGCGGCTCCACTTCCATCTCGACGCGCCGCAGCCCCGCGCACCGGGGCGTGAAGCGAACCGGCTCGCCGCCGAGCTGCGGGACCTGCTGGACTCACGGGTACACCCCGGCATATCCCTGCGCGAGGCCGCCGCCGTCCTGCACGCCCACCCCACCCACCTGATCCGCTGCTTCAAGCAGACGTACGGCCTGCCGCCGCACGCCTACCTCACCGGCAAGCGCATCGACCAAGCGCGTCGACTGCTCCTCGACGGCCACCGGCCCGCCGAGGTCGCCACGGCCGTCGGATTCCACGACCAGGCCCACCTGAACCGCCACTTCACACGTCACGTGGGCACCACGCCCGCGCGGTACAAGCGCGCCGGCTCTTCTGCCTAGCCGACCGGACGGCACAGCAGCGGCTTCTCCAGTTCGGAGCAGGGGCGGTGGCCGTGGGCCGGGAGGCTGTCCTTGCCCGCGCCCTCCGTCAGATAGCGGAGGAAGCCCGCCGCGATCGAGTCGGCGGGCGGCTCTCCATACGTGTACGCGAACTCCGTCTGCCAGTAGGGGTACGCGCCCGCGTCCGCGCCCTCCACCGTGGCCGGGTAGCCCGCGATGCGGACCTGGTGGATGCCCTCGTGGGTGAGCGCGGCGCCCGCCTCGCTGTGACCGAGGGCTCCCGGCATCGATCCCACGGTGTCCAGGAGGATGCCGGTCTCGCGGACCTCGCAGCGGCCCGGCTTGGTCTTGTCCATGGCCGCGCAGTCCCCTGAGGTGACCTCCAACAGCTCCTTGCCGCCGAGGACTTGCTTGACGAGGGTGGAGCGGGTGCCGGATCCGGGGTGGCGGCTGACGAGGTGGATGGGGACGTCGTTGCCGTTGACCTGGGACCAGTTGGTGATCTCGCCCGCGTAGATCTGGCGTACTTGTTTGAGGGAGAGGTCCTGGACTCCCGCGTCCTTGTTGACGGAGAGCGTGAAGAGGGAGAGGGCGACGGGGCGCGGAAGGAGTTGGGGGCGGCCGTCGCCCTTGGCCCCGTCGGTGAAGGCGAGCCGGTCGGGAAGGCCACCGCCACCCGGCTTCCCCGCCTCCTTCGCGGTGCTCGTGCTCGCCTTCTTGCCCGCGGCCGCCAGCGAGTCGAGGCCCGCGACGCTGCCGTTGAACGTGTCGTCCGAGATGGGGATCTCGGCGCCCGTGCACTTCTTCACGTACCGCTTCGCGGCCTCCGCGACGGCGTCCTTGAAGGCGGTGGAGCCGGAGAGGCGCAGTGTGCCCTCGGCGCAGTCCACGGGCGCGGCCTGGGCGGAGGCGTCGTCCCTGGTGAAGGAGGTGAAGGACTGCGCGGCGGCGATGAGGACGAGCAGGGCGATGAAGACCATGACGGGCTTGGAGGCGAAGGTGTGGCTCTCGGTCTTCTTGATCCGCCCGCCCCGTACGCCGCCCTTGATGCCGGCGACGACGTCGGGGTCGGGGAAGTCCTGCCCGGCGGGGAACCGGGGGTCGCGTTCCAGGACGGCGAGGACCTTGTAGTGGGTGCCGCGGTTGAGGGGGACGCGGGGCAGCTCGATGTTCCCGTTGTTCATGCGAAGCCCGGCGGCGCCCTCGAAGCAGGGACCCAGGTAGTCGTGGCTGTACTCGGTGACGACCATGCCGTCGACGCGGCGGCCGGGGAAGGTGATCCGGATGCCGACCTGGTCGTCGTCGCGTACGACATAGTCGTGGGCGTCGATGTGGGTCCAGCCGCTGTTCTGGATGCGGAGCAGGACGAAGGACGGGTCGACGAGCGAGGTGTTGTCCTGCTGCATCTGCCGCAGCACTCCGGCGTGCGGATGGGTGTCCGCGTTCTTCGCGGTGGTGTCCATCTGTACGCGGTAGCCGAGCCGTTTGCGCCCGGCGAACCCGAACTCCCACAGGGCGGCGCCGACCGGTATCGCGAGCCCGAGGGCGGCGACCCACGACTCCCAGGAAAATCCATTCATCGCCGTACGACCCCCGTTGGCTGCACGCAGTTGTTCGGGTGGCCAAGTTATGAGTGGGTAGCCGGATACTGCCGCTCAACGCGGCTTGTTTCAGGGGGAGTTCATCGGCTGGATGTCTGCGGTGGCCGGGGGTTCACCGGCTGTTGGGGCTGTCTCTTATACTTA
>NZ_SRIC01000488.1 GCF_004684775.1 Streptomyces sp. MZ04
GGGGGATGCCGCGGGAGCGCTCTGGGGCGACTTCTGCGGCGTCTCGAGTGTCTTCGGTACGGGAACCACGGCACCGACGCTAGCCCGGCCGCCTCCGCCGCCACATCGGGCCGGGGGCCGAGACCGGACCTAGGACCGATGGCCGATGGGCCCCCGTCGGGCGGTGGCCCAGGCCAGTGGACTGGACCAACGAAGGCTTCCCATCTGTGACTTGAGTCACAGGGCCCATAAATTGTTGACCCTGTGTACCGAGTGAGCTGCTCGCTGTGATTCAGTGACGGTGGCAATCAGACACTGGGGTGACTCAGACACTGAGGGAACACTAAGGGCGCTGCGAATCCTGGAGTTGCTGTCGAGGTCTCGGGGAGAGCGAGCAATGGAGACCGAGTCGGAGCCGTACGTCCGTCTTGCGACCCTGCGGCAGCTGCATCAAGTGGTGGCGGACCTGAACACGGCCCGAAGCCTGGCGGACACGCTGCAGACCGTCGCCGACGGCGTGGTCAACGGCCTTGGCTATGAGCTGGCGTGCGTCAATCTCGTGCGCCCGGACGGCGACCTCGTCGTCGCCGCCTTCGCGGGCAACACCGCCGCCGAGGCGCTCATCACCGGCCGGGTCGGCTCCCGCGACGCCTGGGAGCGCCGCCTCTCCATGGGCGAGGGCTGGGGCGCCCTCCGCTTCATCTCGTACACCGAAGGCTGGATCCTCGACGAGGACGACGTCCCGCAGTGGTACACCGAGGGCCCCGAGCCCCGCTTCGAGGACGAGTGGCACCCCTCCGACCGGCTCTTCGCCCCCATGTACGCGACCGGCGCCGCCGGCGGTGAACTGCTCGGCGTGATCTCCGTGGACCGGCCGCGCAACGGACGGCGGCCCGGCGCCTGGGGCCGCGAGGCCCTGCAGATGTACGCCTTCCAGGCCGCCATCGCCATCAGCAACGCCCGGCTTCGCGCCAACATGCAGCGCGCCCTGGTCCGTCTGGAGCGCGAGCAGCAGGCGCTGCGGGCCAGCGAGGAGAGTTTCCGGCAGGCGTTCGAGTACGCGCCGTCCGGCATGGCCATCGCCGAGATGGGCGGCGACCAGCACGGCCGCATCCTCAGGACGAACGACGCGCTCTGCCGCCTGCTCGGCCGCCCCGCGTCCGCCATGCGCCGCTACTCCTTCTCCGACCTGGTCCACCCCGAGGACATCGGCACCCTCCTGCGGACCTCCGCCGAGGGCGGCCGCGCCGAGCTGCGCCTGGGCCGCCGCGACGGGACGTACGTCTGGGTGTCGCTGCGCAACTCCGTCGTCGCCGACGCCGCCGACGGCCCCCGCTTCCTGCTCACCCACGTCGAGGACATCGAGGAGCGCAAGCGCCGCGAGCTCCATCTCGCCCACCGCGCCTCGCACGACTCCCTCACCGGCCTGCCCAACTCCGCGGAGCTGCGCTCCCGCCTCGGCGCGCGCCTGTGCCGCCGCCCGCACGCGGGTCAGCCCAGCGCGGTGGACTCGCTGGACGCCGCGTACGACGGTGCCTACGGCGCGGACGGGCAGCACGGCTTCGACTACGGCCTGCACGCCGCGCAGGCGCCGAACAGCCTGCAGCAGAGCGGCGAGGGCTTCGACCACCACGTCCACACCGTCGCGCCCCCGGAGGGGAACGGCGACACGGACGACGGCACCAAGGGCCTTGCCGTTCTCTTCTGCGATCTCGACGGCTTCAAGTCCATCAACGACCGCTTCGGCCACCACACCGGCGACGCCGTCCTCATCGAGGTGGCCAGGCGGCTCACCCACGGCGTGCGCGACGGGGACACGGTCGCCAGGCTCGGCGGCGACGAGTTCGTCGTCCTCGCCGACGGGCTCGGCCGGGCCGACGCGCAGGACCTCGCCGTGCGGCTGCGGAACGCGATCATCCCGCCGATCCGGGTGGACGGCAGGGCGGTCAGGGTGGGGGCCAGTTTCGGCATCGGCTGGGCGCACTGCGGGATGTCGGCCGACGAAGTGTTGCACTCCGCCGACCAGCGGATGTACGTGGAGAAACGGTCACGTGCCAAGCAGCACAGGCGGGCCGGCTGACGGGCCGGATGAGGTCCACGCCACCCCGTGGCATCGCCCGGAGCGGGTAGGCTCCCCCGGTCAGCGACATGAGGGAGTGACCTGGGAATGACGACGCCCGGCAATAACGGCGAGCAGACGCCGAGCGCGCCGCAGGGCGACGACGACCCGTTCGGCTATCTGTACGAGGACGGCCAGGCGGCCGGTGCGACGCCGCCCAGCGGAGGCGGCGGCTACGGCTATCCGGGCCCCCGGTCCTCGTACAACCAGGTGCGCGCGGTCGGCGACCGCCGCCCCGCGTACGGTCAGCAGCAGGCGCAGCAGACCTACGGCCAGCAGGTCCCGCAGCAGCCCTACGGCGGGCCGAACGCCCACTACGCCGCTCCGGAGACGCAGCCGGGCGGCGCGCCCCAGTACACTCCCGCGCCCGCCGGCACGGGCGGCGGCCGGGGCCGCGGCCCCAACACCAAGGGCCTCCTGATCGGTGCGATCGCGGTCGTGGCGGTCGTCGCCATCGGCATCGGCGCGGCGATGCTGTCCGGCGGCGGGGACGAGGGCGGCGACGCGGATGCGGGCGGCAAGCCCTCGGAGGCGTCGACGGTCGAGCCCAGCGAGAAGCCGTCGAAGCCCGGGAAGGACCCGGTCGACCTCCCCAAGACGGACGCGAAGGCGCTGAAGCTGGACGGCGGCACGACGACCGCGTCGGACATCGGCGGGGCGGAGTCCGCCGGCGGCGTGTACGTGGCGGGGCTCGACAAGGTCGGCGCGCAGGTCACGTGGACGGTGAACGGGATTCCCGAGGGCGGGACGTACAGCCTTCGGGTGCGGTACGGCGTGCCGGGCAAGGATGCCAACGCGAACATCATCGTGAACGGCAAGAAGGAAACCCGTCCGCTGAACATGAAGAACTTCGCCGGCGCCGAGGAAGGCGACTGGGAGAAGGGCTGGACGAACACGTACGCCGTGATCCAGCTGAACAAGGGGACGAACACGGTCGCGCTCGCGTGCGATCAGAGCAACATCTGCGGGGCGAACCTGGACCAGATGTGGCTGGTCGAGGGCAGCCAGGGGTAGTCAGGGGCAGGGGTAGTCAGGGG
>NZ_SRIC01000048.1 GCF_004684775.1 Streptomyces sp. MZ04
GCCCTGGACCCCGCCGCCGAGGATCCCAAGGAGATCGCCACCGCCCGCAAGGCGGCGGAGAAGCTCGCCGCGGCACAGCAGGCCCCGGCACCCGGACCGGAGGGAGACGCGTGAGCCTCGCAGCAGCAGCCGCAGCCTCCGAAGCGGCGGCCAAGGCCGCCGAGAGCCAGGGCTTCCTCTCCCCGACGGGAGTGGAGATCGCCTTCCTCCTCGTCGGCCTGGTCACCCTCGGCTCGGCGATCGTCACCGTCACCACCAAGCAGCTGGTGCACGCCGCCCTGTGGCTGGTGGCCACGCTCGGCGGCCTGGCCGTCGAGTACCTCCTGCTCACCGCCGAGTTCATCGCCTGGGTGCAGGTACTGATCTACGTCGGTTCCGTCGTCGTCCTCCTCCTGTTCGGTCTGATGCTCACGCGGGCCCCCATCGGCCGCTCCCCGGACGCCGATTCGGGCAACCGCCCCGTCGCGCTCGCGGTGGCCGTCCTCGCGGCCGCCGCCCTCGTCTGGGTCGTCGTCGACGCCTTCCGGACGACGTGGATCGACCTCGACCGCGCCGCCGACGAAGCCCAGGGCTCCACCGGCGTGACCGGAAAGTTCCTCTTCCAGCACTGGGTACTGCCCTTCGAGGCCCTCTCGGTCCTGCTCCTCGCCGCCCTGGTCGGCGCGATCGTCCTCTCCCGCAGGAACGCCCGCATGACCCGGCTGAACAGCACCCCCGGCGACACCCGTACGAACGGTGCCCCCAGCGACAAGGAGCAGCGCTGATGCACCTCGCCTATCCCGCCGTCCTGGCCGTCCTCCTCTTCTGCGTAGGCCTGTACGGAGTACTCGCCCGCCGCAACGCGATCCTGGTCCTGATGTCCGTCGAGGTGATGCTCAACGCCGTCAACCTCAACCTGGTCGCCTTCGACGTCTGGCTGCGTGACGCCCTCCACTCCGGCCAGGCCCTGACCCTCTTCACCATCGCCATCGCCGCCGCCGAGATCGGCATCGGCCTCGCGATCGTCCTCGCCGTCTACCGCAACCGCGGCTCCTCCGCCGTCGACGACCTCCGCGACACCGCCGAGGGCCCCGAAGACCCCGAAGACGATGCCGAGGGCGCGGCCACCGAAGAGCCCGTCCCGGCAGAGAAGTCGCAGAAGTCGCAGAAGGCTGAGGCCACCGCGTGACCACGACCACCCTCGCCGTACTCGTCCCCCTCCTGCCGTTCCTCGGCGCGGCCGCCGGGCTGCTGCTCGGCCGCACGATCCCGGGACTCGTACGCCCCCTCGCGGTGCTGCCCACCCTGGCCGCACTCGTCCTCGCCGTCCTGGTCGCCGCCCGCCACGGCGGCGGCGCCGACATCGACGCGGCCACCGAGCTCACCCCGACCGGCTCGATCCCGATCGAACTCGCCCTGCACATCGACGGCTTCGCCGCCCTCGTCGCCGTCCTGGTCGGCGTCGTCGCCTCCTGCGTGCAGATCTACTCGACGGGCTACCTGCGCGACGACCCGCGCTACCCCTCGTACGCCGCTCTCGTCTCCCTCTTCACCTCCGCGATGCTGCTCGTCGTCTACTCCGGCGACCTGATGGTGCTCCTGGTCGGCTGGGAGACCATGGGCATCTGCTCGTACTTCCTCGTCGGCCACTACTGGGAGACGCCCGAAGCCCGCGCCGCCTCCCTCAAGGCCTTCCTGGTCACCAAGCTCGGCGACGTCCCCTTCCTGATCGGCCTGTTCGCGCTGGCCGTCGACGCGGGCTCCTTCCGCATCACGACCGTCCTCGCGACGGTCGCGGACGGCGGCCTCGACCACCCCACGCTGATCGCCCTGCTGCTCCTCGCGGGCGTGGCCGGCAAGTCCGCGCAGTTCCCGCTGCACACCTGGCTGCCCGACGCGATGGCGGGCCCCACGCCCGTCTCCGCACTGATCCACGCCGCGACGATGGTCGCCGCCGGTGTCTACTTCGTGGCCCGGCTCCTTCCCGTCTTCACGGCCTCCGCCGCGGCCCTGGTCGTCCTCGCCGTCATGGCCGCCGTCACGATGGCAGGCTCGGCCCTCGCCGCACTCGCCCAGGACGACATCAAGCGCGTCCTCGCGTACTCGACGATCGGCCAGCTCGGCTACATGACCGGCGCCCTCGCCGTCGGCGACCGCGGCGCCGCCGTCTTCCACCTCCTCTCGCACGGCGCCTTCAAGGCGCTCCTCTTCCTCGCGGCGGGCGTGATCATCCACGCCGCCGGCACCAACTCGCTGGCCGCGATGTCCCGGATGACGGGCCTGCGCGACCGCGTCCCCGACGCCTTCTGGACGATGACCGTGGCGCTCCTCGCGCTCGCCGCGATCCCGCCCTTCAGCGGCTTCTTCTCCAAGGAAGCCGTCCTGGGCGTCGCCGAGCACGCGGCCACCGGCCACTCCGAGACCGCGCCCACCGCGGCGGGCTGGATCGTCCTCATCGCCGGTCTGCTGACCGCCCTCCTCACCGCCGCCTACGCGACGCGCCTGTGGCTGCTCGCCTTCAACGGCAGGGGAGCCGAAGCCCCGGACCACGGCAGGCAGCCCGTCACGATGACCGCCGTGCTCTGGGTGCTCGCCGTCCCCTCACTCGCCTTCGGCCTCACCGTCGGCGTCCTCCCGGACTGGTTCGACGGCCACGCGCTCACCCCGACCCTCACCACCTCCGTCCTGGGCACCGGCGTCGCACTCGTCGGCGGCCTCGTCACCTACGGCGCCTGGCGCCACACCACCGCGCTCGCCGCCCGCGTCCCGATGGGCGCGGTCGCCGCCGACGCGGAGGCCGACGGAGGTCTGGTCGAAGCCGAGGCCATCGCCACGCACGCCCCCGCGTACGGAGATGTGGCCGCGGCCCACGACCCGGCGGACCCGGGCCGCCTCCTGCTCGGCCCGCTGCACCGCCACGCAGCCGTCGGTTTCCACCTCGACGCCGTCTACACCGCCCTGTTCGTGCGCCCCGTCCAGGCCGCCGCGAGCCTCGTCCGGTTCCTCGACCGCGAGGTCATCGACACCTACGTACGCGGCGCGGGCACCGCACCCCGCTGGCTCGGCGCGGCCGTCCGCCGCGCGCAGACCGGCAATGTGCAGACCTACCTGAGCGCGCTGCTCGCAGGCACCGTCGTCCTGGCTGTCGCCGCCGTCCTCGTCGCCACCGTCGGAGCGTGAGCAGCCGTGATCGATATCAGCGAATCCGTGATGCAGTTCCTTCTCGCATTGATCGTCGTCGGCCCGCTCATCGGCGCCGTCGCAGCACTCCTGCCGGCCCCGCCCGGACTGAAGGGGAAGTCGCCCGACCAGGCCGTGCTCCGCCACGGCGTGACCGTGACCGGCGCGATCCTCATCGCCGCGATCGTCCTCGCGCTCGGCTTCGACCACGACCAGCCGTCGAAGATGCAGGCCACGACCGATATCAGCTGGATCCCCGCACTCGACGTGCGCATCCACCTCGGCATCGACGGCATCTCGCTCCCCCTTCTGGTCCTGACCGCGCTGCTGACCTTCCTCTGCGCGCTGTACTCCTACTTCAAAATGCCTGCGGGCCCGTCTCCCAAGGCATTCGTCGCGCTGATCCTCGTGCTCGAGTCCGGCACCCTCGCGACCTTCGCCGTCCTCGATCTGCTGCTGTTCTTCCTGGCGTTCGAGGTGGTGCTCATCCCGATGTACTTCCTCATCGCCCGCTGGGGCGGTGAACAACGGACCCAGGCCGCTTGGAAGTTCATCCTCTTCACGCTGCTCGGCTCCGTCGTGATGCTGCTCGGTCTCCTCCTCATCGGCCTGAAATCCGGCACATTCGACATGGTGGCACTCGCCACTGACAACGGCCGCGGGCTGACAACATCCGTGCAGGTCATCGCAGTTCTGGCGATCGGGATCGGGCTAGCGGTCAAGGCGCCGATGTGGCCGCTGCACAGCTGGCTGCCGGACGCGCACACCGCGGCGCCCACCGTCGGCTCGGTGCTGCTGGCCGGCGTGCTGCTGAAGATGGGCACGTACGGGTTCGTCCGCATCCTGCTGCCCATCACGCCCGACGGGATGAGCACCTTCGCGCCGTACCTCGCGGCCTTCGCGGTCGTCGGGATCATCTACGGATCGCTCGCCTGCCTCGCGCTCGCCAAGCAGGGCGCGAAGGGCGACCTCAAGCGCCTCATCGCCTACTCGTCCGTGGGCCACATGGGCTTCGTACTGCTCGGCATCTCGACGATGAGCCCGACCGGCGTGAACGGCGCGCTGTTCGCCAACATCGCCCACGGCCTCATCACCGGCCTGCTGTTCTTCCTCGTCGGCGCGCTGAAGGACCGCACCGGCACCAGCGACCTCGACACCCTCGCGCAGGAGTCGGGCGCCGCGCTCTACGGCAAGGCACCCCGCCTCGGCGGCCTCCTCGCCTTCGGCGCCGTCGCCTCGCTCGGACTGCCGGGCCTCGCCGGGTTCTGGGGCGAAATGCTCGCCCTGTTCGGCGCGTTCAAGCCCGCCGACGACCTCAGCCGCCCCGCCTTCCTCACCTTCATGGCGATCGCCGCCTTCGGCACCCTGCTCACCGCCGCGTACATGCTCATCGTCGTACGCCGTGTCTGCATGGGCCCGATGCCGCAGGGCGCCGCCGCGACCGAATCCCCGGCGCTCGCCGACGTCCAGGGCTATGAGTTCGCCGCCTGGACCCCGCTCGTCGCCCTCACCGTCCTCGCCGGACTCTGGCCCGCCGCACTGCTCGGCCTCACCGACCCGGCCGTGCAGCAGCTCCTCGCAGGAGGCAAGTCGTGACCGTGGCCGCCGAAAGCGCCGCCAATGTCGTCCAGTCCGTCGACTGGCTCGCGATCGCCCCGCCCACCATCGCGGCGGTAGTCGGTCTCTTCGTGCTCGTCGCCGACCTCTTCGTGGGCGACAACAAGAAGGCGCTGCTCGGCTGGATCTCCGTGGCGGGACTCGCCGCGGCCGCACTGTCGCTGCTTCCGATCCTGAACGACGACCGGTCGACCTTCTGCCTGACCGGCGGCGCGGAAGCCTGCAGCTACACGGCCGACCGCTTCACCCTCGTCATCCAGCTCCTCGTCCTGGGCGGCGCCCTGCTGGCCGCGCTCCTGTCGATGAGCACCCTCAAGGACGCCAACGGCACCAACAGGGAACTCCCCGAAGGGGAGTTCTGGTTCCTGCTGCTGTCCTCCGCGGCGGGCGCCGCACTGCTGCCCGCCTCGCGCGACCTCGCGACCCTCGTCGTCGCCCTGGAGGTCGCCTCGCTGCCCGCCTTCGCGCTCGTCGGCCTCAAGTACGGCGACAAGCGGTCCTCCGAAGCGGCCCTGAAGTTCTTCCTCTCCTCGGTCGCCGCGACCGCCGTCACGCTGATGGGCGTCAGCTTCGTGTACGCCGCGACCGGCACCCTGCACCTCACCGAGATCGCGGCCGAACTCCGGAACGTCGACGGGCAGCTGGACACCCTCGCCCAGACCGGCGTCGTCCTCACCCTCGTCGGCTTCGCCTTCAAGGTGGCGGCCGTGCCCTTCCACTTCTGGGTACCCGACACCTACGTAGGCGCCCCCTTGCCGGTGGCGGCCTACCTCTCCGTGGTCGGCAAGGCGGTCGGCTTCACCGGCCTGATCCTCGTCACCGTCGTCGCCTTCCCCTCGTACGCGGACGTGTGGGGCCCGGCACTCGCCGTGCTCGCCGCCCTCACCATGACCGCGGGCAACGTGGCGGCACTGCGCCAGCAGGCCACGCGCGCGTACAGCGCGGTCCGCCTGCTCGCCTGGTCATCGGTCGGCCAGGCCGGCTACCTCCTGGTGCCGATCGCCGCGGCCGGATACGCCGACAACCCCGCGGAGGCCGAGAAGGCCATCGGCTCCACCGTCGCGTACGCCCTGATGTACGCGGCCGTGAACCTCGGAGCCTTCGCCGTGGCCGCACTCGTCGGCCGTACGCAACGCCTGAACCGCGTCAGCGACTACCGGGGCCTGTACGCCAGGAGCCCCCTGTCCGCCCTGGTGCTCGGCTTCTTCCTGCTCTGCCTCGCGGGCCTGCCGCCGGGCATCATCGGCCTCTTCGCGAAGGTCACCGTCTTCTCGGCGGCGGTCGACGCGGGCCTCGGCTGGCTCGCCGTGGTGAT
The DNA here is from genome assembly GCF_004684775.1 of Streptomyces sp. MZ04. Lineage (GTDB taxonomy): Bacteria > Actinomycetota > Actinomycetes > Streptomycetales > Streptomycetaceae > Streptomyces. Next base: position 6,092 of record NZ_SRIC01000048.1, read on the forward strand.
GGCCGTGAACGTGGTGATCGCGCTCTTCTACTACCTCCAGTGGACCGCGCTGCTGTTCCGCGCCCCCGCGGGCGAGCCGGTGAAGCACCGCGTGCCGGCCCCACTGACGGCGGCCATCGCCCTGACAGCTGTCCTCGGCGTCGCCCTCTCCGGAGCGCCGCAACTCGTCCTGAGGTTCGCGGACACCGGCCTCTTCTGACGATCCCCCTTCCCCCCAAGGCCGCTCGGGGCCTCACCCGAGCGGCCCACACCGCTCCTGCGCGCACAAGGGAACTAGTGCCCCCCGCCTGGCGTTGACCAGTACGGGAGGGTCCACTGAAGAGTGGAAGCACCAGTAGGCAGAGGGTTCCCCCACGCACCACCAGGAGGGCGTACCGTGCACCGCCGGCACAACGGGCTGAAGACCGCCGTACTCCTTGGGGGACTGTCCGCAGTCATCCTCGTCATCGGCAGTTTCTTCGGACGTACGGGCCTGATCGTCGCGCTCTTCGTGGCGCTCGGCACCAACGCGTACGCGTACTGGAACAGCGACAAGCTCGCCCTGCGCGCCATGCGAGCCCGCCCGGTGAGCGAATTCGAGGCCCCCGAGCTGTACCGCATGGTCCGGGAGCTCTCCACCCAGGCCCGCCAGCCCATGCCCCGCCTCTACATCTCACCGACGGAGGCCCCCAACGCCTTCGCGACGGGCCGTAATCCGCGCAACGCCGCGGTCTGCTGCACCGAGGGGATCCTGCGCCTCCTGGACGAGCGCGAGCTGCGGGGCGTCATCGGCCATGAGCTCAGCCACGTCTACAACCGGGACATCCTGATCTCGTCCGTCGCGGGCGCGCTCGCCTCGGTGATCATGTTCCTGGTCAACTTCGCCTGGCTGATCCCCATCGGCCGCTCGGACGACAACGACGGCCCCGGCATCTTCGGCATGCTCCTGATCATGATCCTCGGGCCGCTCGCCGCCTCCGTCATCCAGCTCGCGATCAGCCGCTCCAGGGAGTACGAGGCCGACGCGTCCGGCGCGCAGCTCACCGGCGACCCGCTGGCCCTGGCGAGCGCCTTGCGCAAGCTCGAAGCGGGAACGAAGCAGCTCCCGCTGCCTCCTGAGCCTCGCCTTGAGACGGCAAGTCACATGATGATTGCGAACCCTTTCCGTCCGGGGCAGGGCATGTCCAAGATGTTCTCCACGCATCCGCCGATGGCGGAGCGCATCTCCCGGCTCGAGCAGATGGCAGGTCGCCAGCAGTGAAGACAATCCTCAACGTCATTTGGCTCGTCCTGTGCGGGTTCTGGATGTTCCTCGGTTATCTGGTAGCGGGGCTGCTCCTGTGCATCACGATCATCGGCATCCCGTTCGGCCTCGCCAGCTTCCGGATCGGCCGCTATGCCCTGTGGCCCTTCGGCTACACGACAGTTGAGCGCCGCGACGCGGGTGCGCCGTCCTGCGTCGGCAACGTCCTGTGGCTGATCCTCGCGGGCTGGTGGCTGGCCCTCGGCCACATCGTCACGGGCTTCCTGCTCTGCGTCACGATCATCGGCATCCCGCTCGGCGTCGCCAACTTCAAGCTCATCCCGGTGTCGTTGATGCCGCTGGGCCGCGAAATCGTGCGCACGGACCAGCCGTTCGCCTCGCGCTAGAGCCGATTGCCGATTGCCGATTGCCGGTTACCGACGGCCGCCCGGCGGCCACGCGGAGCTCGACTGTCAGTGCCGTGGTCCACCATGAACGCATGACGGACATCGAGGAGTTGCTGGACCGCGTGGCCGCCCAGGCCCGGACCACCCGGCCCTGGGACACCCTGCCCGCTCCCGCGAGCGCGAGCACCCTGGCCGCCGCGGAGGCCGCCCTCGGCTTCCCCGTCCCGCCGCTGCTCGCCGCCCTCTACACCCGGATAGGCGACGGCGGATTCGGCCCGGAGTACGGCCTGTTGCCCCTGCTCGACGGCAATTCCTCCGGAGGCGAGCCCTCCGTGGTCGAGGAGTACGCCGGGATGCGCGGCTCCGACTGGGGCTGGCCCGAGGGCGTGTTGCCGATATCCCACTGGGGCTGCGGGATGTACGCCTGCGTGGACTGCCGCGGCGAGTCCGCCCAGGTCCTGCTCTTCGAGCCGAACGGCGGCGACCCGGACCACGTCTGGTTCCTCGACTCCCCGAGCCTCGCCGACTGGCTGACCACCTGGCTCGACGGCACCGGCTGGTACGAGGAGGACAACGACGACATGGACCTCGCCCCCTGTGTCGTACACCGCACCTAGGGGATCACCGCAACCGCGTCCCTCCGCAGTGACGTCCTTCAGGACAACAGCGCACAGAAGCTCACCGCGCGAGAAAGGCCGGGTCACTGCATGGGCATCATCAGCTGGATCGTTCTGGGGCTGCTGGCCGGCGCCGTCGCCAAACTGCTGCTCCCCGGCCGTGACCCGGGCGGCTTCATCGGCACGACCGTCATCGGCATCGCGGGCGCCTTCATCGGCGGCTGGATCTCCGCCCGCTACCTCGACCGCCCGATCACCAACCACTTCTACGACGGCGCCACCTGGACGGCGGCCATCGGCGGCTCCCTCGTCCTGCTCGTCGGCTACCGCATCCTCTTCGGCCACTCACGCCGCTGAGACGCCGTACCCCCGATCTGCGGCCAGCAGCAAGGGCGGGCACCCGGCCCGGGTGCCCGCCCTCCGTAGTCGTACGACCGTGAACTACCGGTAGTTGACGAACTGCACCGCGAAGTCGAAGTCCTGCCCCTTGAGCAGCGCCTGCACGGCCTGCAGGTCGTCGCGGCTCTTCGAGCTGACCCGCAGCTCGTCGCCCTGGACCTGCGCCTTGACGCCCTTGGGGCCCTCGTCGCGGATGATCTTGGCGACCTTCTTGGCGTTCTCCTGGGAGATGCCCTCCTCGATCGAGGCGAAGATCTTGTACTCCTTGCCGGACAGCTGCGGCTCGCCCGCGTCCAGCGACTTCAGCGAGATCCCACGCTTGATCAGCTTGGACTGGAAGATGTCGAGGACCGCCTTGACCCGCTCCTCGCCGTTGGCCCGCATCAGGATCTTCTCGTCGGACCAGGCGATCGAAGCGCCGGTGCCCTTGAAGTCGTAGCGCTGCGAGATCTCCTTGGCGGTCTGGTTGAGGGCGTTGTCGACCTCCTGCCGCTCGACCTTCGAGACGATGTCGAAACTGGAGTCGGCCATGTCCTGTGGCTCCTTGTATCGGGGTCTGCGTACTCAGCTGGTGCACGGCCTTCGGTCCCCGGCCGCACCAGCAAAGCCTAGCCACCGCCCCCGGCCCGGGCGCTGATCAATCGGGTGGCGAAGCACCCCTGCCCATCAGGTATGGTTTACGTCGTTGCCACGGAGCGCCGCGCAAGCGGAACAGAGGCAGCAAACATGGCGGTGTGCCCGAGCGGCCAAAGGGAGCAGACTGTAAATCTGCCGGCTCAGCCTTCCCAGGTTCGAATCCTGGCGCCGCCACGCGAAGGAGACCCTCTCCGATCTTGCGGAAACGCAAGACGGAGGGGGTCTTTTCGTACGCTGGGGCCATGTCGTCCCGCCGCAGGAACTGCCCCGAGTGCCGCCGTGAAATCGCCGTCGTCGGAGGCCGGTTCGCCCGCCACGACCCGCCGGGCCCGCGCGGCAGCGGCGAGCTGATCTCCTGCCCGGGCTCCCGCAGACAAGCCCAGCTCGGCGCCGCACAGCCCGCTCTGGACGGCTACGTGGTGCCGGAGTTCCCCGGCCAGCTCCCGCTCTTCTGAGGCGCTCACGCGGCCGCACAGGGCGTCCGGAGCCGCCGTCGCGGTCACGGCCGACGATCAGCGCCGCCCGATCAGGGCTGTCGTACGTCCATCCGGCTCACCAGGCCCTCGGCGCGGAAGCTGTAGACATGCTCGACGGTCTTCGGCGCCCAGTGGTCGCCCGTCTCGTCCCGCAGCCCGGGCCGCACGGTCGCCACGACCCGGCGTCCGTCGTCGTCGAGCCGCAGCCGTTCCAGGTGCACCAGTGGGTGCATCACTGCGAACTGCCGTGCCCAGTAGGCCCGGACCTCCGCGATGCCGTGGGCGCGGGTGTTGTCCAGGAGATTCGGCCAGTCCACGTCGGGCGCCAGTGAGCGCGGTATGAACGCGTCGCGCTCATCCGTACTGAAGACGGCGTACATCTGCCGCAGCAGGGCTTCCTGCGCGGCCGGCACCTCGGCGGTCATGGGTCCCCCCCCCCGGAAGCCGACTTCAGTTCCCCGCAACGGACTTGACCGCCACGGACACCGGCGTGGAACCGCTGATCAGCTCCAGCGTCAGCCCCGCCGTCGCCGACGAGTCGACGAGCTCGGCGAGCACCGCGGCCACATCGTCACGCGGAATGGGCCCGCGTCCGGTCGATGCCTCCAGACGGACCAGACCGGTGCCCGCGTCGTCCGTCAGCATGCCGGGGCGCAGGATCGTCCAGTCCAGGGCCGCACGCCCGCGTACGTAGGCGTCGGCCTCGCCCTTGGCGCGGAGATAGGCGTCGAAGATGTCGTCGCCCTGGTGCGCCGGGTCCGCGCCCATGGACGACACGACTACGTAGCGCCGCACTCCGGCGCGCTCCGCCGCGTCCGCGAACAGCACGGCCGCGTCCCGGTCCACGGTGTTCTTGCGGTCGGCCCCGCTGCCCGGCCCGGCGCCCGCCGCGAACACGGCCGCGTCGGCGCCTTCCAGATGCCCCGCGACCTCCTCGACGGATGCCGACTCCAGGTCGCACAGGACCGCTTCGGCACCCGCCGCCCGCAGGTCGGCGTCCTGCCCGGCCTTGCGGACGATCCCGACCGCCACGTCACCCCGTGCGGCGAGCAACCGCTCGAGCCGCAGCGCGATCTGACCATGACCTCCAGCGATGACAATGCGCATGTCTCCGACCGTACGGCAGCACCCGCATGATCGCCCCGCGCGCGGGAGTCACGTCCCGAACGGACGCGCGCTCTCAGGACGGTTCGTCACCCTTCGGCCGCCCCGGCCCCGCCTTCTTCGCCCGCCCCTGCCGCGGCAGGTCGAGGGCCACGGCGGCAGCCGAATCGCAGTACTCCCGCACCGCGCTCGTCCGCGCCACCACGCGCCCCCGGTGCACCACGATGCGGCTGTACGCGAGCGACAGCGCGCCCGAGAGGTGATCGCCCCGCACCGCGAGGAGTTCGGCGGGGAATCCGGCCTCCACGCGGACCTCGGGGAGCCCCATGGCCGACCTGGCGGCCCCGCTCACCGCTCCGTACGCGTCCTCGGGGCGCAGCCCGCAGCGCGACGCGAGCAGGTAGGCGGCCTCCAGCGGGTCGCCGCGCCCCACCGGGTTCGACACGTCCCGCATGGCCCCGCTGCCGGCGGCCACCCGCACCCCCGCGGCCCGCAGCAGCCGCACCGGGGCGACCGCGCCGCGCCGGTCCACGCTCCCGCAGCCGCCCTGCGGCAGGCAGACCACGGTCACCCCGGCCGCCGCCAGCTGATCGGCGGTCCGCGCGGCCACGTCCGACGGCAGCCGGCCGAGCCCGCCGCACGGGCCGATCGTCACCCCGGGCCGCAGCCCGCCCGCCATCGCGGCGAGCCGCCCGAGGCGCGCCGGATCGCTGCCGTCCGTGTGCAGGTCGACGGGGCAGCCGTGCTCCGCCGCGACCTCGAGCACCGCCTCCACGTACCCCGTCGGATCGGGGTCCAGATCGGGGCAGCCGCCCACTACGGAGGCGCCCATTTTCACCGCGTCCCGCAGCATCGCGAGACCGTCGGCACCGGCCACGCCGGTCAGCAGCCGGGGCACGGCCACGGCCGTCAGATCGACGAGCCCGCGCAGCGAACGCCGGGCCTGGAGCACCGCCTCCATCGGCGTGAGCCCCTGCACGTCGCCGATCCGCACATGCGAGCGCAGCGCCGTCGCGCCGTGCCCGAGCTGCAGCAGGGCCGCTTCGGTGGCCCGCCGCTGGACGTCCGGGAGGTCGTACGAGACCGGTCCTTCCGCGTCCGCCGACAGCGCGGTGTCGCTGTGCGCGTGCGGCTCGGCGGCCGCCGGGAGCAGGAGATAGCCGCCGAGGTCCACCCGCGCGGCGTGCGCGGTGAGGCTGCCCGCCGTGCCGACCGCTTCGATGCGCCCGGAGCCGAGCCGCACGTCCACGGTCCGGCCGTCGGTCAGCCGGGCGCCGCAGAGCAGCAGCGCCGTGCTGTCGGGGGCGTCGTCACCGGAGGAGCCGGAACCGGACGAGCCGGAGGAGTGGGGCTGCGGCTGGCTGTCGGGCATCGCGCTCCTGAGGTTCGGGGGCGGCTGCGGTCCTGGCGGCACGGCGTACCCGATCAGGACGTCCAAGATCACGCAGCGTGGGTCGAGCCTAGGACGACGACCGGCCCTCTTCGAGGAGGAGCGCAATAGTCGTACCGGTGTGGTGCGAGGCGTTCCACGGGTGTTCCGAGAGGCGCTGAAGTGACGTGGTGAGACGGCTGAGGCGGCCTTCCCGATGCCCCCGGACAGCCCTGGCGAAACGGATTTGGGCGATCGGCGACCAACCGTGTAATGTCTTCATCGCTCGCCCCAATAGCTCAGTCGGTAGAGCGTCTCCATGGTAAGGAGAAGGTCTGCGGTTCGATTCCGCATTGGGGCTCTGATGTCGATTGATCCTCGCCTTCGGGCGGGGGGACCCGGCATCGCAGCGGTGTAGCTCAGTCGGTAGAGCAAGCGGCTCATAATCGCTGTGTCACCGGTTCAAGTCCGGTCACCGCTACTACTAGTAGTAGCCGATTGTGGGGTCGGTCCTCCGATCGGCTACTCTTTTATGCGTTCATCCGTCCACCCGTCCGTCAAGGAGCACTCACGTGGCTGCCACAGACGTCCGCCCGAAGATCACGCTGGCCTGCGTGGAGTGCAAGGAGCGGAACTACATCACCAAGAAGAACCGGCGTAACGACCCGGACCGTCTTGAGATGAAGAAGCACTGCCCGCGCTGCAACGCGCACACTGCGCACCGCGAAACGCGCTAAACACAGGCTCGTACACGAGGCCGTCCCCGATTGTTGGGGGCGGCCTCGTGTCGTTTACCCCAACCTGCAGGAGGTGCCGAGTCCATGGCGCTCGACCAGTCCTTCGTGGGGCGGTCCTACCCGCCCACCGACCCCTATGAGGTCGGCCGGGAGAAGATCCGTGAGTTCGCCGAGGCGGTGGGCGACGCGAATCCCGCGTACACCGACGCGGAAGCGGCCAAGGCTTTCGGCCACTCCGATGTGATCGCCCCGCCGACTTTTGTGTTTGCGATCACTTTCAAGGCCGCGGGCCAGGTCATCGAGGACCCGCAGCTGGGGCTCGACTACAGCCGCGTCGTGCACGGCGACCAGAAGTTCGCGTACACCCGGCCGGTGCGCGCGGGGGACCGCCTGGCGGTCACCTCGACCATCGAGGCCATCAAGTCCATGGCGGGCAACGACATCCTGGACATCCGCGGTGAGGTCCACGACGAGGCCGGCGAGCACGTCGTGACCGCGTGGACCAAGCTCGTCGCGCGTGCGGCGGAGCCCGCGGCAGAGGAAGTGTGAGGCGATGACGGCGAAGGTTTCGTACGAGAGCGTCGAGGTCGGCACCGAGCTGCCGGCCCAGAGCTTCCCCGTGACGCGCGCCACGCTCGTGCGGTACGCGGGCGCCTCCGGTGACTTCAACCCGATCCACTGGAACGAGAAGTTCGCGGTCGAGGTCGGTCTGCCCGACGTCATCGCGCACGGCATGTTCACCATGGCCGAGGCGATCCGCGTCGTGACGGACTGGGCGGGTGACCCGGCCGCCGTCGTCGAGTACGGCGTGCGCTTCACCAAGCCCGTCGTGGTCCCGAACGACGACAAGGGCGCGCTGATCGAGGTCAGTGGCAAAGTCGCCCAGAAGCTGGACGACAACCGGGTCCGGGTGGACCTGGTCGCGAAGAGCGGGGACCAGAAGGTCCTTGGCATGTCCCGTGCCGTGGTCCAGCTCGCCTGACCCTCGTACGGCTTGAAGGGGTAAGGGGTATCCGCCATGGGCGGATGCCCCTTACTTGTTGGCCTACCTGCGCGCCGCTTGCCCGCCGACTTGCTCGCCGAGCCGCCCTTGACGTAGGTAGTGATTGGCCACTAACTTAGCCACATGGTCAGGATGAGCGCAGAAGAGCGACGCGAGAGCGTCATTCGCGCGGCGATGATCGAGTTCGCCCGTGGTGGCTACAACGGCACTTCCACCGAGGTGATCGCCAAGCGGGTGGGTGTCTCGCAGCCGTATCTCTTCCGCCTCTTTCCGGGGAAGCAGGCCATCTTCCTCGCCGCGTCCGGGCGCTGCTGCCAGGAGATCACCGAGGTCTTCAGGAAGGCGGCCGAGGGGCTCGAGGGGGAGGAGGCGCTGCATGCCATGGGCGGGGCCTATCAGGCGCTCATCGCCGACGACCCGGACAAGCTGCTCATGCAGATGCAGATGTACGTCGCCGTGGCCTCCGCGGAGGCGTCCGGTGACCGGGAGTTCGGCGAGGCGCTGCGGGCCGGCTGGATGAAGATGTACGACACGGTCCGTCTCGCTCTGGGGACGGATGCCGACGAGACGACCCAATTTCTTGCCTACGGGATGCTGATCAACGTCCTGGTGTCGATGGGGTTCCGACCCGACCACCGGGTGTGGACCGGCTTCTACGAGTCGGCGCAGCCCAAGAAGTAAGTCGCGCGTGGCGGGGGGCGTGCTTGTGCGCCCAGAGAAGTTAGTCATCAATAACTAACCACAGGGGAAGCAATGTCACAGCAGACAGCACGGCGCGGGGGAGCAGCCTGGACCCTCGCCATCACCAGCGTCGCCGGATTCATGGCGGCCCTCGACAATCTCGTCGTCACCACCGCTCTGCCCGCCATCCGCGAGGACTTCGGGGGAGCGCTGCACGACCTCGAATGGACGGTGAGCGCCTACACCCTCACCTTCGCCGTGCTGCTGATGTTCGGCGCGGCCCTGGGCGACCGCTTCGGGCGCCGCAGGCTCTTCATCGCCGGCCTCGCGGTCTTCACCGGAGCCTCCGCCGCCGCGGCCCTCGCGCCCGGCATCGATGCGCTGATCGCCGCCCGCGCGGTCCAGGGCGTCGGCGCCGCGATCATGATGCCGCTGACGCTGACCCTCCTGACGGCGGCCGTGCCGGTGGCCAAGCGCGGGATGGCGTACGGCATATGGGGCGCCGTCAACGGCCTCGCGGTCGCCAGCGGTCCGCTCATCGGCGGCAGCCTCACCGAGCACGTGTCCTGGCAGTGGATCTTCTGGCTGAACGTCCCGCTCGGCCTCGCGGTGCTGCCGCTGGCCCGGCTGCGCCTCTCCGAGTCGTACGGCACCGGAGCGCCGCTCGACATCACCGGAACGCTGCTGGCCAGCGGCGGGCTCTTCGGGATCGTGTACGCGCTCATCCGCGGCAACATCGACGGCTGGACCAGTGCGACCGTCCTCGCCGGTCTGATCGGCGGCGGCGCGCTCCTCGCCCTCTTCGTGCGCCACGGCATCCGCAGCGAGAACCCGATGCTGCCCATGCGGCTCTTCCGTAGTCGTGCCTTCTCCGCGATCAACGCCGCGAGCCTGCTGATGTTCGTCGGGATGTTCGGCTCGATCTTCCTGCTCAGCCAGTTCCTGCAGAACGTCGTCGGCTACTCGCCCACCGAGGCGGGCCTGCGGATGCTCCCCTGGACCGGTATGCCGATGATCGTCTCTCCCATCGCGGCCTATCTCGCGGACCGGTTCGGTGGCCGCCCCGTCGTCACCGCCGGCCTCGCGCTCCAGGCCATCGGCCTCGCCTGGTTCGCGGTCATCGTGGAGCCCGACATGTCGTACGCCGCCCAACTGCCCGCCCTGATCATCAGCGGGGTCGGCATGGCGCTGTACTTCGCCCCCGCCGCGAACCTGGTGATGTCCAGCGTCCGCCCGTCCGAGCAGGGCATCGCGTCCGGCGCCAACAACGCCCTGCGTGAGGTCGGCGGCGCCCTCGGCATCGCGATCCTCGCCGCGGTCTTCTCCGCCCAGGGCGGCTACGAGTCCGCCCAGCGCTTCGTGGACGGCCTCGGGCCCGCGCTGTGGGTCGGCGCCGCCTTGGTCGGCGTCGGCGCGGTGGCGGCCGCGCTGCTCCCGGGGCGGACCGTGACCGGGAAGCCGGCCGACGCCGTACAGGCCGCGGCCGAGGAGCGCACTCCGGCCGGCGTCTGAACCGGCTCCGGCCCGCCTCACTCCCACGGTCCGTGGCCCCGCCCGAGCGGCGGGGCCACGGACCGTACTCTTGAGCACGTGCAGGAACTCCACGATGCCCCCCTCGCCCCGCTGACCACCTTCCGGCTCGGCGGTCCCGCGACCCGTCTGATCACCGCGACGACCGACGCCGAGGTGATCGCCGCCGTCCGCGAGGCCGATGACTCCGCGACCCCGCTGCTGCTCATCGGCGGCGGCTCGAACCTCGTCATCGGGGACAAGGGCTTCGACGGCACGGCGCTGCGCATCGCCACGAAGGGCTTCGAGCTCGACGGTACGAAGCTGGAGCTGGCCGCCGGTGAGGTGTGGACCGACGCCGTCGCCCGCGCCGTGGAGGCCGGGCTCGCGGGCATCGAGTGCCTCGCCGGGATCCCCGGCTCGGCAGGCGCGACGCCGATCCAGAACGTGGGGGCGTACGGCCAGGAAGTCTCCTCGACGATCACCGAGGTGATCGCTTACGACAGGAAGACCCACGAGACGGTCACCATCGCGAACGCCGAGTGCGACTTCTCGTACCGCCACAGTCGTTTCAAGGCCCATCCCGACCGCTTCGTGGTCCTGCGGGTGCGCTTCTCCTTGGAGGACGCCCAGGGGATGAGCGCGCCGATCAAGTACCCGGAGACGGCCCGCACGCTCGGCGTGCAGGCGGGCGACCGGGTCCCGGCGGCGGTCGCCCGTGAGACCGTCCTGAAGCTGCGCGCGGGCAAGGGCATGGTGCTCGACCCCGAGGACCACGACAGCTGGTCCGCCGGGTCGTTCTTCACCAATCCGATCCTCACCGAGGACGAGTTCACCGCCTTCCACGCACGCGTGGCCGACCGCCTCGGCCCGGATGTCGCGCCTCCCGCCTTCCCGACGGACGACGGCAGTGTGAAGACCTCCGCCGCCTGGCTGATCGACAAGGCGGGCTTCACCAAGGGCTACGGCGAAGGCCGGGCCCGCATCTCCACCAAGCACACCCTCGCGCTCACCAACCGCGGCGGCGCGACCACGGAGGACCTCTTGGCCCTCGCCCGCGAGGTCGTCGCCGGGGTGCGGGACGCCTTCGGGGTCACGCTGGTCAATGAGCCGGTGACCGTGGGCGTCAGCCTGTAGGCGCCCTCTACGTAGAAGGCGGTTGGCCACTGGGCGGTCACTAGTAGGCGACGCCCACGCCCTGCTTCACCGTCGCCAGGTCGTCGATCGCCGCCAGCATCGCGTGCGCCACATCGGCCCTTCCCATGAACCGGGCGCTGACCGGAGTGCCCCCGACCACCCGGCGGTAGACGCCCGTCGCCGACTTGTCCTGCAGCCGCGGCGGACGCACGGACGTCCAGTCCGTCGCGCTGCGCGCCAGCTCGGCCTCCATGGCCCGCAGATCGTCGTAGACGCTCTTCAAGATCCGGCTGACCAGCACCCCCGCGATCCGGTCGGCCGGCGGCTGACGCTCGGGCGGCGGGCCGACCGGCGCCGCGCTGACCACCACCAGCCTGCGCACCCCCTCGGCCTCCATGGCGTGCACCACCGACCGCGTGAGCTCGGCCGCGATCCCCGCGTCCGCCTTCTTGCGGGCCCCGAGCCCCGAGAGCACCGCGTCCCGTCCCGCCACCGCGCCCCGCAGCGACTCCGGATCCTTCAGGTCGGCCCGGAAGACTTCCAGGCCGGCTCCCGTCGCCGACAGCCGCGCGGGATCACGGACGACGGCCGTGACCTCGTGCCCCTTGGCGAGCGCCTGCCGGACGATCTCTCCGCCGACACCGCCGGTCGCACCGAACACCGTGAGCTTCATTGCGTACCCTCCCCAGGTGGGTAAGTGTTCACTCACCCCTAGAGTGAGTATCCACTCACCTCTTCGTCAAGCTTGCTTGGACGGCGCATGCAGCTGAAGCCCACCCGGGCCCGCATCCTCGACGCGGCCCATGAACTCATGCTCACCGTCGGCCTCTCCCGTGCCACCACCAAGGAGATCGCCAAGGCGGCGGGCTGCTCCGAAGCGGCGCTCTACAAGCACTTCGCCAGCAAGGAAGAGCTGTTCGTGGGCGTCCTCCAGGAGCGGCTGCCTCGCCTTGGCCCGCTGCTCCACCGCCTCGCCGAGGACCCGGGGGAGCGCCCGGTGGAGGAGAACCTCGCCGAGATCGCCCGCCTGGCCAGCCACTTCTACGCCGAGAGCTTCCCGATCGCCGCGTCCCTCTACGCCGAGACCAAGCTCAAGCGCCGCCACGAGGACTCCATGCGGGAGATGGGCACGGGCCCGCACATGCCCATCGAGGCCCTGGACGCCTATCTCCGCGCCGAACGCGACGCCGGCCGCATCGACCCGGGGGCCGACACGTTCGCCGCCGCCTCACTGCTCCTGGGCGCCTGCGCCCAGCGAGCCTTCGCCTACGACTCCACGGTCGCCAAGCGGCCCCCGCAGCCCGTCGACGAGTTCGCGGCCGCCCTCGCCCGCACCCTCCTGGCGGGCATCAGCCGCTGAGCCACTCGTCGATCCCGGACAGCAGCTTCTGCTGTACGTCTACTGGGGCCGCCGAGCCGCGGACCGACTGCCGGGCCAGTTCGGCGAGCTCGGCGTCCGAGAAGTCGTGGTGCCTCCGCGCGATCTCGTACTGGGCGGCGAGCCGCGAGCCGAAGAGCAGCGGGTCGTCGGCCCCGAGCGCCATCGGCACCCCGGCGTCGAACAACGTCCGCAGCGGCACGTCCTCGGGTTTCTCGTAGACGCCGAGCGCGACGTTCGACGCCGGGCAGACCTCGCACGTCACGCCCCGGTCCGCGAGCCGCTTCAGGAGCCGCGGGTCCTCGGCGGCCCGCACCCCGTGCCCGATCCGCGCCGCGTGCAGGTCGTCAAGGCAGTCCCGCACCGACGCGGGCCCGGTCAGCTCACCGCCGTGCGGCGCCGCGAGCAGCCCGCCGTCGCGCGCGATCGAGAAGGCCCGGTCGAAGTCCCGCGCCATGCCCCGGCGTTCGTCGTTCGAGAGCCCGAAGCCGACGATGCCCCGGTCCGCGTAGCGCACCGCGAGCCGCGCCAGCGTGCGGGCGTCCAGCGGGTGCTTCATGCGGTTCGCGGCGACCAGCAGGCGCATTCCGAGGCCGGTCTCCCGCGAGGCGCTCTCGACGGCGTCCAGGATGATTTCCAGGGCCGGGATGAGCCCACCGAGCCGCGGCGCGTACGACGTCGGGTCGACCTGGATCTCCAGCCACCCCGACCCGTCCCGCAGATCCTCCTCGGCGGCCTCCCGCACAAGGCGCTGGATGTCCTCGGGCTCGCGCAGACAGGAGCGGGCGGCGTCATAGAGCCGCTGGAAGCGGAACCAGCCGCGCTCGTCGGTCGCCCGGAGCTTCGGCGGCTCGGCGCCGGTCAGCGCCTCCGGGAGCCGCACCCCGTACTTGTCGGCGAGTTCGAGCAGGGTCGTGGGCCGCATCGACCCGGTGAAGTGCAGATGCAGATGGGCCTTCGGCAGCTCTCTTACGTCTCGTACACGCTCCATCCAAGGATCTTGCCGTACGCACATGGCGTCCCGGTAGCGTCTTTCCACCTTCGGGACCTTCCCCGAACGAAGAAACGGGCCGCCTCCCCGGAGAGGGGAGACGGCCCGCACGCGCGCGTGGAGCGCGAAAACCGGCGGCCCTAGTCGCGGGCCTCGGCCAGCAGCTTCTGGATCCGCGAGACGCCCTCGACGAGGTCCTCGTCGCCCAGGGCGTACGAAAGACGCAGGTAGCCCGGCGTCCCGAAGGCCTCGCCCGGAACGACCGCGACCTCGGACTCCTCCAGGATCAGCGCGGCAAGCTCGACGGAGTTCTGCGGGCGCTTGCCGCGGATCTCCTTGCCGATGAGGGCCTTCACCGAGGGGTACGCGTAGAAGGCGCCCTCGGGCTCCGGGCAGAACACGCCGTCGATCTCGTTCAGCATCCGCACGATGGTCTTGCGGCGCCGGTCGAAGGCCTCGCGCATCTTCTCCACGGCGGTCAGATCACCGGAGACGGCGGCGATGGCGGCCACCTGCGCGACATTGGAGACGTTCGATGTGGCGTGCGACTGGAGGTTCGTCGCGGCCTTCACGACATCCTTGGGGCCGATGATCCAGCCCACCCGCCAGCCGGTCATCGCATACGTCTTGGCCACGCCGTTGACCACGATGCACTTGTCGCGCAGCTCGGGCAGGAGCGCCGGCAGGGACGTGAACTTCGCGTCTCCGTAGACGAGGTGTTCGTAGATCTCGTCCGTGAGGACCCACAGGCCGTGCTCGACGGCCCAGCGGCCGATCGCCTCGGCGTCGGCCTCGCTGTAGACGGCGCCCGTCGGGTTGGACGGCGACACGAAGAGCACGACCTTCGTGCGCTCCGTGCGGGCGGCCTCGAGCTGCTCCACCGAGACGCGGTAGCCGGTGGTCTCGTCGGCGACGACCTCGACCGGCACACCGCCCGCGAGGCGGATCGACTCCGGGTACGTCGTCCAGTACGGAGCCGGGACGATGACCTCGTCGCCCGGGTCGAGGATCGCGGCGAACGCTTCGTAGATGGCCTGCTTGCCGCCGTTCGTCACCAGAATCTGGGAGACCTCGGGCTCGTACCCGGAGTCGCGCAGCGTCTTCGCGGCGATCGCGGCCTTGAGCTCGGGAAGCCCGCCCGCAGGCGTGTAGCGGTGGTACTTCGGGTTCTTGCAGGCCTCGATGGCGGCTTCGACGATGTAGTCGGGCGTCGGGAAGTCGGGCTCACCCGCGCCAAAGCCGATCACCGGACGCCCGGCGGCCTTGAGGGCCTTCGCCTTGGCGTCCACGGCGAGGGTCGCGGACTCGGAGATCGCGCCGATGCGGGCGGAGACCCGGCGCTCGGTGGGAGAAGTGGCAGCGCTCATGACCCCATCGTTCCAGACCCGAAACGGCCCCGGCACGCCCGTTTCCATGACCACCGGATCTGAAGCTGTTCGACGGAGCGCCGCTGAGCACGTACACTCACTGCTCGTTGGCCCTCACCGGCCGCGCCCTCTCAACGCACTCTGTGCACCGGGACGGATGCGGTAGGTTGGGGGAAATCAAAGGGTCGTAGCTCAATTGGTAGAGCACTGGTCTCCAAAACCAGCGGTTGGGGGTTCAAGTCCCTCCGGCCCTGCTACACACACCTCTCGCCAGGATGTGTGCGCATGTACGTACTGCATTGCACCGCCGTGCGGCTCATACCGGGCGCGGCACGGCCACGACCCGGAATCAGGTGAGGACGAGTGACGGACGCCGTGGGCTCCATCGACATGCCTGATGCCCAGGACGAGGCGCCGGAGTCCAAGAAGAAGGCCCGCAAGGGCGGCAAGCGCGGCAAGAAGGGCCCCTTCGGCCGTCTCGCGCTCTTCTACCGCCAGATCGTCGCGGAGCTCCGCAAGGTCGTCTGGCCGACTCGCAGTCAGCTCACGACGTACACCAGCGTAGTGATCGTCTTCGTGGTCATCATGATTGGCCTCGTGACCGTGATTGACTATGGCTTCAACCACGCCGTCAAGTACATCTTCGGCTGAGCCGAAAGCGAAGGGCGCCGTTCCCGGCGCCCCTATTCGCGTGTTCCACCCCTTGTATCCAGGAAGAAGCAGCCACCGTGTCTGACCCGAACCTGAACGACGCCATCGAGTCGGCGGAGTCCGTGGAGGACCAGCTCGACATCGTCGAGGCGGCGGACGCCGAGGACCCGGACCAGGCCGAGGCTGCCGACGCCGCTGCGGGCGTAGCCGCCGAAGAGGCAGCCGTGCACGTCGAGACCGAGCCCGGTGACGAAGCCGACGCCGAGGTCGCCGAAGCCGACGAGGCCGTCGCCGAGGACGAGACCGAAGAGGCCGACGAAGCCGCCGAGTCCGTCGAGGACGAGGAGGAGGCCGAGCCGGTCGACCCGATCGTCGCCCTGCGCGAAGAGCTCCGCACCCTCCCCGGCGAGTGGTACGTCATCCACACGTACGCCGGTTACGAGAACCGCGTGAAGACCAACCTCGAGCAGCGTGCCGTCTCGCTGAACGTCGAGGACTTCATCTTCCAGGCCGAGGTGCCGCAGGAAGAGGTCGCGCAGATCAAGAACGGCGAGCGCAAGACGATCCGTCAGAACAAGCTCCCCGGCTACGTCCTTGTGCGCATGGACCTGACGAACGAGTCCTGGGGCGTCGTCCGCAACACCCCCGGCGTCACCGGCTTCGTGGGCAACGCCTACGACCCGTACCCGCTGACCCTGGACGAGATCGTCAAGATGCTCGCCCCGGAGGCCGAGGAGAAGGCCGCCCGCGAGGCCGCAGAGGCCGAGGGCAAGCCCGCTCCGCAGCGCAAGGTCGAGGTCCAGGTCCTGGACTTCGAGGTGGGCGACTCGGTCACCGTCACCGACGGCCCGTTCGCGACGCTGCAGGCCACGATCAACGAGATCAACGCCGACTCGAAGAAGGTCAAGGGCCTCGTCGAGATCTTCGGCCGCGAGACCCCGGTCGAGCTCAGCTTCGACCAGATCCAGAAGAACTAGCCTTCTCGGCTTCCTCTGGAACACACGCTTCCGACCAGGTCAGACGGGCTGCCAAAGCCCGTCTGACCTGCTCGGTTTTTAGCTGCGCGACTATACCCGTTATCGTTGTGCGGTATGCCTCCATCCGGATGACCGGACGGTGGCTGAAAACTCTCACTAGGACCCGGAGAGAGCAATGCCTCCCAAGAAGAAGAAGGTCACGGGGCTCATCAAGCTCCAGATCCAGGCCGGCGCCGCCAACCCGGCTCCGCCGGTCGGCCCCGCGCTGGGCCAGCACGGCGTCAACATCATGGAGTTCTGCAAGGCCTACAACGCCGCGACCGAGTCGCAGCGTGGCTGGGTCATCCCGGTGGAGATCACGGTCTACGAAGACCGTTCCTTCACCTTCGTGACCAAGACTCCGCCGGCCGCCAAGATGATCCTCAAGGCCGCGGGTGTCGAGAAGGGCTCCGGCGAGCCGCACAAGACCAAGGTCGCCAAGATCACCGAGGCGCAGGTCCGCGAGATCGCCACCACCAAGATGGAAGACCTCAACGCCAACGACCTGAACGCCGCGTCGAAGATCATCGCCGGCACCGCCCGCTCCATGGGCATCACGGTCGAGGGCTGAGAACCTCCCCCGTCTGACCTTTCTCAGTGGTAGGGCCAAGCGCTGGTCCGCACCACGACTCCATACCTGAACCACCAGGAGCAGAAGTGAAGCGCAGCAAGACTCTCCGCGCTGCGGACGCCAAGATCGACCGGGAGAAGCTCTACGCCCCGCTCGAGGCCGTCCGTCTCGCCAAGGAGACCTCCGCGACCAAGTTCGACGGCACCGTCGAGGTCGCCATGCGTCTGGGCGTCGACCCGCGCAAGGCCGACCAGATGGTCCGTGGCACCGTGAACCTCCCGCACGGCACCGGCAAGACCGCCCGGGTCCTGGTCTTCGCGACCGGTGACCGTGCTGCGGCCGCGGAAGCCGCTGGGGCCGACATCGTCGGCGCCGACGAGCTCATCGACGAGGTCGCGAAGGGCCGCCTGGACTTCGACGCCGTCGTCGCCACCCCGGACCTCATGGGCAAGGTCGGCCGCCTCGGCCGCGTGCTCGGTCCGCGTGGTCTGATGCCGAACCCGAAGACCGGCACCGTCACCCCCGACGTCGTGAAGGCTGTCAACGACATCAAGGGCGGCAAGATCGAGTTCCGCGTCGACAAGCACTCGAACCTGCACTTCATCATCGGCAAGGTGTCCTTCGACGACACCAAGCTGGTGGAGAACTACGCCGCGGCCCTGGAGGAGATCCTCCGTCTGAAGCCGTCGGCCGCCAAGGGTCGCTACATCAAGAAGGCCGCCCTCACCACCACGATGGGCCCCGGCATTCCGCTGGACAGCAACCGCACTCGCAACCTCCTCGTCGAGGAGGACCCGGCCGCCGTCTGAAACTGACGGCAGCCGCGTCGCGTACGCGTTCTGTGGACGGGCCCCGCAACCTTTCGAGGTGCGGGGCCCGTCCTCGTATTAGCGCATCCCTGTCAGAGCTGTCAGAGGACTGCGCTAGCGTGCAGGCTTCACACGAGTACAAGGGGTGGGACGGCATGAACAGCACGACCATGCGACGTGCGGGTCTCTCGATCGCGGTGGCTGCCGCGCTGACCGGGGTCGCGGCCTGTGGCTCCTCCGGCGGTTCCGGGGGTGGTGGAAGCGAAGGCAAGGGCAAGGGCTCGCCGGCCCTCAGTCCGATAGCCGCCCTGCGCACCATCGAGAACAAGACCGACAACGCCGACTCGGCCAAGGTCGAGGGCAAGACGGTGATGGGCACCCAGATGTCCATGGACATGGACGGCGCCATGGCCTGGTCGGACGGCATCACCGGCAACGTCACGGCGACCCTCACGGGCGGCACCCAGGCCGAGCAGATGAAGCAGATGGGGCAGTCGGAGATCGACTACCGCTATCTGAAGACCGGCTTCTACGCGAACATGGGCGACGAGTTCGCCTCCCAGGCGGGCGGCGGCAAGCACTGGATCGAGTACGACTACGCCACGCTGGCCGAGATGGGCGGCGCCGCCGGTGACGCCTTCAAGGACCAGATGCAGAACACCACCCCGAACCAGTCGGTCAAGATGCTGCTCGCCTCCGGCGACGTGAAGCGGGTGGGCGAGGAGACGGTGCGCGGCACGAAGGCGACGCACTACTCCGGAGAGGTCGACGTCGCCGACTTCACCGGCAAGAACGCGGACCTCGACGCGGGGCAACTGGCCGAGCTGAAGAAGCAGTTCAGCCAGGCCGGCATGAGCACCGAGACGATCGACATCTGGGTCAACGACGACGACCTGCTGGTCAAGAAGACCGAGAAGGCCGACATGAAGACCGGCTCCTTCTCTCAGACGGTCTACTACAGCGACTACGGCACCCCGGTCACCGTCGAGAAGCCCCCGGCCTCGGACACGGTGAGCTTCAAGGACCTCATGAACCAGCAGCCGCAGGCCTGACCTCGGAGGTCGGGTAGTCTCGCCACGAAATATGTCGTTCATGTGTTCCTAGGGGTGGGGTCATGACTGTTGTTTCCGTACGTGGGGACAAGGGACGTAAGAGAGTGGCGGGCGCCGTGCTCGCCACCGCGCTGCTCTGTACCGGCGCGGTGGCCTGCCAGGGCTCCGACAGCGGCAAGAAGACCAAGGGGGCGGGCTCGGGGGAGACCCAGTCCCGGTCGCAGGTGACCGAGGTCATCACGGCGGCGTACGAGAAGACCGCGAAGGCGAAGTCGGCCAAGGTCGAGATGACGATGTCGATGCCGTCGAAGATGGACGGCGGCGGCACGATGAAGATGTCCGGCGTCATGGGCTGGGACCCGACCGTCATGGATATGACGATGACGGGCTCCGCGCTCACGAAGGGCGACCCCGAGGCTCCGGAGAAGGTCCGGATGCTCTGGCGCGACAACGTCATGTACATGGACATGGGCGCGGCCGCGGCCGCGGCCAAGGGCATGGGCATGGACGGCAAGCGCTGGGTGAAGATGGACCTCAACGCCATCGCCGAGCAGGCCGGTGACCCCGCCCTCGCGAAGCAGATGACCGGCGGCCTGGACAGCATGAACCAGGACCCGGCGCAGCAGCTCGCGCTGCTCCTGGACTCGCCGAACCTGAAGCACGTCGGCCCCGCGAAGGTCGACGGCGTACAGACCCAGCGCTACAAGGGCCGGCTCACCGTCAAGGAAATGATGGAGAGCAACAAGGGGCTCGACGATGTGCTCGGCAAGGGTGAGCGCGACGAGCTCTTCAAGAACATCGAGAAGTCCGGGATCAAGGGGTACGACACCGAGGTCTGGGTCAACGAGGACGACTACCCCGTCCGCATGGACATCGACGTGAAGAGCCCCGAGGGCACGATGAAGACCTCGCAGAAGTTCTCCGACTACGGCGCCGCCGCCAAGGTGACCGCGCCGCCGGCCGGGCAGACCTTCGATCTGATGGAGTTGTTCAAGGAGCTCGGCGACCTCGGCAAGGACAGTGCCGGCGCCGGAGCCGACAGCGGCTTCTGACCTGGGTTCCGACCTGGGTTCCGACCGATTTGCTTGACGCGAACCCGTTCGCGTACTCTTCCACAGAAGCCAAAGACCGCTGGTCGTTGCCGTGCGCTCGCAAGAGAGTGCGGTGGCCGAAGGATCCGCTGAAACTGCGGACGACCCGCGCAGGTGACTGGAAGTGAGTGCTCCCGGACGGGATTCCGTCAGGTCGAGCTCATGCCCCGGCGCCCGCGCCGGGGCGTTTTGTTTTGTCAGCCCCTTCTGAGCGGTCCTCATCACCCGGAAGGAGGCCGACGCTCTATGCCGACGCCCGACAAGGCTGCCGCGGTAGCCGAGCTCACGGACAAGTTCCGCAGCTCGAACGCCGCCGTGCTGACCGAGTACCGGGGTCTCACCGTGGCCCAGCTCAAGCAGCTGCGCCGTTCGCTCGGTGAGAACTCCGAGTACGCCGTGGTGAAGAACACGCTGACCAAGATCGCGGCCAACGCGGCCGGGATCACCTCGCTCGACGACCAGTTCAACGGTCCGACGGCAGTTGCCTTCGTCACCGGTGACCCGGTGGAGTCGGCGAAGGGTCTTCGTGACTTCGCCAAGGACAACCCCGACCTCATCATCAAGGGCGGTGTCCTTGACGGTAAGGCGCTGACCGCTGATGAGATCAAGAAGCTCGCGGACCTCGAGTCCCGCGAGGTTCTGCTCGCCAAGCTGGCGGGCGCCATGAAGGGCAAGCAGACTCAGGCTGCTCAGGTCTTCCAGGCGCTCCCCTCGAAGCTCGTCCGCACCGTGGACGCGCTCCGTGCCAAGCAGGCCGAGCAGGGCGGTGCCGAGTAATTCGGCTCGCGCATTGATCGACGCCCGCTAGGGCGGCGGTCGCAGCGGGCCCAACGTACGCCCGCCTACATACACACCCGGCACCAGCCGAATTAGTGGAAGGATCGCCCATCATGGCGAAGCTCAGCCAGGAAGACCTGCTCGCCCAGTTCGAGGACATGACCCTCATCGACCTCGCCGCCTTCGTGTCGGCGTTCGAGGAGAAGTTCGACGTCACCGCCGCCGCCGCGGTCGCCGTTGCCGGCCCCGCCGGCCCGGGCGCCGTTGCCGAGGTCGCCGAGGAGCAGGACGAGTTCGACGTCATCCTCACCGGCGCCGGCGAGAAGAAGATCCAGGTCATCAAGGTCGTGCGTGAGCTGACCTCGCTGGGTCTCAAGGAGGCCAAGGACCTCGTCGACGGCACCCCGAAGCCGGTCCTCGAGAAGGTCGCCAAGGAGGCCGCCGAGAAGGCTGCCGAGTCCCTCAAGGCTGCCGGCGCCTCCGTCGAGGTCAAGTAACCTCGCGAGTCGTCTGACTCCTTTTGAGCGCCGTTCAGGCGGCGCTTGCCAAGGGCGATCACCCATCTGGGTGGTCGCCCTTCGGCGTTCCCCGGCGCACCCCTACGGCTGCCTTGCGCTGTCCGTCGCGACGAGTATGGTGATCTTCGTTGTGCCTCGGGACAGCCGTGACGGTGACGCCCTGAGAGCCAAGTCTGGGCAGGGGGGCCTTGACGAACCGCACGCAGCGCGCAATTCTCAGGACGCGTCGTCACAACGATCCGCATCCGAGGCATGGATCGGCGGCGAAGAGGGCAGTATCGATGTGCATCGAGGGCGTGGCTTGCAGCAGGGGTTGAGAACAACGAGGGTCTCCCAGAACCCGCACTGGACATCAGTGGGCCTAGTGGCTACACTGACCCTTTGCGCTGCCTGTTAGCTGCCTCCTGCCCGTCACCAGGGGCATGCCCATGCTTGAGCATTGTGGATCAGATCTTCCCTGACCTGGGATTTCTGTCTCTGTGTCCAGCCTGGGACCGGTACGCGCGTAGTGAGTCCGAGCCCTCGGAAGGACCCCCTCTTGGCCGCCTCGCGCACTGCCTCGACCGCGAATACGAACAACGGCGCCAGCACCGCCCCGCTGCGCATCTCCTTTGCAAAGATCAAGGAGCCCCTCGAGGTTCCGAACCTTCTTGCGCTGCAGACCGAGAGCTTTGACTGGCTGCTCGGCAATGAAGCGTGGAAGGCTCGTGTCGAGGCGGCTCTGGACAGCGGACAGGACGTCCCCACCAAGTCCGGTCTGGAAGAGATCTTCGAGGAGATTTCTCCGATCGAGGACTTCTCTGGGTCGATGTCGCTGACGTTCCGCGACCACCGTTTTGAGCCTCCGAAGAACTCCATCGACGAGTGCAAGGAGCGCGACTTCACGTTCGCCGCCCCGCTCTTCGTCACGGCTGAGTTCACCAACAACGAGACCGGCGAGATCAAGTCCCAGACGGTCTTCATGGGCGACTTCCCGCTCATGACGAACAAGGGCACCTTCGTCATCAACGGCACCGAGCGTGTCGTCGTGTCGCAGCTGGTCCGTTCGCCCGGCGTTTACTTCGATTCCTCGATCGACAAGACGTCCGACAAGGACATCTTCTCCGCCAAGATCATCCCGTCCCGGGGTGCCTGGCTGGAGATGGAGATCGACAAGCGCGACATGGTCGGTGTGCGCATCGACCGCAAGCGCAAGCAGTCGGTCACCGTTCTGCTCAAGGCTCTCGGTTGGACGACCGAGCAGATCCTCGAGGAGTTCGGCGAGTACGAGTCCATGCGCGCCACCCTGGAGAAGGACCACACCCAGGGCCAGGACGACGCGCTGCTCGACATCTACCGCAAGCTGCGTCCGGGCGAGCCGCCGACCCGTGAGGCCGCCCAGACGCTTCTTGAGAACCTCTACTTCAACCCGAAGCGCTACGACCTCGCGAAGGTCGGCCGCTACAAGGTGAACAAGAAGCTGGGTGCGGACGCTCCGCTCGACGCGGGCATCCTCACGGTCGAGGACATCATCGCCTCGATCAAGTACCTGGTGAAGCTGCACGCCGGTGAGGCCGAGACCGTTGGCGACAGCGGCACGTCGATCGTCGTCGAGACCGACGACATCGACCACTTCGGCAACCGTCGTCTGCGCAACGTCGGCGAGCTCATCCAGAACCAGGTCCGCACGGGTCTGGCTCGTATGGAGCGCGTCGTCCGCGAGCGCATGACGACTCAGGACGTCGAGGCGATCACGC
Organism: Streptomyces sp. MZ04; assembly: GCF_004684775.1. Taxonomy (GTDB): domain Bacteria; phylum Actinomycetota; class Actinomycetes; order Streptomycetales; family Streptomycetaceae; genus Streptomyces. Next base: position 29,346 of record NZ_SRIC01000048.1, read on the forward strand.
CGCAGACCCTGATCAACATCCGGCCGGTCGTCGCCTCCATCAAGGAGTTCTTCGGCACCAGCCAGCTGTCGCAGTTCATGGACCAGAACAACCCGCTGTCGGGTCTCACCCACAAGCGCCGTCTGTCGGCGCTTGGCCCGGGTGGTCTCTCCCGTGAGCGGGCCGGCTTCGAGGTCCGTGACGTGCACCCGTCTCACTACGGCCGCATGTGCCCGATTGAGACCCCTGAAGGCCCGAACATCGGTCTGATCGGTTCGCTCGCCTCGTACGGCCGCGTCAACGCGTTCGGCTTCGTCGAGACGCCGTACCGCAAGGTCGTCGAGGGCGTCGTCACCGACGACGTCGACTACCTGACGGCCGACGAAGAAGACCGCTTCGTGATCGCCCAGGCCAACGCCGTGCTTGGTGAGGACATGCGCTTCACCGAGTCGCGCGTCCTGGTCCGCCGTCGTGGCGGCGAGATCGACTACATCCCCGGTGACGACGTCGACTACATGGACGTCTCGCCGCGCCAGATGGTGTCGGTCGCGACCGCGATGATCCCGTTCCTCGAGCACGACGACGCCAACCGTGCCCTCATGGGCGCGAACATGATGCGTCAGGCCGTGCCGCTGATCACCGCCGAGGCCCCCCTCGTCGGCACCGGCATGGAGTACCGCTGTGCGGTCGACGCCGGTGACGTGATCAAGGCCGAGAAGGCGGGTGTGGTCCAGGAGGTCTCCGCGGACTACGTCACGGTCACCAACGACGACGGCACGTACACCACGTACCGCATCGCCAAGTTCTCCCGGTCGAACCAGGGCACCTCCGTCAACCAGAAGGTTGTCGTCGACGAGGGCGCCCGCGTGATCGAGGGCCAGGTCCTGGCCGACGGTCCCGCGACCGAAGAGGGCGAGATGGCCCTCGGCAAGAACCTGCTCGTGGCGTTCATGCCGTGGGAGGGTCACAACTACGAGGACGCGATCATCCTGTCGCAGCGCCTCGTGCAGGACGACGTCCTCTCCTCGATCCACATCGAGGAGCACGAGGTCGACGCCCGTGACACCAAGCTCGGCCCGGAGGAGATCACCCGGGACATCCCGAACGTCTCCGAGGAGGTCCTCGCCGACCTCGACGAGCGCGGCATCATCCGTATCGGTGCCGAGGTCGTCGCCGGCGACATCCTCGTCGGCAAGGTCACGCCCAAGGGTGAGACCGAGCTGACGCCGGAGGAGCGCCTGCTCCGCGCGATCTTCGGTGAGAAGGCGCGCGAGGTGCGCGACACCTCGCTGAAGGTGCCGCACGGTGAGATCGGCAAGGTCATCGGCGTACGCGTCTTCGACCGTGAAGAGGGCGACGAGCTGCCGCCGGGCGTGAACCAGCTGGTTCGTGTCTACGTGGCGCAGAAGCGCAAGATCACGGACGGTGACAAGCTCGCCGGTCGGCACGGAAACAAGGGCGTCATCTCCAAGATCCTCCCGATCGAGGACATGCCCTTCCTTGAGGACGGCACGCCCGTCGACATCATCCTCAACCCGCTGGGTGTCCCGTCCCGAATGAACCCGGGTCAGGTCCTGGAGATCCACCTCGGCTGGCTCGCCAGCCAGGGCTGGGACGTCTCCGGTCTCAGCGAGCAGTGGGCGCAGAGCCTGCAGCGCATCGGCGCCGACCAGGTCGCCCCGCGTACGAACGTCGCGACCCCGGTCTTCGACGGCGCGCGCGAGGACGAGCTGGCCGGCCTGCTCGAGCACACCATCCCGAACCGCGACGGCGACCGCATGGTCCTCCCGTCCGGCAAGGCGCGGCTGTTCGACGGGCGCTCGGGCGAGCCGTTCCCGGACCCGATCTCGATCGGGTACATGTACATCCTCAAGCTGCACCACCTGGTCGACGACAAGCTGCACGCCCGTTCGACCGGTCCGTACTCCATGATCACCCAGCAGCCGCTGGGTGGTAAGGCTCAGTTCGGTGGTCAGCGCTTCGGTGAGATGGAGGTGTGGGCGCTTGAGGCTTATGGCGCCGCGTACGCCCTTCAGGAGCTCCTGACGATCAAGTCCGACGACGTGACCGGCCGCGTGAAGGTCTACGAGGCCATCGTCAAGGGCGAGAACATCCCCGAGCCCGGCATTCCCGAGTCCTTCAAGGTGCTCATCAAGGAAATGCAGTCCCTGTGCCTCAACGTGGAGGTGCTGTCCTCGGACGGCATGTCCATCGAGATGCGTGACACCGACGAGGACGTCTTCCGCGCTGCGGAAGAGCTCGGCATCGACCTGTCCCGGCGCGAGCCGAGCAGCGTCGAAGAGGTCTGACGGGTCTGGCCGGGACTTCCTCGTGAGGTCCCGGCCCCGCCCCGGACCCGTACAGACCATGATTGAGACACGACCCCGAAAGAGGGATTGACGACAAGTGCTCGACGTCAACTTCTTCGACGAGCTGCGGATCGGCCTTGCCACCGCGGACGACATCCGACAGTGGTCGCACGGCGAGGTCAAGAAGCCGGAGACCATCAACTACCGCACCCTGAAGCCCGAGAAGGACGGACTCTTCTGCGAGAAGATCTTCGGTCCGACCCGGGACTGGGAGTGCTACTGCGGTAAGTACAAGCGTGTCCGCTTCAAGGGCATCATCTGCGAGCGCTGCGGCGTCGAGGTCACTCGCGCCAAGGTGCGTCGTGAGCGGATGGGCCACATTGAGCTGGCCGCCCCTGTCACGCACATCTGGTACTTCAAGGGCGTTCCGTCGCGCCTCGGCTACCTGCTTGATCTCGCCCCGAAGGACCTCGAGAAGGTCATCTACTTCGCGGCGTACATGATCACGTTCGTGGACGAGGAGCGCCGTACGCGTGACCTGCCCTCCCTGGAGGCGCACGTCTCCGTGGAGCGTCAGCAGGTCGAGAACCGTCGCGACTCCGACCTGGAGGCCCGCGCCAAGAAGCTCGAGACCGACCTGGCCGAGCTCGAGGCCGAGGGCGCCAAGGCCGACGTGCGCCGCAAGGTGCGCGAAGGTGCCGAGCGTGAGATGAAGCAGCTGCGCGACCGTGCGCAGCGCGAGATCGACCGTCTCGACGAGGTGTGGAACCGCTTCAAGAACCTCAAGGTCCAGGACCTCGAGGGCGACGAGCTGCTCTACCGCGAGCTGCGTGACCGCTTCGGCACGTACTTCGACGGCTCGATGGGTGCCGCTGCCCTGCAGAAGCGCCTCGAGTCGTTCGACCTCGACGAGGAGGCCGAGCGCCTTCGCGAGATCATCCGTACCGGCAAGGGTCAGAAGAAGACCCGTGCGCTGAAGCGGCTGAAGGTCGTCTCTGCCTTCCTGCAGACGTCCAACAGCCCCAAGGGCATGGTCCTCGACTGCGTGCCGGTCATCCCGCCGGACCTGCGTCCGATGGTGCAGCTGGACGGTGGCCGCTTCGCGACCTCCGACCTGAACGACCTGTACCGCCGCGTCATCAACCGCAACAACCGCCTGAAGCGGCTTCTCGACCTCGGTGCTCCCGAGATCATCGTGAACAACGAGAAGCGCATGCTCCAGGAGGCCGTGGACGCCCTCTTCGACAACGGTCGTCGTGGTCGCCCGGTCACCGGCCCGGGTAACCGCCCGCTGAAGTCCCTGAGCGACATGCTCAAGGGCAAGCAGGGTCGTTTCCGTCAGAACCTTCTCGGTAAGCGTGTGGACTACTCCGCGCGTTCCGTGATCGTCGTCGGTCCGCAGCTGAAGCTGCACCAGTGTGGTCTGCCCAAGGCCATGGCACTGGAGCTCTTCAAGCCGTTCGTGATGAAGCGCCTGGTCGACCTCAACCACGCGCAGAACATCAAGTCGGCGAAGCGCATGGTCGAGCGCGGCCGCACGGTCGTGTACGACGTCCTGGAAGAGGTCATCGCCGAGCACCCGGTTCTGCTGAACCGTGCGCCGACGCTGCACCGCCTCGGCATCCAGGCCTTCGAGCCGCAGCTGGTCGAGGGCAAGGCCATTCAGATTCACCCGCTCGTCTGCACCGCGTTCAACGCGGACTTCGACGGTGACCAGATGGCCGTGCACCTGCCGCTCTCCGCGGAGGCGCAGGCCGAGGCCCGCATCCTGATGCTGTCCTCGAACAACATCCTGAAGCCGGCCGACGGCCGTCCGGTCACGATGCCGACCCAGGACATGGTCCTCGGTCTGTTCTTCCTGACCACCGACGGTGAGCTGCGTGACGTCAAGGGCGAGGGCCGTGCGTTCGGCTCCACCGCCGAGGCGATCATGGCGTTCGACGCCGGCGAGCTCGCGCTCCAGTCGTCCGTCGACATCCGCTTCCCGGTGGGCACCATCCCGCCGCGTGGCTGGGTGCCGCCGGTCGCCGAGGAGGGCGAGCAGGAGTACCAGCAGGGCGACAGCTTCCGGCTGCGTACGTCCCTGGGCCGTGCGCTCTTCAACGAGCTGCTGCCCGAGGACTACCCGTTCGTCGACTACTCGGTCGGCAAGAAGCAGCTCTCCGAGATCGTCAACGACCTCGCCGAGCGCTACCCCAAGGTCATCGTGGCGGCGACGCTCGACAACCTGAAGGCGGCGGGCTTCTACTGGGCGACCCGTTCCGGCGTCACCGTGGCCATCTCCGACGTCGTGGTCCCCGCGGCCAAGAAGGAGATCGTCGCGGGCTACGAGGCCCAGGACGAGAAGGTCCAGAAGCAGTACGAGCGCGGTCTGATCACCAAGGACGAGCGCACGCAGGAGCTCATCGCGATCTGGACCAAGGCGACCAACGAGGTTGCCGAGGCGATGAACGCGAACTTCCCCAAGACGAACCCCATCTTCATGATGGTTGACTCGGGTGCCCGAGGAAACATGATGCAGATGCGTCAGATCGCCGGTATGCGTGGTCTGGTGTCGAACGCGAAGAACGAGACCATCCCGCGTCCGATCAAGGCCTCCTTCCGTGAGGGCCTGACCGTTCTTGAGTACTTCATCTCCACGCACGGTGCCCGTAAGGGTCTGGCGGACACGGCTCTCCGTACCGCCGACTCCGGTTACCTCACCCGTCGTCTGGTCGACGTCTCCCAGGACGTCATCATTCGCGAGGAGGACTGTGGCACCGAGCGCGGTCTGAAGCTGAAGATCGCGGTCAAGGGCGAGGACGGTGTGCTCCGGAAGACGGAGAACGTCGAGACCTCGGTGTACGCCCGCATGCTGGCCGAGGACGTCGTCATCGACGGCAAGGTCATCGCGCCGGCCAACGTCGACCTCGGTGACGTCCTCATCGACGCCCTGGTCGCCAACGGCGTCGAGGAGGTCAAGACCCGCTCGGTCCTGACCTGTGAGTCCGCGGTCGGCACCTGTGCCTTCTGCTACGGCCGTTCGCTCGCCACCGGCAAGCTGGTCGACATCGGTGAGGCGGTCGGCATCATCGCCGCCCAGTCCATCGGTGAGCCCGGCACGCAGCTGACGATGCGTACCTTCCACACCGGTGGTGTGGCCGGTGACGACATCACCCAGGGTCTGCCCCGTGTCGTCGAGCTCTTCGAGGCTCGTACGCCCAAGGGTGTCGCCCCGATCTCGGAGGCGGCAGGCCGCGTCCGTATCGAGGAGACCGAGAAGACCAAGAAGATCGTCGTCACGCCGGACGACGGCAGCGACGAGACTCCCTTCCCGATCTCGAAGCGTGCCAAGGTCCTCGTGCGTGAGGGTGACCACGTCGAGGTGGGCCAGAAGCTCACCTTCGGTGCCACCAACCCGCACGACGTGCTGCGGATCCTCGGTCAGCGCGCGGTCCAGGTCCACCTGGTCGGCGAAGTCCAGAAGGTCTACAACAGCCAGGGCGTGTCGATCCACGACAAGCACATCGAGATCATCATCCGGCAGATGCTGCGCCGCGTGACGATCATCGAGTCCGGCGACGCGGAGCTGCTGCCGGGCGAGCTCGTCGAGCGCTCGAAGTTCGAGACCGAGAACCGTCGTGTGGTCACGGAAGGCGGCCACCCGGCCTCCGGCCGTCCGCAGCTGATGGGTATCACCAAGGCCTCGCTGGCGACGGAGTCGTGGCTGTCCGCGGCTTCCTTCCAGGAGACGACCAGGGTCCTGACGGACGCGGCGATCAACGCCAAGTCCGACTCCCTGATCGGCCTCAAGGAGAACGTCATCATCGGTAAGCTCATCCCGGCCGGTACGGGTCTCTCCCGCTACCGCAACATCCGGGTCGAGCCGACCGAAGAGGCCAAGGCAGCGATGTACTCGGCCGTCGGTTACGACGACATCGACTACTCGCCGTTCGGCACGGGCTCCGGCCAGGCCGTTCCGCTGGAGGACTACGACTACGGGCCTTACAACCAGTAGGCGTAGCGAGCCAGTCGCTTGAGTTGAGTTGAAGGGCGGTCATCCCTCGGGGTGGCCGCCCTTCGGTGTTTCAGGGACGGTGTTTCAGGGACGGTTCAGGGGCGGGGTGCTTCGAGGTAGCGCTGGAGGCTCTGCAGGCGGGTGTGGAGGTCCGGGTGCGGGGAGAGCAGCGAGGCCACCGGGCGGAACCGGTCGGCGCCGTCCGCGGCGGAGGACTTCGCCGCTTCTTCGTCGTTGATGAACTGCTCGAGTACGTAGGCCAGTTGGGGCCCGAAGCCGCGTGCGGCGGCACAGCGGTCGGCGCGCAGTTCCGCACGCCGCTTGACCGCTGCGAGCAGCCACGGGACCGACGCCAGCAGAATCAGCCAGGGGAACAGATACAGCACCACCAGAGCGAGCAGGATCGTAAGCAGGAGGAGCTCGTTCCTGGACTCTCGGGACTCTCGGGCCTCCCTGGCCTGCCTGAGCCTTCCGGCCCTCCTTCCCGCCCTCCTTGTCCGGCCGGTGCGGGAAGACGTCGTCAGTCGGTGCAGGGCACGCGCGCCCTGCCAGACGAGCCGGGCGGGCAGGGCGTACCAGAAGGTCAGGAGCGCGGTCCAGGAATGGCCCGAGACATGGTGGCCGAGTTCATGGGCGAGGACGGCGGCGAGCCGGTCGGGCGGCAGCCGGAGGGCGGCCGAGGTCACGGCGACGATGCGTCCGGCTGCGGCCTCGGCGTTGAGGTTTCCGCTCTCGTGGATCCAGAGCTGATACGCGGTGCTGTCCACCCCGAACCGCGCTGTGACGTCATGCCAGGGCGGGGCGAGCCGGTCCTGCTCGGTGAGGGACGGCGGCCGGTAGCCCAGCACATGACGGGCCAGGAAGGCCTCGGTGGGGTGGTGGAAGACCAGCCCGCCGCTGAGCAGCCAGCCGACGGCCGTGGCCCAGACGGGAAGGCCGGTCCAGCTCTCCACGAGGTAGCCGAGGCAGGTCACGGCCGCGAGGCTGGCGATGGTGTGCGGCAGATGGAGCGCGAGGGAGCTGATGGCCATGGCGTCGGCGCTCCGGCGAGGGGCCGCGATGTGTACTCGGCCGGGGCGAGGTGCGGTGTCCGCGGGGGACGGCGTCACGATGTGCTCGGGTGTCTCTATGTGCTCGGGGTACTCCGGTTCGTGCGGTTGGGACATGGTGTTCCCTCCCTGGGATGAGGGTGCTCAGCCGTGCAGCGGGGCTGGCGGTGTGGCCGGTTTGAGCAGCGGATCTTCTTCCGGGAACGGGTCGGATTTCGCCTGCGTCAGTGCGGACCTGAAGAGCGCGAGGACCAGCCGCTGGGGTTCTTCGAGCTGGTACTTCTCCAGCGGCCCGTCAGGGAGTACGCGGTCGATGAGCTGGAGCTGGTTCTCGACCTTCTTGAGCTCATCCGTACGCAGGCTGCTCACGACCAGGCTGGTGTCCTGGGGGTGTTCGGAGAGATGGAGGAGCAGGGAGTTGAGCCCGCCCTCGGCCAGGTGGTGCCGGTAGAACTCGATCTTCCGGGCCCTGAGTTCCTGCTCCTGTTCGAGATGGCGCAGCTTCGCGTCCCGCTCAAGGCGCACAGTGCCTTCCATGCGGAGGCCCTGGCGTGCCGCGATGTCGCCGCAGGCGTCGAGGAGTTTCTGTACGGAGGCTTCGGCATCGGCGCTGGACGAGATGGCGAACTCCCGCGTCATCGGGCGCACCAGCCGTTGGAGCACACGGTTCAGGAGGGCGGGAACATCGCGTTCCTGGCTGACGACGAACCGTTCGGGGTCGATCACCTGCCATGTGAGGTCGAAGGTGGCCTCGAAGTCGAAACTGTCGACCTCGCTGGGCAGTTGGGTGCGCAGGCGCAAGGGATGGACCCCCATGTCCACCTCGTACACAGCGGTGTGGCCGCGAAGCCCGGTGGGGCGCCGAGGGGGTAGGTAGGTCTCGTACGTGTCACCGGCCCCGGCAAGGACGAGGGCGCAGTCCGCGCGGCCCAGGTAGCGCCGTCCCGGCAGTTCGTAGCGCGGCAGTTGGCGCACGGCGAGGACGGGGTCGGTGAGCTCGGCGGGACGATCCAGGGACTGCGGACGATCCCGCCGTTCGAGGCGTTCCAGGCGCTCGGGCCATGCGGGGTTGTCCGGCTGGTCGGCGGGTGCGGGGG
>NZ_SRIC01000489.1 GCF_004684775.1 Streptomyces sp. MZ04
GGGGAACGGAGGGAGGACTGGCGTCGTTCATGGGCAGGCCGTTCTTGACAGGGCACACCCGGCCACGAGAGCTCGTGCGGAGGTGCCACGTGACAGGGACAGGGCGCTGTGCGGGTGCCGTGATCCAACGCGGAGTGGAGAGGACTGTACAACTCCCCCGACACTTACGGGAGTAGCGGTTCAGAGATGGGGAGACGCATGAGCGGGGAGCAGGGGGACATAACGGTCGGGCAGCTGCTGCTGGCCGAGTACCAGGTCGTCAAGGACGAGCAGAAGGCGCGGATCGGGTTCCGCGACAATCTTCTGTACGTGACGCTGGCGGCCGTCGCGGCACTCGCCGCCGCCGCGCAGACCGAACGGGCCTCGATGCTCCTCGCGTTGGGGCCCGTCTGCGTCGTCCTGGGGTGGACCTACCTCGTCAACGACGAGAAGATCTCGGCGATCGGCGCCTATGTGCGGGGCGATCTCGGGCCGCGCCTCGCGCGGTTGGCGGGCACGGACGAGAGGGCGGCCCCCGCTGCCTTCGGCTGGGAGACCGCCCATCGCGGTGACGCGCGGCGCCGCTCGCGCAAGGTCATCCAGTGCGTGGTCGACCTGGTGGCGTTCTGCGTGGTGCCGCTCGCCGGCCTCGTCGTCTTCTGGGCCGACGGGGAAGGGGGCGGACTGCTGCTCGCCCTCTCGGTGGTCGAGGCGGCGGCGATCGCGGGCCTCGCGGCCCAAGTGGTGGGGTACGCGAGGCCGTTCCGGAGATGATTCGAGGAGCCGTTCCGGTGGTGCTGAGGGGCGGCGGCCTGGTGTGGCCGTTCCCGTGGTGCTGAGGGGCGGCGGCCTGGTGTGGCCGTTCCGGTGGTGCTGAGGGGCGGCGGCCTGGTGTGGCCGTTCCGGAGGTGCTGAGGGGCGGCGGGCCTGTCGCGGCCGCACCGCCGTCAGCTGTGGGCAGCGGCCCTATCGCGGCCGCACCGCCGTCACCAGCCACACCCCCGCCCTCATCCGCACCCCGCTCTCGGTCGCGTACGGACGGAACACGTCCTCCAGGGCCGCCCGCGCCTCGGGGGCCACGACGCGGCCCGGCGCGCGGGACAGCATGAAGTCGACCGTGTCCCGCGGGGTTTCGCCCCACACCGCCTCGATGCTCACGGGCGTCACGGTGACGTCCTTGTACGCGGCGAGAGCCTCGTGGATGCGGGCCGGGTCGGAGAGCGAGGCCATCGCGTTACGGGTCGCGAGTGCGTCGGCGGAGGGCTCTTCACCGGGGCCGGCCTCCTCCGCCAGAAGCTTGCCGAAGAGTGCGAGCACCCGGGACTCCTCGCTCGCCTCGCCCGTATCGGGATCAGGCGATTCCTCGATGGGCTGCGGGCAGACGAACACGAGCCGTCCGCCGGGGCGCAGCGCACGCCCGATGTTCTCGAACGCGGCCGCGTGATCCGCGAAGAACATCACCCCGCCACGGCTGATCGCCACGTCGTACGCGGCGGCCGGGAAGGCATGGACCTGGGCGTCGGCCAGTTCGTACGCCGCGTTCGTGATGCCGTCGGCCGCGGTGCGCGCACGGGCGATGTCGAGGAGCGGGGCCGAGATGTCGACGCCGACCGCGTGGCCGTGCGCGGCGCGCCGGGCCGCGACACGGGTGGTGACCCCGGCACCGCAGCCGATGTCGAGGACACGGTCGCCCGCACCGATGGCGGCGGCCTCGAAGATCGTGTCGTTGAGGCCGTTCAGCATCGTGTCGAAGCGCCCGTGATGGGCGGCCCAGTGGGCGCCCACGCCGCCGTTCCAGGCCTCGGCCTGGCGGGAGTTGGCGGACGCGATCTTCTCCGACTTATCCGAGGTCATGACGTCTCCTTGGCGAGGTGGGCGGTGATGCCGCTCTCGATGCGGTCGACGGCGGCGAACGCGCCGTACGCGATCAGGTGCACCAGGCAGTGATCGCTGAACGGCGGCTTCTTCCAGGCGGCCACGTCCTCGTCCGTGATGCGGTACGGAGCGAGCGCCGCCAGCAGCGCGAGCCGTGCCCCCGGCCGGGCCGCGCGATCGGGCAGCGCCTCCCAGACCATGGGCGGATGCGCCCCGTCCCACGACGCCAGCGTCTCCTCGACGAGCCGCTGATCGGCCTCGTCGAGCAGGCCCGCACCCGTCGCCGCCGTCGCACGGAGCGCGGCGTACGCCGAACCGACGGGCGAACCGGAGGACCACTCGGGGCCGGGCAGCGTCTCGTCGAGCAGGGCCAGCGCGTCGCCGGGCGTGACGGTGCGGCGGACCGCCTTCTGCAGGGAACGGCCACCGAGCGAGCGCACCACGCGCAGGCGCTGCGCGTTGCACGGCAGCATCCGCTCGTTGATCAGGGACGACGCGACACGGTTGATGAAGTGGAAGGTGAGCGCGGTGCCGATGTGGGCCGGAGCATGAGAACGCGGGAAGGGCGGCGCGGCCAGCTCCGGACTGCCCGGAGTGCGGGTGGCCTTGCCCCACGCCAGCAGCCGCGCGTGGTCCGGATCCTCGGGCTGCTCGCCGCGCAGCACCCGCTCCGCGACGCGGTGGTCGCCGGTGGCGTGCAGCATCGTCGTGTGGGCGCTCACGCAGAACGGGCAGCGGTTGGCGAGCGAGACACCGAGGGCGACGAGCTCGCGTTCGGTGCGGGTACTGCCGTCGGGGGTGCCGTCACCGGGCGTGCCGTCACCGGGCGTGCCGTCACCGGGCGTGCCGTCACCGGGCGTGCCGCCGTCCGCGAGGAGTGATTCGCGGAGCAACGCCCAGGCGGCGGTGAACAGTTCGGGCGCCGGTGAGAGTGCGACAAGCGGCGCGGGCTCCGCCAGGCCGAAATCGACCGCCATCTGAGCGTAGGCGTCGGCGGTCCTGCCGGTCGCGGATTTCGGGAGTACGGGATCGGTGTATCGGAAGGTTGCCATGGCATCGAGGGTGGTGGTGCCGGGTGCCTCGGGTCGTCGTATGGCGGAAGGCAGTTGGGGGTACGTCGCCGGGGGCGGGCGGCGCCGCGACTACTGCGGCGGGAGTAGCGGGGAAGCGG
>NZ_SRIC01000490.1 GCF_004684775.1 Streptomyces sp. MZ04
GCCCCCTCCCCACCCCCGTGCTCGCCTTCGCCATAAGGCACCTCGGCGCGGTCGCCGGCGTGGAGGTCACGGCCAGCCACAACCCGCCGCGCGACAACGGCTACAAGGTCTACCTCGGCGACGGCTCCCAGATCGTCCCGCCCGCGGACGCGGAGATCGCGGCGGAGATCGACGCGATCGTCAGCCTGCACGACGTACCCCGGCCCGACAGCGGCTGGGAGATCCTCGGCGACGACGTCCTGAACGCCTATCTGGCGCGTACGGACGCGGTCCTGGCCCCGGAGTCCCCCCGCACCGCCCGCACCGTCTACACGGCGATGCACGGCGTCGGCAAGGACACGCTCCTCGCGGCGTTCGACCGGGCCGGCTTCCCCGCCCCGGTCCTCGTCGCCGAGCAGGCCGAGCCGGACCCCGACTTCCCGACGGTCGCGTTCCCGAACCCGGAGGAGCCGGGGGCGATGGACCTCGCCTTCGTGCAGGCCCGCGAGACGGACCCGGACCTGATCATCGCCAACGACCCGGACGCGGACCGCTGCGCGGCCGCCGTCAAGGACGGCGCGGACTGGCGCATGCTCCGGGGCGACGAGGTGGGCGCTCTCCTTGCGGCCCATCTCGTGCGACGGGGCGCGCGCGGCACCTTCGCCGAGTCGATCGTGTCCTCGTCCCTCCTGGGCCGGATCGCCGAGAAGGCGGGTCTTCCTTACGAAGAGACCCTCACCGGCTTCAAGTGGATCGCCCGCGTGGAGGACCTGCGGTACGGCTACGAGGAGGCGCTCGGCTACTGCGTGGACCCCGAGGGCGTACGCGACAAGGACGGCATCACGGCGGCGCTGCTGCTCACCGAGCTCGCGTCCGAGCTGAAGGAGGCGGGCCGCACACTGCTCGACCTCCTCGACGACTTGGCCGTGGAGCACGGACTGCACGCCACGGACCAGCTCTCGGTGCGCGTGGAGGACCTCTCCCTGATCGCGAACGCGATGCGCGAGCTGCGCGAACAGCCGCCGACGGCGCTCGCGGGCCTGCCCGTGACCAAGGCGGAGGACCTGACGCAGGGCACGGACAAGCTGCCGCCCACGGACGGCCTGCGCTACACGCTGGACGGCGCGCGCGTCATCGTCCGGCCCAGCGGCACCGAGCCGAAGCTCAAGTGCTACCTCGAGGTGGTCGTCCCGGTGGCGGACACGTCCGCCCTGCCGGGTGCCCGCGCCAAGGCGGCGGAGCTCCTCGCCGCGATCAAGCGCGACCTCTCGGCGGCCGCCGGCATCTGAACCACCCCGGGCCACCACCCGTCCGAGTGGTTCCCGTACGGCAGGTGACGCAGCGATCCGGTGCGCTGCCGGTCCCCCAGGAAGGGTCGACCGGTAGCGCACTTTCACGTTCCCGGAGCCGCCGCAGTGCCGTACGGACCGACCTCTGAGACCCCGACCGCCCCGGCGTCCACCGCCCCGTCACGGGTCCCGGCGTCCCGGCGCCCCCGCACCGCCGCCCGACCCTGTCCCCGCCTGCCCGCACGGGCGGCCCGCGCCCTGCGGCACGCCTCCCCGGCGCTCCTCGCCTACGCCGCCGTACGCGTCCTGGGGGCACTGGTCTTCGCCGTGTGGGCGCGCAGGGAACGCCGGGACGTCTGGCACCTGCTCGCGGAGTCCTGGGACTGCGACTGGTATCTGAAGATCGCCGACAACGGGTACGCGCACACCCTGGGCACCCAGATCGACGCGAACAACCTGGCGTTCTTCCCGCTCTACCCGCTGCTCGTCAGGGCGGGCGAGGTCCTCGCCCCCGAACCGCGCGGCGCGGTCGGACTCGCGCTCTCCGTAGGGTGCTCGTTCCTCGCCGCGTGGGGGATCTTCGCGGTCGGCGACCACCTCTACGGCCGCAGGGCCGGCGTCGTCCTCGCCATCCTCTGGGGCTCGCTCCCCGTCGCTCTCGTGCAGTGGATGGGCTACACGGAGTCCCTCTTCACGGCGCTCACCGCATGGGCGCTGTACGCCGTGCTCACCGGCCGCTGGGTGTGGGCGGGCGCGCTGTCCGCGCTCGCGGGCCTCACCCGCCCGACCGGCGTGGCCCTCGCGGCGGCCGTCTCCCTGACGGCCCTGCTCGCCCTGCGCCGCGGCACGGCCGGCCGGTTCCCCCTGCGCGCCCTCCTGGGGGCCCTTCTGGCGCCGTCGGGCTGGCTCGCCTACGTCGGCTGGGTGGGGCTCAGGCTAGGCCGCTGGGACGGCTATTTCGCCGTACAGAAGCTGTGGCACAACGAGTGGGACGGCGGCGTCGGGACACTGCGCACGATGTACGGCCTCCTCGCCGCCCAACGGCCGCAGCTGTTCCTGACACTGGTGACGGCGACGCTGCTCGCCGCGCTGGCGCTGTTCGCCCTGTCGCTGGGCGACCGCCAGCCGCTGCCGCTGCTGGTCTTCTCCGGGCTGCTCCTGGCGATCGTGCTCGGCAGCAAGGGCGTCTACTTCCCGAGGGCCCGCTTCCTGATGCCCGGCTTCCCCCTGCTGCTGCCACTGGCCGCGGCACTGGCCCGCGCGCGCACGCATGTCACCGTGACGGTGCTCGTGGCGGCGGCCGTCACGTCGGCGGCGTTCGGCGGCCACATGCTGCTGGCTTGGCTGGGGCCGCCGTGAGCGGTGCTGACGGTGCTGACGGCGCTGACGGCGCTGACGGCGCTGACGGTGCCTGCACGCCCCGAAAGGGGCGCGGGGAACTGCGCGACCAGCCACGACGCACCCGCGGACGAGACCGCACCTCCCGCGGAGCGAACAGCGCCTAGCCGACGATCAGCAGCACCGCCAGCAGCACCGCCCCCGCGACAACCGGCGCGAGGGTCTCGTAGCTCCAGCGCACCACCGGCTCGCCCTGCGCCGACTCGGCGGAGGCGCGGCGCTCGGAGAGTTCGCGCAGGTCGTCCATGATCTGGTCGCCGGCGGCGCGCAGGGGGTCCGCGCTGTCTCTTATACCCATCTCCGAGCCCACGAGACGCTCATGAAACT
>NZ_SRIC01000491.1 GCF_004684775.1 Streptomyces sp. MZ04
GCTCGGACGGTAATCGGGTGGGTGGGCGGTGAGTTTTCCCGGCCACCCACCCGATTACCGTCCGAGCAGTCCGACCACCGTCAGCTGTCCTCGAGCACGAACGACGCCTTCGCCGATCCCAGCCCAGGCGACTTGGCCTCGACGAGATAGATGCCCGGGGACACGCTCCCCCCGGAGGGAGTCGCGCAGTTCGGCTCGCTCCCCCGGCGGTCCCACTCCACGGTGTGCGTGACGCGCCCGTCCCCCGGCACCCGAAGCAGCAGGCTGCCGCCCCCGGCGGGACAGTCCGCCGACGACCAGATCTCCTTGTCGCCCTTGGTCTGAGTGATCGTCAGGACCGTTTCCTTGCCGCCGAGATCGACCTTGCAGGCCTTGCCCGCACTGTTCTGGGCGATGATCTCGAACTTCGGCTTCTCGCCGATCTCGTACGTGTTCCGGACGCTGCGCAGCTTCAGCTTCACGTCGCCGCTCACACAGTCGGGCAGCCGCGTCCCCGCGGGCAGCTGACCGCCCGCGCCGCCACCGCCCTTGGCGCCGTCGTCCGACCCGCTGCCGTCACCGCCGCCGCCCTCGGAGTCACCGGAGCCCGAGCCGCCCCCCGAGCCGGAGCCCGAGCCGGAGCCCGAGCCGCCTCCGGAGCCCTCGTCGTCCGACTCGTCGCGCCCGCCCGGGTGTTCACTGATGGCGGGCCCGGAGCCGGAGGGGCCGGGTGTGATGGACGTGGCGGGCCCGGAACCTGACGGACCGTCGGCGGTGGTCTTCCCGCCACCGCCGCCCAGGGTCAGCACCCACACGACGAGGAGCGCGAGCAGCCCGAAAAGGGACAGCAGAACGGCCCTCCGACGCCAGTAGATGGTGGAGGGAAGCGGCCCGACCGGATTGCGCAGAGATCCCACGGCCCAAACCTTACGAGAGATCCGCGCCTTCTCCTGCCCCACCCGCCGCCCTGGGCAACAAAGTTTGCGGATCATCATCCCGGAATGAACCACTCCGCTTACCGCGGAGCGCGCTCACTGCCCGCCTCACGCCCGCCTCACCCCTGTCTGTCGTCAGGGGTCATCACAGGTCGATCGCCGGATGTGACGATTCGGGCCCACTCCGTACCGTCCGTAATCATGGACACCATGACCGACGATCTCTACCGCGACATCACCGACTTCGCCCACGACACCCCGACCTGGGTGCAGCACACCGCCGAGGTGTGGACGGAACTCGGCCTGCTCCTCTTCGGCGTGCTCTTCATAGTCGCCTGGTGGCGCTCGCGGCGCGGTGACCCGCGCGCCGTCGCGATAGCGGTGCTCGCCCCGCTCGCCACCGCGGTGGCGTATGTGTGCAGCGAGTTGATCAAGTCCGGGATCGACGAGGAGCGGCCGTGCCGGGCGGTCTCCGGGGCGCTCGCGCCGCTCGTCGCGTGCCCGCCGCACGGCGACTGGTCCTTCCCCAGCAACCACTCGACGATCGCGGGCGCCGCGGCCGTCGGTCTCGCCGTCGCCTGGCCGCGGATCGCCGCGCTGACGCTGCCGATGGCCGTACTCATGGCGTTCTCGCGGGTCTTCGTGGGCGTGCACTATCCGCACGACGTGGCCGTCGGCCTCATCCTCGGCGCCGCGCTGGCTTTCGTACTCGTCCGTCTGACGACTCGCCCCCTGACACGTGTCGTCGAGACGATGCGGGGGTCTTCGACCGGGGTCGTCCGGTGGTTCGCCGGCCAAGGGCCTGCGACGTACGCGACACCGCACGCGCCCGTGTCGCGCCGTCGCTGAGGGCTCTGCGGGGTGCGGTGGAGTGCGTATCTGCGGGTGGCGCCGTGGTTGCTCGCGCAGTTCCCCGCGCCCCTCCGGAGCGCTCAGCCGCCCTCCGGAGCGCTCAGCCGCCCGCAAGTCCCGCCTCGTAGGCGACGATCGCCGCCTGAACGCGGTTCTTCACCCCCAGGCGCTCGAGGACCGTGCTCACATACGCCTTGACCGTGCCTTCGACGAGGTGGAGGCGGGCGGCGATCTCCGGGTTGGAGAGGCCCTCCCCGACCAGGCCCAGCACCTCGCGCTCCCTCGGGGTCAGGGCGGCCGTCCGGGAACGGGCCTCCGCACCGCGGGCGACGCGCCGGGCGCCGTAGCCGTCGATGACGTGCCGGGCCACCTTCGGAGAGAGGAAGGCGGCGCCGCCCGCCACCGCCCGTACGCCCGCGATGAGTTCGTGCGGATCGCCGGACTTCAGCAGGAACCCCGTGGCGCCGCCGCCGAGCGCCTGTGCGACGTACGCGTCCTCGGAGAAGGTCGTCAGCATCGCGACGGCGGTGTCCGGCACCGTCCGTACGATCTCCTCGGCCGCGGCGAGACCGTCGAGCCCCGGCATCCGGATGTCGAGCAGCGCGACGTCGGGCCGATGGGCCCGGGCGAGCTCCACGGCAGCGCGGCCGTCACCCGCCTCCGCGACGACCTCGATGTCCTCACCCGCGCCGAGGATCGCGCGGACCCCCGCGCGGATCATCGCCTCGTCGTCGGCCAGCAGTACGCGGATCACCGCACCCACTCCTTCTCCTCTTCCCGCACCGTGTCGCGGGCCCCGGCCTTCGGGATCACGCTCTTCTCGACAACCGCCCCGCCCTCGAATCAGACCCTGAAGTACTCGACGGTGACGAAGAGTTCACTGCTCGAGCGGTAGTAGCGGCAGTCGGCGCCCTGCGGCGGCGGGCTCGGGGCGCGCTCCTTCGGCGGATCGGACGCGGCCCGGTCCGGCAGCAGCCGCTCGGCCGCGTCCCGCGGCTGTCCCACCCGCAGCCGCGCGTAATCGGCCGGTTCGAGGACCGAGTGCGAGCGGGAGTACGCGTACCAGGCGAAGGCGCCGCCGACGAGAAGCACGCCCGTGGCGACGGCGGCCCCGAAGGCGAGAGCCGTCCGCCGTCTCGCGTACGAGCGTCTCGCGTACGAGCGTCTCGCGTACGAGATGACGGCGCCGCCCGGCGCGGGGGCGGGCGC
>NZ_SRIC01000492.1 GCF_004684775.1 Streptomyces sp. MZ04
GTCGGGGGTGGGCTCGTCGTTCACGGGGTGGTGTCCTCTCGGGCAGAGTTCGCCCTGCTGGGGCAGGCCGGCGGGGTGATCTGCGGTGGCTGGTGGTCAGTTGCAGATGTAGGTGTCGACGGCATTGTCCTTGGCGGTGATGTACGTGCGGACGTTCTTTTCGGATACGTCGCCCTTGAAGTAGTCGATGGCGGCCCGGATCTCCCCTTCGGGGGTGTGCTGCTTTTTGGTGCGGCACTTGGCGTGGCGCTTGCCTATCTCGGACTGGACCTCGGTCGCGGACATGGCTTCCATCTGGGAGAGGGCGTCGGTGAGGCCGTTGTCGATGCCCGCCTTCACGAGTGCGGCGACGTAGCGCTTCTCCGGCTCGGTGAGGCGGTCGACCTTGACGTCTCCGGTGTCGATGCTCGGACTCGGCGTGGGGGTGGTTCGGGGTGCGGTCGTAGTGGCCGACGTATCGCTGTCGTCGGCGGGGCCGCCGCAGGCGGTGAGGGTGAGGGTGAGTACTGCCGCGGCAGCCAGGGCGAGGGTGGGGGTGCGCATGGGGTCCTCTGATGGTGGTCGGGCTTCAATGGTTTGTTGATCGTGCGGATAGGCGGACCCTCGCGTCCGGGCTAGTTGGTGCAGCCGCCGGGAGGGCACGGGTTGTAGCAGCCGCCGGGCGGGCAGCCTCCTTGGTCGCTGTCGTCGTAGTCGCCCTCGTAGCCGCCCGAGCCGCTGTCGTCGTAGTCGCTGCCGCCACTGCCGCCACTGCCGCCGCTGCTGTCGTCGGTTTCCGGAGCCTCATAGTCCGGGTCGAGCGTCGGGTCCTTGTAGGTGCCCTTCTTCGCGGGGCAGGCGTTCCCTTCGACCAGGTGCAGGGTCAGTTCGGGGCTGCCCTTGACGGTCTTGCCGCTCTTGAGGGACTGGAAGCAGACCGTGTAGCCCTTGCCGTCGGCGTCTTCCACGTCGTAGTCGTCGACGGTCTCGTCCGCGTATGCGGAGTCGATGGTCAACTCGTAGTCGATCTTCTGCTTCTTCAGCAGGGACACGGCCTTGTTGTAGCCGGTGTGCGCGAGGTCGGGCATCGTGGGCCACGGGATCTTGCCCCCGTCCTTGTCCGGACAGGGTGCTGCGTCGGGGACGGCGCCGAAGCCGACCTTGGACAGGGTGACCTTCTCGAAGCAGACCTTCCATCCGGCCTCTACATCGGCGTCCTTGTCGCTGGCGTCGTGACTGTCGATCCGGTAGCCCAGGCGGCCTGCCGCCTCCTCGGCGTCAGTTATCTCCTCGCCGATCTGGCTGCCGGGTGGCTTCGGCGTAGCGGTGGCGGTGGCGGTGACGGTGACCTTCGGGCCGGGCACCTTCTTCGTCTTGGTCCCGCCCTCGGGGCAGTCGTCGTCGCAGGAGCCGAGCAGGGCCAGCAGCAGTACGGCGCCGAGCGCACCGGAGCAGCCGATCTTCGTCTTCTTGTTCACGGAGTCCTTCAGTGGGGGGCGTGGCCAACAGCGGGGTGCATGGCCAACTCCAGGCAGCCTTCAACAAATTGTTGACAGCGGGTGGAGCGTAGCGGCCTCGCTCGGTCGCGCCGTATGCAGGCTCGGCAGCGCGGCTGAAATTGGCCGTAGCATGTCAAGAATCATGAGGGTGTGCCTTGCCTCCTCAAGGGGGCCGTGCCTCAATGGGCAGCGGCCGAGATGTGACGGTGCGTCATATCTCGTTCTCACCCCCCGCATTCCCCCCACCTGAAGGCAGGACCCCATGAGGCATGGCAGCAGCAGGTTCGTCAGGCATGGAAGATTCGGAGTCGGCAGGCTCGGCGCCGGGTCGGCGTTAGGGGTTGGGCTTGTCGCCGTCGGGGCGATGGTGATGGCTCCGGCCGCCACCGCCGTGACGCCGGACACCGCGACCATCTCGTTCGACTGCGGGTCCTACGGCTCCGGTACCGCGACGCTCAAGGCCACCCAGGACGGGACCGCCGCGACCATCAGCGTGTCCACGTCCGCGATCACCGCGCCCATCGACATCGCGGCCAACTCCGTCCAGTCGACGCTCACGCTGACCAAGAACGGCTCGGACACGGCCACCTTCACCGGCAACGCCAACCCGGCCATACCGGCCGGCGGCGAAGTCTCCACCGGGCCGCTCAACGGGACCGTCGCCACCGGCGACAGTCTCGAGGGCAAGTCGCTGCAGGTCGTGGTCCTCGGGATCAGCGTGACCTGCAACGCCACCTCGGCACAGGCTCCCGGGCCGTTCGTCTTCTGACCGGTGCGCGACGGGGGCGGTGCGGCGGCTGCTCAGGAGCGGGCCGCGCCGCCCCCTTCGGGTGCCAGAGGGCGCCAGTACTGGGCACCGCCCTCGTCGCGTACGACGTAGCCCAGGTCCTGCAAGTTCTCGATGATGTCCCGTGCGTCCTCGGCCGCCTTGCGCTTCAGCGCGGCCTTCCGTGCCGCCAGCAGCGCGTGGGGGTCGGTCTCCCGCCACGGGTAGCCGTGCGAGCGGAAGGCCTTGGCCAACGTCGCCGCCGATGCCATGCGGGCGCCGCGTGCGAACTGGCGTGACGTGGCGTCGAGGATCACCAGGCTCTTGCCGTCCAGGAACACCGCCGAGACCTCGGCGCGTGCGATCGTACGGGTCAAGTCGTTCTGGTCGGTGTCCAGTTGCACGTCGGTCAGCTTCAACTTCAGTGCTTCGGTGAGCTCCGTGAGGGCCAGGAGGAGCCCTGCCACCAGGCCGACGACCAGGCCTACCGCCATCACGAGGCCCGTCTGCCACGGCTTGTCCAGCGAGGCGAGAAACGTGATGCCGTCCCGCCAGGGCAGCATCGGCGCCTTGGCCGGCAGGCGGGCCAGCGGCGGCAGGGCGAGGCCGAGCAGCAGACCCAGGACGGGCAGGCCGATCAGTATCGTGAGCAGGTCGCCCCTCGGGTAACCCAGCGCCGTCGTCCGGTCCTTGATGAGGGGGAGGAGGAGGGGGCGAGGGA
>NZ_SRIC01000493.1 GCF_004684775.1 Streptomyces sp. MZ04
CGCCCTACCCGCCGACCGGAATTCCCTCACAGGCCCGATATCGCTCACATGCCCATGCCACCATCGACCGGCAGTCCCGCCCCGGTGATGAAACGGGCGGCGTCGGAGGCGAGGAAGACCACGGCGTCGGCCATGTCGGCGACCTCGCCGAGCCGCCCGAGCGGGGTCAGCCCGATGACGTCCCCGACGGCTGCCTCCGCGCTCGGCCAGAGCCCCATGGTCTCCATGTCCTGGGCGAGCTTCATCCCCATCTCCGTCGGTACGAGGCCGGGGTAGACGCAGTTGACCCGCACGCCGTAGCCGAGCTTGCCGGACTCCAGAGCGGCGACCCGGGTCAGCCGGTCGACCGCGGCCTTCGTCGCGGAGTATCCGGCGATGCCGGGGAAGGGGATCGTGGCGGCCACCGACGAGACGTTGACGACCGCGCCGCCCCGGCCCGCCGGTCCGCCGGGCCGCATCGCACGGAAGGCATGTTTGGTGCCGAGCGCGACGCCAAGCACGTTCACATCCAGCATCCTGCGGACGTCCCGCGGGTCGAGGTCGACGACCAGGCCGGAGATCTCGATGCCGGCGTTGTTGACGACGATGTCCAGACCGCCGAGCTCGTCCACGGTACGGGCGACGGCCGACTCCCAGCTCGCGTCGTCGGTCACGTCGAGGGAGACGAACGCCGCGGTGCCGCCCGCCTTCTGCAGGGCCTCGGCGGTGAGCCGGCCCGCGTCCTCCTGGATGTCGGCGACGACGACGTCGGCACCGGCGCGGGCGAGCGCCGCGGCCATCCCCGCGCCGAGCCCCTGCGCGCCCCCGCTCACCAGGGCCTTGCGCCCCTCCAAGTCGTACACGTTCACGGGAATCTCCTCCTGCGGGGCGGCTGCTGCGACGGCGTCGCGTGACGTGGGTCACACCCTAGAAGCCCACACCCGCCACCCACGACGGCCAACGCGACAACTCCCCGAAGCGAACGCGGAGTTGCTAAGGTACGGCGGCCATGTGCCGTCCCCCGTTCCGGCGACGGCAGCGGCGGTGGAACCCCCCGCGCACGCCGGCCGCAGGCGCCGACGTCAGAGAATGTCGCCGTCGCGCCAGTCGAAGAACAGCTCGTACGAGGGGTCCAGGTCGCCACCCCAGAGCAACGGCGGCTCCTCGTCCGGCAGTTGAATGACGCCATCCGGACCGATGGCCCCGACCGCACCCTTCCACTCCACCCACCCGCGGGCCAGGTAGAGCCGCTCGCCCTCGGCCGACGCGGAGAGCGCCCCGAGCGCGTACGCCCCGTCGATGACCCGCTCCAGGGCGCCCATGACCTGACCGCCGAGCCCCTGCCGTCGCAAGTCCGGCCGTACGGCGACCGCCTCCACATAACCGACCCGCAGGGAACGGCCGTTGTGCAGAACCCGGCGCTGCACCACGGAGCCGTGCGCGAACAGTGCGCCTGTCTCGTCACACACGAGGGCGTGGACGCCGCCGAGGCCGTGATCCCAGTCCTGATCACTGAAGTCACCGTCGAAGGCCTCGTCGAGCAGGGCGCGGGCGGCGCGCAGTTCGGCCGCCGTCAGATCGCTGGTGTGGGCCGTACGCAGGGTGGTCACGTCACCACCGTACTCAGCCAGGATCTGAGTACGCACACCGATTTGCCCGCGCCCGCCCCGCGGCAGAGTCGGTCCCATGAACGGCCTCTACGCTCTCAAGCCCTGGTACGCGGACCGGCTCTCCGGCGTGCGTGCCGCGCTCGTCCGCCGCGAGGTGTCGCCCGACACCCTCACGGCGGCGGGCGTGGTGTGCGCGGCGGGCGCCGCGGCCGCGCTCGCCTGGCTGCCCTTCGGCGTCTCGGCACCGCTGGTCGCGGCGCTGCTCGCCGCGCGCCTGGCGTTCGCGAACCTGGACGGCGCACTGGCCCGCGACACGGGCCGCACGACGCGCAGGGGCGCACTCCTGAACGAACTGGGCGACCGCGCGGCCGACTTGATCGTCCTGGCGGCCTTCCTGCCACTGGCCCCCCTGTGGCTGGTGGCGACGGCGGGCCTGGCGGCGACACTGCCGTCCTGGGTGTCCCTGGCGGGCGCGGCGGCGGGCACGACGCGCCTCAACGGCGGCCCGGTGGGCAAGACGGAACGGTGCGCGCTGGTCGTGGTGGCGGCGGCGTCGGGCTGGGTCGTACCGGTCCTTGCGGTGATCGCGGCGGGATCGACGGTGACGGCGGGGCTGCGACTGGCGCGGCTGTGGCGGGAGTTGGGCGCTGCGCCTCAGATGGGGGACGCGCGATGAGCACCGCCTTCATCGCAGGCGAGGCCGCCGGGCGGGCCGCATCCGTGGTCGCCGGGGTGCTCGGCGCGGACGGCACCGCCATCGCGGCGCTGCCCGCTCGGCCTCCGGCCCGGCAGGCGCGGGAGTTGGGCACCACACCCCAGATCGGAGACCCACGATGAGCACCGCCTTCATCGCAGGCGAGGCCGCCGGGCGCGCCGCATCCGTAGTCGCCGGGGTGCTCGGCGCGGACGGCACCGCCATCGCGGCAGTGCCTGCTCGGCCACCGGCCCGGCAGGCGCGGGAGTTGGGCACCACACCCCGGATGGGTTTCATCGCCGGCGAGACCGCCGGACGCGCCGTACCCGTGGCCGCCGGAGCGCCCGGCGTCGCCGCGCCGGCTTCGCGGACACAGACCCATCACTCACAGGAGTTGGGCACCACACCCCAGATCGGAGACCCACGATGAGCGCCGCCTTCATCGCAGGCGAGGCCGCCGGGCGCGCCCTGCCTGTCGTCGCCGGTGTGCTCGGTGCGGGTGGTGTCGCTGTCGCGGCGATTCCCTCGCGGGTGCGGATGCGGGGGGAGTTGCGTAAGCGGTGGCGGACCTGGGCGTTGGCCGCGCCGCTCTTTCTCGGGGCGTTCTTCGTGGGGCGGCCAACGC
>NZ_SRIC01000494.1 GCF_004684775.1 Streptomyces sp. MZ04
TTTCGTGGCCGCCCGGTCATCACGCTTCACGCGGTGGAGGGGTGGGAGTCAAGGGTGAAGCGAAGCGGAATCGGCGAAGCCGACGCGACCGAAGGGAGCGCCCTTTACTCCCACCCCGGAACCGCCACTCTCAGGCCAACCGGGCGGCCCCGGCACCAATCAAAGCCCAGGCCCAGCAAAGCCCCCGCCCCCTTACTCCGGCTCCACGAACTCGTCCGTCAGCACACACCCGTCAACCAGCGCCGGCGCCGTAGACACATCACCCCGCACCTGGAAGTTCGGGTTGCAGTTCAGCTCCAGGAGCCCCGAGGCCGACAGATCGCGGAGGGTCTCCCCGTCCGGTGCGATCACCACGAAGTCCTTGCCGATGGCGAACCCACCCTCCACGTCCGCGAGCTCGTCGTCCTTCATCTCCTCGGCGAGGTCCGCCTTGTACGCCGTCTGGAACTGCGTCATGTCACTGGTCTTGAAGACCCGCATCCAGGTGCCCCCGCCGTCATCACAGGTCCCCCGAAACTGCACGCCCCACGACAGATCGAACTTCTCGTCCATGGGGTAGTACCGCTCATCGGACGGGTCGATGCTGTACCGCTCACACGTGGTGAAGCGCTGAAGGTACTCACCCGCCGCCATGACGGTCTTAGCCTCCGGCATGTTGTCCAGCATCATCTTCTGCCGGACCCCGGGCCCACCACTGGCCCCACCATTACGGGCGGATCCCTCACCAGAGTCGGAGGCAGAGGCAGAGGCCGAGGTGGCGGTAGAGGTGGAGGTGGAGTCGTCATCTCCCTCACACCCGGTAACCGTCAGGACAAGAGCCGCCGCCCCGACAACCGCCGCCAGCCTGAAGCGCGTACGCATGATGGTGTGATCCGTTCCCCCGCCGAGTCATGACGCCGGGACCCTAGAGCAACCGCATGTCCATGATCAAACCAGGCCCCGAGCGTCCCAGCCCGGCGTTCCAGGCAAGGGACATTTGCACAGGTCAGACCCCCTGGAAGCATTCCAGCATCCCGGATGACCCGGCAGCCCTTGCCCCCGCCCGGACCCGCCCCGTTGGCTGTGATCACGACAGACCGGCACAGCTACTCCGGGGGGATCCCATGAAGCACACCCGCAAGGCAATCGCCGCCGCCATCGGCCTCGTCGCCGCCCTCTCGCTCACCGCCTGCAACGGTGACGACAACGCGTCGGCGGACAACTCGACCACGTCGCCCACCGCATCGGCGGACAAGGGAAGCGGCGGCAGCGAGGGAAGCGACGACGACAAGGGCAGCGGCGGATCAGGCACCGGCACAGGCACCGGCACCGGAAACACCGGCAGCTCCGGCGAGGACGCCCAAGGAACCGCCGCCGGCACCGGCAACAACAGCGACGGCGAGATCGACATCTGCCGCACCGACGAGCTCGAAGTCAACGCCACGGACAACTCCACCGACGAGACGGAAGGCGTCGTCACCGTCGTCTTCAAGAACGGCGGCGGCCGCGACTGCTCGATCAACGGCTACGCGGGTGCCGACCTGACGACGTCCACGGGCGACACCCTCTCGGTCAGCCGCAACGGCGAGAAGCCGGTGCCGGACATCCTGAAGGACGGCGAGTCCGCCGCCTTCAACATCACCTTCCCGGCCAACAACACCGGCGGCTCCGGCGTCCGCATCACCAACGTCGTCGTCACGCCCCCGAACGAGACGAAGCACGTCACGCTCGACTGGCCCGCGGGCTCGCTCCCGGTCTCGGACGGCGAGGACGCCGTGAAGCTGGAGATCAGCCCGGTGGGGAAGGTCAGCGACTCCCCCGCCGGCTGACCCGCTCCAGCTACGACGGCTGAGGCTCAGGAGGCCCGCTGCGGCACCACCCTGATGCCGAACTCGTACGAGCCGATCGCCTCCGCGATGCCCGAGAACAGCAGCGCGAAGTGCTCCTGACCGCGCGCGGTCCCGATGCCTCCCAGGTCCAGCTGGGAGGCATCGGGCCAGCCGAGGTCGCCGAGCAGGCCCTTCGTGGTCCGCTTGGCGGCGTCGTCCTCCCCTGAGAGGAAGATCGTGCTCGGCCCCACCAGACTCGCCGGATCCACCATCACGAACCGGTCCACGGTGGCGAGCGTCTTCACCACCGGCGTCTCGGGATACGCCTTCTGAATCTCCTCACTGAGGCTGTAGTTGGGGTGGGAGAGCTCCATGCTGTCGGTGAAGGTGAAGCCGACCCCGATGTCGACAAGCACCTTCCCGGCGAGAGCGGCCGCGCCGATCTCTTTCAGTACGTCCATGGAAGCCGTGCCGGGCGTGGCATTCACCAGCACCTCACCGTGCACGGCGGCCTCACCGAGCCCGACGACGGTGAACCCCTTCAGCTCCTCGACCTCACCCCGCTCCTTCGGGTTCCGCGATCCCAGTACGACGTCATGCCCCGCCGCACTCCAGCCAGTTGCCACCGCGCGGGCCACATTTCCGGTTCCAAGCAGTCCAATTCGCATGACCAGGACGCTAATTGGGCCTGATGGGCATGGGTATCCAGCCCAAGTCCCATGCTGACTCGGCCCGTTGACGTACTCCAGAAGCCCGAGCCATGAGTACCAGACCGGCCTGAAGGTCTTCGCCCGCCGGAGTCCTCCTGACCGGCTGGCCCCACACCCGGGCGAAGGCACTGGGTCGACGCAGTTGACGGATGTCCAACTTTCCCCGATCGTAGGGGAATTGGGCGCAAATCAACGCGCTGCATGCACCGGCTGGGGGGAGCCGCAAATGCAACCTGGGGACCCGCACGACTCGGTACAGGGCGCCAATCAGGGGGAAGCCCCTCAGGGCAGCCAGAGCGGCCAAGGCAACCAGAGCAACCAGAGCGGTCAAGGCAACCAGAGCGGTCAATTCGGGCCGCCGCCGCCCGTGACCCCGCCCGTCATC
>NZ_SRIC01000495.1 GCF_004684775.1 Streptomyces sp. MZ04
GAGAACAACACAAGGCTATTCGTCGGCAGCGTCCGATGTGTATCAGAGCCCGAGTCCGAAAGCTCCGCATCCGTCAGTTCCGTCAGTGCCGCCTCGCCACCACCCAGCACCGCCTCCGCCAACGCCTGCTTCGCAGCCAGGAGTTCGGCGATGCGGTCCTCCACCGTGCCCTCGGCGATCAGGCGGTGGACCTGGACCGGCTGGGTCTGGCCGATGCGGTAGGCGCGGTCCGTTGCCTGGTCCTCGACCGCCGGGTTCCACCAGCGGTCGTAGTGGATCACGTGGCCCGCGCGGGTCAGGTTCAGGCCCGTGCCCGCCGCCTTCAGGGAGAGGAGGAACACCGGGGCCTCGCCCGACTGGAAGCGGTCCACCATCGCCTCGCGCTGCGGGACCGGCGTACCGCCGTGCAGGAATTGGGTGGCGATGCCGCGCGAGGAGAGATGCGACTCGAGGAGGCGGGCCATCTCTACGTACTGCGTGAAGATCAGGACAGCTCCGTCCTCGGAGAGGATCGTGTCCAGGAGTTCGTCCAGGAGTTCCAGTTTGCCCGAGCGCGAGCGGCCCGCGCGGGTCATGATCGCGGCGTCCTTCAAGTACTGCGCCGGGTGGTTGCAGATCTGCTTCAGGGCCATCAGCAGCTTCATGACCAGGCCGCGGCGTGCGATGCCCTCGGATGCCTCGATGTGGGCCAGGGTCTCGCGTACGACCGCCTCATACAGCGACGCCTGTTCGCGGGTGAGGCTGACGGGGTGGTCCGTCTCCGTCTTCGGCGGGAGTTCCGGGGCGATTCCGGGGTCGGACTTCTTGCGGCGGAGAAGGAAGGGGCGGACCAGGCGGGACAGGCGGGCCATCGCCTCCTCGTTCTCGGCGGTCTCACCGCCCTCCACCAGGCGGGCGTAGCGCGCACGGAACGCCTTGAGCGGGCCGAGCAGGCCCGGTGTGGTCCAGTCGAGGAGGGCCCAGAGTTCGGAGAGGTTGTTCTCGACGGGGGTGCCGGTCAGTGCGACGCGCGCCGCCGAGGGGATCGTGCGCAGCGCCTTCGCCGTCGCCGCGTGCGGGTTCTTGACGTGCTGGGCCTCGTCCGCGACCACCAACCCCCATGGCCGGGCGGCCAGTTCGGGTGCGCTGGTACGCATCGTGCCGTACGTCGTCAGTACGAAGCCGCCCTCCAAGTCGCCGTCCAGGCTGCGGCCCGTGCCGTGGAAGCGGCGCACCGGCACGCCCGGCGCGAAGCGCTCGATCTCCCGCTGCCAGTTGCCGAGCAGCGAGGCGGGGCAGATCACCAGCGTCGGCTCGGGGCGGGCGCGGTGCAGGTGGAGGGCGATCAGGGTGACCGTTTTGCCGAGGCCCATGTCGTCGGCCAGGCAGCCGCCGAGGCCGAGCGATGTCATCCGGTCCAGCCAGGACAGGCCGCGGAGTTGGTAGTCGCGCAGGGTCGCCGCGAGGGCGGGCGGTTGGGGGATGGGGTGCAGCTCGTCGGTCAGGCGGCCGCGCAGCCGGGCGAGGGCGCCGATCGGCACGGCCTCGACCCGCTCCCCGTCCACCTCGGCCCCGCCCGTCAGCGCGACGGACAGCGCGTCCACCGGGTCGAGCAGGCCCAGATCCCGCTTGCGTGCCTTGCGTACGAGTTCGGGGTCGACCAGGATCCATTGGTCACGGAGGCGTACGACGGGGCGGTGTGCCTCCGCGAGGACGTCCATCTCGGCCTCGGTGAGCGGATCACCGGGCCCATCGACCCCATCGACCCCGCCGGACCCGTCGTCGGCACCTAGCGCCAACTGCCAGCGGAATTCGAGGAGTTGCTCCGTCTTGAAGAAGTCGAAGTTGTCGGCCGCCGTGCCGGGCGCGGGGCGTACGACCGCCGTCGCCGTCAGGCCGCGCGTCAGCTCACGCGGCCAGTGCACGGCCACGCCCGCCGCGCCGAGGCGGGCCGCGGCCACGCCGAGCAGGTCGGACAACTCCTCCTCGTTCAACGGCAGTACGTCAGGCAGCGGCCGCTCGAGGAGCCTGCCGAGCGGCGGCCAGACGCGGGCGGCGCGGCGCACGGCGAGGAGGGTGTCGACGCGGGCCCGTGGCCCGAAGTGGTCGGCTCCCACCCAGAGTTGGGCGGCGTCGGCGATGAGCGTGGGGTCGGCGAGGCTGTGCACCTGAAGCACGGCGGCGGCCGCGCCCTCGCCGCCGACCGAGGGGGCACCGGAGGCGTCACCCGAGGCAGAGTCCACCGCGTCGAACACCTCGTGCGCGCGCAGATCAAGCCGCAGCGACACCCGCACCCCGGCGTCCATCCCGGCCGCCACCTCCGCGGCCCACTCCCGCGCGCCCGGCAGCCGCTGCGGCTCGCGCGCCGCGAAGGGCGCGCCGACCGCGTGCATCGCGGCGGGCGTACGCGGCAGGGCGTCCACCACGGCGTCGACGAAGGCCCTGACCAGGGCGAGCGGCTCGGGCAGCAGGAGGGGCTTGCTGCCGGGCAGCGGTACGGCGTGCGCCTCGGCCGGCATCGCGGCGGCGATCGCCCGCAGCTGCGTGACGTCGGCCTCGTCCAGCGGCCCCGCCCGCCACGCGTCCAGGTCACCTCCGGTCAGCCCGGGCAGCAGCCGCCCCCGCGCGGCCAGGTGCATGGCGTGCCGGGCGGCGGCGGCCCAGCAGGCGACGGCGGGATGCGGGTGCGCCCGCTCGGCACGCAGGAGCAGCGGCATGGCGTCCGCCACCGGCAGGATCAGCGCGGGGACGGTGCGCGTACGGACACCGTTGCCGTGTTTACGTACGACGGAAATCTCACCCTCGACCGCACGGGACAGCCCGGTGCCGGCGCCCCGGGCCGAAGCTCCCTCGCCTGCACCCCCGCCGGAAAGCCCCGCACCCC
>NZ_SRIC01000496.1 GCF_004684775.1 Streptomyces sp. MZ04
AGAGACAGGTTCGTGGGCCGGGTGGGGGCGCGGGCCACGGCGGCGGTGGGACTCGCGCTCGCCGCGGCCGGCACCGGCCTGCTCACCGGCGTCGGGCCTGACGGCAGCACGTGGGCGGTGGTGGCACCGGGCATGTCCGTGGCGGCACTGGGACTCGGCTCGGTGTTCGTCGCGGCCACGACCACCGCACTGGGGTTCATCGACCCCGAGGAGGCGGGCGTCGCGTCCGGCGTGGTGAACACCTTCCACGAAGTGGGCGGCTCGGTGGGCGTCGCCGTCGTCTCCACGGTGGCCGCGTCCGGCATCGAAGGCGGGACGAGCGGCGGATTCGCGAACGCGTTCCTGGTGTGCGCCGTCGCGGCCGCGGTCAGCGCTGCCGCCACCTTCGTACTCGTACCGCGCGGGAAGCCGCAGATGACGGGCGGACCGCACGCCCACTGACCGGCGCCGGGCGCGGCCCCAGGGCCGTGCCCGGCACAAATGCGCCACATACACGCGATCGAGGGGTGACTATCGCGTCATGTCACCACCAGGTCACCCGGGTGACACATACGCCGGTTAAGTTACTTGGTGACGATGCGAGTTACGCAGCCACGTGAGGACTTTGCCACTGTGACGGGAGCCGGAGTGCGCCGATGGGTGCTGCCCGCGGCGTTGATCGCCGTGGTTCTGGTGATCGTCCAGTTCTTCGCGCAGGGGGTGGGCGAAGCGTCGTCCGCCGCGGAGTCCCGCACGGCACCGGCCACCGCGCCCTACGCGCACTGCGGCGACGAAACGGACCCCGAAGAGACCTCCGAGCACTTCCGGGCCCGTGGCCGCCCGAACTGCCGCGACCTCACTCCCGACTCCGTCGTGCGCACCGGCACCGGGACCGTCACGTCCCCGGACGGCGCCACGCCCGCGCAGCGCCCGGTCGTCTGCGCCTACCCCGAGTCAAGACCCGCGGGTCGCGAACTACCGGCACTCTTCCAGGTCTTCCGCTGCTGATCGGCTCCTCCGGCACGACGGCGTCCACGCACGCGCCCCACTCGGGCGCCACGCGCGCGTGACCCATCCGCGCGTCCTCGTCCTCGCCCTCGTCCTCGCCCTCGCCCTCGCCGGAACCGACACGTCCACGTCACACCGATGCGCCCCCCACAGCGCTCAGGAGTCATCGACATGCAGCATTCCCCTGCCTCACCACTCGATCGCGCCCGCTCGCTCTTCCGGTCCCCGGGCGTCGCGCGGCACGATTTCGCCGCCTCCGTAGTCGTCTTCCTCGTCGCGCTTCCCCTGTGTGTCGGCGTGGCCGTCGCCTCCGGGGTACCCGCCGAACTCGGTCTGATCACCGGCATCGTCGGCGGCATCGTCACCGGCCTCCTTCCCGGCAGCAGCCTCCAGGTCAGCGGCCCCGCCGCCGGACTCACCGTCCTTGTCTACGAAGCCGTCCAGGAGTACGGCATCGCGGCGCTCGGCGCCCTCGTGCTCGCCGCCGGGATCCTCCAGCTCGCCATGGGCGCGCTGCGGCTCGGGCGCTTCTTCCGTGCCATCTCCGTGGCCGTCGTGGAAGGCATGCTCGCCGGCATCGGACTCGTCCTGATCGCCGGGCAGTTGTACGCCATGGCGGACCTCGAGGCCCCCGCGAGCGGGCTCGGCAAGATCGACGGTCTTCCCGGGCTGCTCACCGACATCTTCGGCTCGGGGCGCGCCCTGACCGCCTTCGGTCTCGGCGCGGGCACCATCGCCGTACTCGTGCTGTGGCGCAGGCTCCCCGCGAAGGTCCGCGTGGTGCCCGCCCCGCTCGCCGCCGTGGCGCTCGCCACGGGTGCCTCGCTGCTCTTCTCGCTGACCGTGGCCACGGTCGAGGTGCAGGGGCTCCTCGATGCGGTTCAGATGCCGGACGCGGCCGCCTTCGGCGAACTGGCCGGAGTCGGCGCCATCGGCACCGTGCTCGCCTTCGCCCTGATCGCCTCCGCCGAGAGCCTGTTCAGCGCGGCCGCGGTGGACCGCCTGCACGACGGTCCGCGCACCTCCTACGACAAAGAACTGATCGCCCAGGGCGCGGGCAACACCGTGTGCGGGCTGCTCGGCGCGCTGCCGATGACCGCCGTCATCGTCCGCAGCGCGGCCAATGTGCAGGCGGGTGCGCGCACGAAGGCGTCCCGCGTCCTGCACGGCGTGTGGCTCCTCCTCTTCGCCGCGCTGCTGCCCGCCGCGCTCGGCCTCATCCCGGTCGCCGCGCTCGCCGGTGTCCTCGTGCACGCGGGCTGCAAGCTGGTTCCCGTACGGCAGTTGGCGCAGCTGTGGCGTGAGCACCGCGGCGAGGCGGTCGTGCTGGCGGTGACGGCCGCGGCGATCGTCTCGGTGAGCATGTTCGAGGGTGTCCTCATCGGTCTCGCCCTCGCCATCATCAAGACGGCGTGGGAGACGTCCCATGTGCACGTGGAGGTCGTCGACAAGGGGGCCGGGCCGATCCGGGCGCACCTGTCCGGCAACGCGACGTTCCTGCGGCTGCCGAAGCTGCTGGACGCGCTGGAGGCGCTGCCTCAGGACCGGCCGATCGAACTGGACCTCGCGGGACTCCGGCATCTGGATCACGCGTGCCGGACGTCGCTGGAGAATTGGGCTGCGCGGCACAGTGCGGAGGGGACTGAGCCGGTGCGGGTCGCCTCGGGCGGGTAGCTGCCAAGAGATCGCGGCCGGAAAGTTCGGGGAAGGGGCGGGGTAGGTTCCGCCCCTACCTCGCCCCATACACCGGCTGAGGCACCTCTGCCCGCGAGAGCAACTTCAGCGTCGCCTCCCCCGCCTCCGCCGGACTCCACCGCGCCCCCTTGTCG
>NZ_SRIC01000497.1 GCF_004684775.1 Streptomyces sp. MZ04
GCCACATTCACGGCAGCCCCCTCCGCCGAGGAACCCCCCGTCTCCGAGGACCACCCCGTCTGCGGAAACAACGTCCGCGGATGCTCGTGCAACGAAATCGTCAGCACCCGGGGATCGTCCCAGAACGAGGCCTGCACCCCGTCCCCGTGATGCACATCCACATCCACATACGCGACCCGCTCGGCACCCAGCTCCAACAGCCGCGCGATGGCCAGCGACGCATCGTTGTAGATACAGAACCCCGAAGCGGCCCCCGGCATCGCATGGTGCAGCCCACCCGCGAAGTTGACCGCGTGCAGCGCTTCCCCACACCACACCGCCTCGGCCGCCCCCACCGACTGCCCGGCGATCAGCGCCGAAACCTCGTGCATCCCCGCGAAGGCAGGATCATCCGGAGTGCCCAGGCCATAACTGCCGTCCGCCGACGCCGGATCGGCGGACGCGGCCTTGACCGCCTCCACATAGTCCTCGCGATGCACGAGCCGCAGCGTCGAGTCACCGGCACGCTTGGCCGCGACGACATCCATCCCACGCTCGAGCCCGAAGGCACCGACCAGACTTCTGGTCAGCGCGAGCCGGACCGGGTCCATGGGGTGCTCAGGACCGAAGTCATAGCCCGTTACTGCCTCGTCCCACATCAGCTGTGCGCGGCCGCTCATGCCCGTCACCGTATCGGTCCGCTCCGGGGGCGAAGGACCGGGCGTACAACAAGGTCACGAGCACCAACACCATAGGAACGAGCATCGCCCCGCGGTAGTTCCACGCATCCCCCAGCGCACCCACCAACGGCGAACCGATCAAGAACCCCACGTAGTTGAAGACATTGAGCCGCGCCACGGCGGCATCCGAAGCCCCGGGGAAAAGCCTCCCCGCCGCGGCGAAGGTCTGCGGAACGATCACACACAGCCCGAGCCCGAGCACGGTGAACCCCAGGATCCCGGTCCACGCCCCCGGCGCCACCGCCACGACCCCGAACCCGAGCGCGGCCACCACCGACCCGACCCGCACCACGCCCACGGCCCCGAACCGCCGAACACCCAGATCCCCGAGCCCTCGCCCCAGCAGCGTCATGACCATGTAGACGTTGTACGGAACGGTCGAGACCTCCTCCGAGCTCCCCAGGACGTCCTGCAGATACTTCGCACTCCAGTTGGAGACGGTCGAGTCCCCGATGTACGCGAAGGTCATCACCAGACAGAGCGGAAGCAGCAGCTTGAAGACGACGGGCCTGCCCCTCCCCTCACCGCCGTCACCCACACCATCACCATCACCGGCATCGGCATCGACGTACCACCGACTCCCCACCAACGCGGCAGGCAGCAGCACCACGACCGCCGGCAGATACGACACGAAGAGCGAGAGATCCCAGTGCGCCCCCGCCCAAGCGATCGACGCCCCCGCGATCCCGCCCAGGCTGTACGCCGCGTGGAACCCGAGCATGATGCTGCGCCCGTACGCCCGCTGCAGGCTCACACCGAGCATGTTCATGGACGCGTCGAGCGCCCCCACCGCGAACCCGAACGCCCCGAGCGCCACGGCGACCTGCCACAAGGCGTCACCCGCGCCGACGCCGAGCAGCGCCAGGAGCACGACGGGCTGCGACCACCGCAGCACCTGGCTGGGCCGCACCCGCTTGACCAGCCACTCGGTGCCGACGCTCCCGACCCCGGCGAGGATCGGCACCGCGGCGAGGAAGACCGGCAACAGGCCGTCGGATATCCCGTAGCGATCCTGAATGGCGGGAATCCGCGTCACCAGCAACGCGAAGGTGACCCCCTGCACCAGGAAGCTCAATGCCAAAGAGGCCCTGCCGCGCCGCAGCTCGTCCGTCATGGCTGCTGAGCGTAGAACCCCTGGCTACCGGTGGGTAGATAGATCACCCACCCAACTTCCCGTGACGCGGCGATCCCTCACCGTCATACGAGCAGGTCAGCCAACTCTCCCATGTCCCCGAAGAGTTCAGTGGCCCCGGAAAGCCGCTCGGCGGGCGTCATCGCCGTGAACCCATATACATCCATCCCGGCGGCCACAGCGGCCCGCACCCCCAGTGGGCTGTCCTCGACCACCACACACTTCTCGGGCGCCACACCCATCCGCTCGGCCGCATGGAGAAAGAGATCGGGCGCCGGCTTGCCCCGCCCCACATCCTCGGAGCTGAAGATCCGCTCGTCGTCGAACCACCGATCGAGCCCGGTACGCCGATGCCCGACCCGAATCCGCTCATGGCTCCCGGACGAGGCCAGGCAGTACGGCACTCCGCCGACGGCCAGCTTCTCCAACACCCCGACGGCACCCGCCACAGGCTCCAGCTCCCGCTCAAAGGCGGCAAAGACACGAGAGTGGAAGATCGCGTCGAATTCCTCGGGCAGCCTCTGCCCAGTCCGCTCAAGAAGAAGGTCGTGTACGCGATGCATGGCAGCCCCCATGTAATCGCGCAGGGAGTCCTCGTACGTGGTGGGGTGACCGAGCTCGGTCAGATACCCGGCAAGAATGGTGTTGGAAATCGGCTCGCTGTCCACGAGAACGCCGTCATTGTCGAAGATGACCAGTTCGTATCGCATACCGCGACCCTAAACGCACCGCGACCTTAAACGCAGAAAACCCCCGCACCGTATCCCGGTGCGGGGGTTTCCCATTCAAAAATAGTTCGGCGGCGTCCTACTCTCCCACAGGGTCCCCCCTGCAGTACCATCGGCGCTGTGAGGCTTAGCTTCCGGGTTCGGAATGTAACCGGGCGTTTCCCTCACGCTATGACCACCGAAACACTA
>NZ_SRIC01000498.1 GCF_004684775.1 Streptomyces sp. MZ04
ATCCACCCCCACCTCCTCGTCCTCAGCGCCCGCTCCCAAGCCGCACTGCTGCGGCTCGCCACCGCCCACGCCGACCATCTCGACGTCGGGGGCGCGGGCCGCGAGGAGTCGCTGCGCGACGTCTGCGCCACCGCGGCGACCCGCCGCGACGCCCACCCCTTCCGCCTGTGGGTCGTCGGCGAGGCGCACGACGACTTCGTACGGAAGCTGCGGGCCCTCGCATCGGGCGAGCACATACCGGACGGTGGGCTCGGCGACGCGGGTGTCGCGGGGCCCCGCCGCACCGTGTTCGTCTTCCCCGGCCAGGGCGGGCAGTGGCTCGGCATGGGGCGCGGCCTGTACGCCTCGTCGCCCGCCTTCCGCGCGGCACTCGATGCCTGCGACCGCGCCGTGGGCGCCGAACTGGGCTGGTCCGTCGTGGAGTTGTTGCATGCCGACGCCGACGCCTTTCCGGCCGGGGTCGAGCGCGTGCAGCCCGCCCTGTGGGCCGTGGAGGTCGCCCTCGCGGCGGCCTGGCGCGAGCTGGGTGTCGAGCCCCGCCTGTGCGTCGGCCACAGCATGGGCGAGGTCGCCGCCGCCCACGTGTCCGGCGCCCTGACGCCGGCCGACGCCGCCTCGGTGATCTGCCGCCGCAGCCGGCTGATGAAGCGCACCGCGGGACGCGGCGCCATGCTGGCCACCGAACTGTCCGCAGCCGAAGCGCGGCACCTGATCGAGCGCCACGGCGACCGGGTCTGCGTCGCGGCCGAGAACGCCCCCGCCTCCACCGTCCTCGCCGGGTACGAGGACACCCTGACCGGCATCGAGGAAGAGCTGCGCGCCCGCGGTGTGTTCTGCCGCCGGGTGAAGGTGAACGTCGCCTCGCACTCGCCCCTGATGGACGAACTGCGCGACGACCTGACCGCCGAACTCGCCCACCTGGCCCCGGCCGATGCCACCACCCGCCTGATCTCCACCGTACGCGGCACCGCCGTGGACGGCCCCGAACTCACCGCCTCCTACTGGGCGGACAACCTCCGCAGCCCCGTTCGCTTCACCGGCACGGTCGCCGAGATCGCCCAGGAGCGCGAGAGCGTCTTCGTCGAGATCAGCCCGCACCCGGTGCTGCTGGCCGCGCTGCAGGAGACACTGGCCGCGCCCGAGCACGAGGCCGGTGCGGCGGTCGCCTCGCTCTGCCGCGACGCGGACGAACCGCGCGAACTGGTCCGTGCGGCAGGGCGGTTCTGGGCCGTGGGCGGCGACGTGGACTGGGGCTGCTGGTATCCGGGTCCGGTACGCACCGTGCCGCTGCCCCACTACCCCTGGGACCTCACGGAGTTCCGGCACCGTCCCCTCCCCGAGACCCACCACGCCTCTGCAGCCGTCACGGCCCCCACCCTCCAGGTGGACGTTCCCCTGTCGCGCCTCGGCCTGCACGAGTGGGGCGAGGGCGTCCGCCTGCACGGCATCGCTCCCGTCCCGCCCGCCGTTCATCTCGCCACCCTGCTCACCACCGCCCGTGACGCCCTGCCGGGAGGCATGTTCCGGCTGGCCGAGGTGACGCTCGGCACCGAGCCGCTCGACCTGACGGACAGTCATGACGTCCTGCTGCGCACCCTGGTGAGCGGCCCCGACAGCCACGGCGTACGCCGCGCCACCGTCGAGGCGCACCGCCCCGGCTCCCGCGACGGCATCCTCTGCGCGAGCGCCGAACTGCGGGAGAGCGACAGCTCGGA
This sequence comes from Streptomyces sp. MZ04, assembly GCF_004684775.1. GTDB lineage: Bacteria > Actinomycetota > Actinomycetes > Streptomycetales > Streptomycetaceae > Streptomyces. Next base: position 1,716 of record NZ_SRIC01000498.1, read on the forward strand.
GGCGGTGGACGGCTCGGCGTCCATCGACACCGCCCTCGGCCGCTGCCGCCAGTACCTCTCCGCCGCCGCCTTCGACGCTCTGGCCACGCGCCAGGGATACGAGATCGGCGAGGCGTTCCGTGCGGTCGATCAGCTGTGGCGGCGCGAGGGCGAGGCGGTGGCCCGGATGCGCCGCCCCAAGGCCCCGTCGCCCGCCGCCTGGGAGACCGGTCTCCAGCCGCTGCTCGCCGCATGGCCGACGGAGCAGGGCGCGTACGTCCCTGTCGGCTTCGCCGGCGTCGAGTTGTACGCGGATCTGACCGAGGACTTCTGGAGCGTCTGCACCTTCAGGGCGGGCGGAGCTCCCGGTTCCGCCGTCGCCGAAGCGGTACTCCTCGGCCCGGACGGCCGCCCCCTCGCCCGCTTCACCGGCATTCGGCTGCGCCGCCTGCGCACGGGCGGCCGACCCCCGCTCGCCCCGGCGGTCTCGGCGCTGCCCGCCGTCGTACGGACGGCGGGCAGGAACGCCGGACGCGGTGCCCAGGCTCTCGTGACCCGGGTCCGGGCGGCGGCCGCCGCGTTCGGCACACCCACGACGCTCCGCCCTGCCGCCCGACCGGAGGCGAGGCGAGCGCCTTCGCCGCCGACCACGACATTGCCGACCACGACATTGCCGACCACGACACCGGCCACCCCGACACCGCCGACCACGACACCGGCCACCCCGACGCAGACCACCACGGATACCGGCCCGGACGCGGTGCGGATCCTGGCAGCCACCGTCCTCGGCATGCCCGCCGAGCACCTCGACGGCCGTCGGCCGCTGCGCGACTACGGCCTCGACTCCCTGATGGCCGCGCAGCTACAGGTGCGGCTGCGCCGCGAGTGCGGCATCGAGATCACGGTGGGCCGGCTGCTGGGAGACGAGAGCCTGTCCGCGATCGGGCGCGGGTCTGTCTCTTTTACACATCTCCGAGCCCCACGAGACGCTCAT
>NZ_SRIC01000049.1 GCF_004684775.1 Streptomyces sp. MZ04
CCCGATTGCCCGGCAGTCGCCCGCCCACGTTGTGGGCAGGCGTTCCGCACGGCGAGTGGGGTCTCCCCTGCTCGAGCGAAGCCGAGAGCTTGGAGTGGGGTCTCCCCTGCTCGAGCGAAGCCGAGAGCTTGGAGTGGGGTCTCCCCTGCTCGAGCGAAGCCGAGAGCTTGGAGTGGGGTCTCCCCTGCTCGAGCGAAGCCGAGAGCTTGGGGAAGGGTGGGCACAACGCCCAGCTGCCGGGCACCGATTCAGCTAGGCGGCGCTCACCCCGACTCCCCATAAGCCGCCCGCAACGCATCCCTCGCGGCGTCCAGCGCAGCCCCCTCGGAGAGGCCAAGCCGCTGAGCTCGCTCGGCAAAGGCCTGGGCGGCGGCCGATGCCTCTCTCGCCGCCGCATCCCCGGCGGCGGCCACGAACGTCCCATGCCTCCCCCGCGTCTCAATCACCCCGTCCGCCTCCAGCGCCCGATACGCCTTGGCGACGGTGTTCGCGGCGAGCCCCAGCTCCTGGGCGAGGCCCCGCACGGTGGGCAGCTTGTACCCCACCGGCAGCACACCGCCCCGCGCCTGCTCGGCGATCTGGGCCCGCACCTGCTCATAGGGCGGCGCGTCGCCCGCACCCGCGCCCGCGCCTCCACCGATCTCGATCTCGATCTTCAACGTCACGCGGTGATTGTCCCGCACGCGCGGAAAATTAGGAGGCACCCCGACGCACCCCGCGCGTAACGTGCGGCTCCATGACCCTCCTGGTACGCGCCCTGCGCCCCGACAACACACCGGACGCCGAAGCCTTCGCCGCCGTCCGGCGTGCCTGCGTCCCGGCGATGCTCTCCACGGCCGGTTCGGTCGCGTTCGACCTGACGCACGCCCATCCGGACGCCCAGTACCGGCAGTTGGCCGCCGAGATCGACGGGGAGATCATCGGCACGGCCCAGGTCGGCATCGCCTATGACAGCCCCGAGCCGGGCCAGGGCTTCGCCAACGTCTACGTACTGCCCGAGCGGCGCGGCCTCGGCGCCGGTTCGCTGATCCTGCGGACGGCGGAGGAGCACCTGGCGGACAACGGCGCCACGACGTTCTTCTCCTGGGTGCTCGACGAGCCCACGAACCGCGCCTTCGCGGCCAAGCGCGGCTACCGCGCGAGCCGCTCGGCCCACTTCCTGCGCCTCGACCTGACCGCAGGGCTTCCGCCACGCCAAGAGCCGCCCGCCGGCGTGGAGTTGCGTACGGGAGCGCAGTTCGGGGACGACCCGCGCGCGCTCTTCGAGCTCGACGCGGAGACGGTGGCGGACGAACCGAGCGATGTGGCAACGGAGTTCACGGACTACGAGCACTGGCTCGCCGAGACCTGGAACCACCCCCTGGTCGATCGCGAACTGACCTCCGTGGCCATGGTGGACGGCCGCCCGGCCGCCTTCAGCCTGGCCCGCACGGACGACGCGTCCCGCTACGCGAGCGGCATGACCGGCACCGGGCGCGCCTTCCGCGGCCGGGGCCTGGCGAAGCTGGCCAAGAACGACTCCCTGCACCGGGCGCGTGCCGCCGGCTTCACGGAGGCGTTCACCGGCAACGACGCGGGCAACGAGCCGATGCTGGCGATCAACAAGTGGTTCGGATACGAGATTTACGCAACGGAGGTACGGCATGTCCGCGAGCTCGGCTGAGGACTCGAACGCTGTGGAGGTGACGCTGGTGAAGGCGGGCCGCGTCAAGATCCGCTACCCCGCGGAGGTCGTGGCGGACGACGGCACCCGGGTGACGGTCCGCGCGCCGTGGGCGGCGGAGGGGGTACGGGACTTCGGCTTCGTACGCTTCGAGCCGGGTGATGTCTTCACGGAGCACTACTGGCGTGACCGCTGGTACGCCGTGAAGGAGGTCCGTACGCAGGACGGCGTCCTCAAGGGCTGGTACTGCGACGTGACGCGTCCCGCGGTGCGGGACGGGGCCACGGTGACGGTCGAGGACCTGGATCTCGACCTGTGGTGCTCGGCGGACGGCGGCACGATCATCCGCCTGGACGAGGACGAGTTCGCGGAGAGCGGCCTGGCCGAGCAGGACCCGGAGGCGGCTGCTGCGGCGGTCTGGGCGTTGGACGTCCTGGAGGACCTGGCGCATGCCGGGTCGCTGCCCCGCTATGAGGATTCCGTCGGCGCTTCGCGCTGACGCCGGAGGGCGAAGCCCCCGCCGACCGCACCCAGCCCCCCGCCCTCGCCTTCCACATCCTGGACAACACCAACCGCCTGACCACCCACTACCGCGTGGTTCTCTGACTCCGCCCAGACCGCCCCGGCGCCAGCGGAACCGCCCGCCGGACCCCAGCAGGGTCGTACCCCACCGCGTCACCCTCCTCCTGCCAGTGCAGGACGAACCGCTCCCCCGCCCGCCACGCCTCCAGGCCCGCCCGGCAGTACGCCACCATGTCGTCCGGCAGGGCGTCGATCGCGTGCCACGCGAGTTCTTCGCACTTGTGGGGCTCCGCGTTGAAAGGGGTGCCGCCGCTGCCGTGGGCCGCCTCGAAGAACCAGCCGATGCGGGGGTTGCCGCCGGGGCCTTTGTGCTGGAGGACCACGGCGGCTCGGACGTCCTCCGGGGTGAGGGTGAGGCCGATCTCCTCGTGGGCCTCACGGATCATGGCCTCGCGGACGTCCTCGCCGGGTTCCACGTGGCCCGAGGGGACGTTCAACAGGCCGTCTCCGTAACCCGTGTTGGCGCGTCGGGCCAGGAGGACCTCGTCGCCCCGTCGGAGGATGAGGTGGACGTCGACCACCTCCTTGTGGCGGGGCCGGGTCGCCGGAAGGACGCCCACCACCGCGTACCGCTCGTCCTCCACGTCTCTGCCCCAGAGGCGCGCGTCGCCCGAAAGGCGCTCCGAGTGCAGGCGGCCCACCAGGGGTGTCAGGGCGTCGATCAGGCGGGTGGCAGGGATGCCGGAGGGGCTGGTCGTTCCCCAGACGCCCTCGATCAGGATGAGGCGTCCGCCGGGGCGCAGGAGCGAGCACCAGTGCCGCAGCACCTCATCGAGGTCCGGCAGCGTCCACAGCACGTGGCGGGCCAGGATCGTGTCGAAGAGGCGTCCTTCCACCAGGGGCAGGGCCGCGTCGCCCACCAGCACCTCCGCCCCGTGCCCGGCCAGCTTCTCGCGTGCCCGCTCCACCATCCTCGGCGACAGATCCACCGCCGTCACACGGTGTCCCGACTCGGCCGCTATCAGTGACAGGCTGCCCGTGCCGCACCCCAGGTCGAGCAGATCCCCCGCAGTCCTCGGAAGCCAGTCCCGCAGCCGCGCCGCCCAGGCCTCCCGCACCACCGCGTCCCGCAGGCCGTGGTCCGGCTCGTCGTCAAAGGTGGCCGCCTCCGCGTCCCAGTCGATCGTCATGCCCCGATCGTGACACCCGCCACTGACAATCGGCCTTGGATGAGAAACCCTCCCCACAGATGTCTACAGCCGTACCGCGCTGGACATCGGTAGGTACAGGGAGGCAGCCATGCGCCGTGTGACCATGCACAAGTCCGTCGCCAAGCCCACCACTCGCCGGATCCGCGACAAGTACGAGGCCGAGGACCGGCCCCGTGAACGACCCGAGGTCCGCAAGGACGTCCAGCGGACCTGGTGGCCGGACGGATGAGATCCGCCGGGCAGGGGAACGGGCAGGGGAACGGGCAGGGGAACGGGCAGGGGAATCAGACGCCCTTGCGGTAGTGGAAGCGGTCGTAGGGGCCGTCGACCCTGCGCTCCACCAGCTCGTATCCGTACCGCGGATAGATCTTGCGGTTCTCCCACATCATCGCGTTCGTGTAGAGACGGACCTCGGGAAGCCCGAGGGCACGCGCGTGTGCGTCCACGAACGCCAGCAGGCGGCGGCCCACGCCCCGGCCCGCCGCCTCGGGGTCGACCGCGATGCTGTCCAGGAAGAGATGGTCCTCGTGCGGGACGAGGACCAGGACGCCGATGACCGGATCCCCCGTGACGTACACCCGCCCCGCCGCCACCTCCGCCGCGTGGTCCGCCTCCATGGGGGCGGGCACGACACCGATGCGCTCGATGTAGTGGTGGTACGCGGCGTCCGTCACCGCCTTCACTGCGGGGACGTCGGCGGCTGTCGCGGGGCGGATGTCGTCTGTCATGCGTCTACGTCTACGCCACGGGCGCGCCCCCGCGCCACCGCCTTCTTCAGCAGCGGCCACAGCACGATCAGCGCGATGATCGCGTACACCGTGATGGAGAAGGGCGTGTCGAACAGGCCTTTCACGCTGCCGTCGCTGATCTGCAGGGCGCGGCGCAGCTGCTGCTCGGCGTTCGGGCCGAGGATGACGCCGATCACCGCGGGCAGGACCGGCAGTCCGTAGCGCCGCATGCCGAAGCCGATCAGGCCGATGACCAGCAGGATCACCAGGTCGAGCGACTCACCGCCGACCGCGTACGCGCCCACCGCCGCGAAGAAGAGAATTCCCGCGTACAGGTAGGGCCTTGGGATGCGGAGCAGCTTCGCCCAGACCGGGGCCAGGGGCAGGTTCAGGGCGAGAAGGAGCACCATTCCCACGAAGAGGGAGGCGATCAGGCCCCAGACCAGGTCCGGTTCGCGCTCGAAGAGCAGGGGGCCGGGCTGGATTCCGTACTGCTGGAAGGCCGCCAGCATCACCGCTGCCACGGCCGTCGTGGGCAGGCCCAGCGTCAGCATGGAGACGAGCGTGCCCGCCGCCGACGCCGATGACGCCGACTCGGGGCCCGCCACCCCCTCGATCGCGCCCTTGCCCCACTCCTCCTTGTGCTTGGACAGCCGCTTCTCGGTGACGTACGAGAGGAAGGTGGGGATCTCCGCGCCGCCGGCCGGGATCGCGCCGAACGGGAAGCCGATGAGGGGACCGCGCAGCCAGGACTTCCAGGTGCGCTTCACGTCCGCCTTGCCGAGCCAGGGGCGGCCCACCGGGATCGCCTCGCCGCTGGTGCGGCGCAGATGGGCCGCGACCCACAGCGCCTCGCCGATCGCGAAGAGGCCCACCGCGACGATCACCACGTCGATGCCGTCGGCGAGTTGGAGCGAGCCGAACGTCAGCCGCTGCTGCCCGGTCATCTGGTCGAGGCCGACCAGGCCGATGGTGAGGCCGATCAGGAGGGACGCGAGGCCCCGGACGCGGGACGAGCCGAGCACCGATGTCACCGCGATGAACGCCAGGACCATGATGGCGAAGTAGTCGGGCGCCCCGATGTCGACCGCGAGGTCGGCGACCGTCGGCGCGAGCGCCACCAGGAGGATCGTGCCGATCATGCCGCCCGCGAAGTGGCCGATGGCGGCGGCCGCGAGCGCCTGTGCGCCGCGCCCCGCCTTGGCCATCGGGTTGCCTTCCATGGCGGCCACCACCGCGGCGCTCTCGCCCGGTGTGTTGAGGAGGATCGAGGTCGTGGAGCCGCCGAACATCGCTCCGTAGTAGATGCCGGCGAACATGATGAACGCGCCGGTCGGCTCCAGTCCGTACGTCACGGGCAGCAGCAGCGCCACGGCCATGGCGGGGCCGATGCCGGGCAGCACGCCGATCGCGGTGCCCAGGAGCACTCCGACGGCGGCCCAGAGCAGGTTCAGCGGGGTGAGGGCCGTGCCGAAGCCGTCCATCAGGGAGTTGAGGGAATTCATGTCAGAGCACTCCCATCAGCGGGCCGCCGGGGAGCGGGACTCCGAGCAGGTTGTTGAAGACGACGTAGGTGATCAGGGAGAGGCCTGCCGCGATGAGCGGGTCGCGGTCCAGGTGCCGGCTGCCGAGCGCGTACGCGGCGCCCCAGAAGAGCAGGGCGCCCGCGACGGGGAAGCCGAGGGGTTCGATGAGGACGGCGGCGCCGAGGAAGACCCCGGCGAGCAGCAGGACGGTGCGCCAGTCGGCGGGTTCGGACAGGTCGATGTCCTCGCCGCCCTCGGCCTCGCCGCGGCCGCCGCGCAGGACGTCGATCGCGAGGAACACGGCGACGACCAGGAGTCCGATGCCGACCACGATCGGGACCGTCTTGGGGCCGATCGGGCCGCGCTGGGCGATGTCGACGTCCATGGTGAGCGCGTCGGTGAGGACGAGCACGCCGAGGGCCAACAGCATGACGCACACGCCGAGTTCGGAGTGCTCGCGCAGCCAGGTGCGGCGGCTGCTCCCGCTCTCCTCGGGCGGGGAGGGCGGGTTTTCCATGGTCGTCGTCGTCACAGTCCCAGCTCCTTCAGCACGGACACCACGCGCTTGTCCTGGGCCTCCAGGAAGTCGCCGAACTTGTCACCGGTGAGGAACGCGTCGTCCCAGCCGTTCGTCTTGAGGGACTTGCGCCACTGAGGGGAGTCGTGGAGCTTCCTGACGAGACCGGTGAGCTTGTCGCGCTCGGCTTCGGAGAGGCCTGGCGGGGCGACGATGCCGCGCCAGTTGGTGAAGTCCACGTCGTAGCCGGACTCCTTGAGGGTGGGTCCCTCCAGGCCGTCGACGCGCTCGGGTCCGGTGACCGCGAGCAGCCGCAGCTCGCCGGACTTGATCTGGTCGAGGTACTCGCCGACGCCCGAGACGCCGAAGGCGACCTTCTCGCCGAGGATCGAGGCGAGGAGTTCGCCGCCGCCGTCGAAGGGAACGTAGTTGACCTTCTTCGGGGCGATCCCCGCGGCGCGCGCCATCAGCATCGGGGCGAGGTGGTCGGGGCCGCCGGGGGGACGAGCCGCCGCCGACGGGGAGCTTGCCCGGGTCCTTCTTCCAGGCGGTGACCAGCTGCTCGATGTCCTTGTACGGCGAGTCCTTGGCGACGACCACGACGTCCGGCTCCTCGGTGAGGCGGGCGATCGGGGTGGTGTCGGCGAGGGTCTTGGGCGCGTGGTTGGAGCGTGCGGCGCCCACCACGCCGAGGCCCATGGACATGGCGAGCTTGCCGTTGCCGTGCTCGCCGACGAGGCGGCTCAGGCCTACGGTGCCACCGGCGCCGGGCAGGTTGAACACCTCGATGTTGTGGGTGAGTTCGGCGTCCTCGGCGTTCTTCGCCGCGGTGCGGGCGGTGATGTCGTAGCCGCCGCCCGGCGTGTTGGGGACCATGAAGCGCAGGCCGGGTATCTGTGTGCCGGTCTCGGCGCCGCTGCCCGTCGTGAGCAGCGGCGGCCCTGCGAGCACGAGCAGCGCGGCCCCGAGCAGGGCAAGGGGTGTGCGCAGACGCACGTGTGCCACCACCTGTCGGTACGTAGGAGTTGGTGGGGCCGGGTTCCCGGTGGGGGGCGAGAACCCGGCCGCCATCCGCGGGGACGGGGATTCCTGTGAGGTGGCCCACATGTTGCCTGCGCGTTAAGAAGCTGTCTCTCTTCCGGAATCAACGGACGTTGTGGTCGTTGTGGTCGCGCCCATAGCCTGCGGCGATGACAAGGGTGCTGGTCGTGGACGACGACTTCATGGTCGCCAAGCTGCACAGCCGTTATGTGTCCGCGGTGGACGGATTCTCGGTGGTGGGGGTGGCGCACAGCGGTGCGCAGGCGCTGGCGGCGGTGGAGCGGCTGCGCCCCGATCTCGTACTCCTCGACGTCTATCTGCCCGATATGGACGGCATCGCCGTGCTGCGGGAGTTGCGGGCCGTGGAGGAGCGTGACGCGGACCGGCAGCCGGTGGACGCGCTGTTCATCACCGCCGCGCGGGACGCGGAGATCGTGCGGGCGGCGCTGCGGGCCGGTGCCCTGCACTATCTGATCAAGCCGTTCAACCAGGCGGCGCTGCGCGAGCAGTTGCTGCATGTGGCGGCGGTGCGAGCCCGCCTCGACGGTCTGGACGAGGCGCGCCAGGAGGACGTCGACCAGATCTTCGGCACCCGCCCGCCCGGCTCGCGCGAGCTGCCGAAGGGCCTCGCGGCGCACACCGCCGACCTGGTCGAGCAGACGCTGCGCAGACATCCGGGCGGACTCTCCGCCTCGGAGTGCGCGCAGGAGGGCGCGCTCTCACGGGTCAGCGCCCGCCGCTACCTGGAGTTCTTCGCGGACACGGGGAGGGTCGAGGTGACGCTGCGGTACGGGGGGACGGGGCGGCCGGAGCGGCGGTACCGGTGGATACGGTGAGCCGTCCCGGCGAGCACCGTCAGGAGTGGGCCGCCCCCGGCCGGTAGCCCGGGAAGCAGATCGGGCACGCGGCCGGGCTGCCCGGGCCATGGTGGTGTGCTCATGTCGGGTTGCGGATGGCGGACAAGGTGAGGGAGAGGACCCAGGGCTGCTCGGAAAGTGTTTCGACGTCCTCCCGGGACAAGGTTCCCGTCATGACGGCACGGCCGGGTGCGGCCGCGCTGTCGACTCCTCGGCTCTGCAGGTGTTCGAGCTGGGGAGGCGAGGGCGGTTCGGTCAGGCGTACGAGCACCAGCATGTCCCGGGCCTGGGGAGCGCGGCCCTCGGCGTCGATGGCCATAGCGAGGGAGGAGTCGAGTTTCCGGTAGTCCACGGGTCGATTCTCAGAGATTGGCGGCGTTGATGAGGCCGTCGCCCCACTTCGGGTCGAAGGTTCCGGATGCGGCGCCGGGGACGGCCGCGTTCTGCCGGAAGAGTTCCTTCAGCTTGCCGGGGTCACAGCCCGGGTCGCGCTGCAGGATGAGGGCGGCGAGCCCGGAGACGAAGGGGGCGGCCATGCTGGTTCCCTGCATCGCCACGTGCTGTTCGTCCGTGATGAAGCCCGGGTCCAGGTCCACGGCGTCCCGGGACAGCGCTGAGACGATCATGGCTCCGGGAGCGGTGATGTCGGGCTTGTGCGCCCCGTCCCGGCGGGGACCCTCGCTGCTGAAGCTGGCGATGTTGCCGGGCTCCAGCCAGAACGCCTCCCGGTCGACGCCGTCGATGTCCTTCCACTCGGTACGGGTGGTGAAGGCAGCGACGGTGACCGCGGACGAGGCGGCTCCCGGCGAGCCGACCTTGACCGCGTCGTGCACGGCGGAGCCGCTGAACTGCGGCTGCGGTCGGGCGTCGGAGCGGCCAAGCATCCAGACGTCGACCTCGCCGCCCGTGGCGTTCGCTCCGCGGAGAATCAGCCGCCACTTGCCGGGGGCGGCGTTGGCGGGGCCGCCGGTGACCCTCGGCTCGACCTGGACGAAGAAGTTGATGTCGCCGTTGGCCGGGTCGGGGCCCGGGGTGGTGATCTGGACCTTGCCCCCTGGGATGTTGAAAGCGGCGCTCGGGCTGCCCGAGGTCCGTACCGGCTGGAAGGGGGTCGTTGCGCCGGTCGGGGAGGCCATCGCGACCTCCAACCGGTCACTGCCCGCGTACCAGCCGTTGAGCCAGAAGATGTCCGGCTTGCCGTCGAAGACGCCAGGGTGGCAGGTGATCGCGCGGTTGGCGCCGCGCGGGACGGTGACGCGGGCGTGGATGTCGTCGTCGCCCTCGTTGCCGGCGGCGCACACGACGATGCGGCCGGGGCCCGTCTCCTCCTCGATCGACTGGGACATCGTGTCGGTGCCGTCGTGCGCATCGAAGTGGCCGCCCAGGCTGAGGTTGACGACCGCGGGCAGCTCCAGGTCGCGAGCGACACGGAAGATGTACTGGATGCCGTCGACGATGTGGGCGTCCTGGAAGTCCGTCTTGACGATCACCAGGCGCGCCTCGGGAGCGATGCCCTCCGCACCGGCAGCGATGCCGGCGACATGAGTGCCGTGGCCCTCGATGTCGCGGGACAGGGGGGCCATGGCCATCCCGGCGTTGACGAATTCCGCTCCGTACCGGCCCTCCGGAACTCCGGAACCGCCACGCAGGGTCTGGTCCCAGATCCGTTGGATGCAACCGGTGAAGGCCGGGTGCTGCGTGTCGACGCCGGTGTCGACGATCCCGATGACGACGCCCTTGCCGGTCAGGCCGGAGCTCGCCCGGAACTGCGGCACGCCGACGTGCTGCTGAGCGAGGTTCAGGTACGGGCGCAGCCGGGTGGCCGGCACGATGCGCTTGATGCCGGGGTGCTCGCTGAGCCGCTCCAGCTCATCGAGGGCGACAATGGCGGTCTTCACCCGGGTGCCACCCTGGTTGAGGACGATTCCGTCGCCCAGACCGCCGTCGGAGAGGGCGTCCGGGTCGCATTCGAGGGAGACGACGACGCGCAGGGGCTTGGCGCGCTCCCGTACGGAGATGAGCCCGAGTGTCCCGGCCTGAGGCCGCAGGGGCTCGCGGCTGCCGCCCTCCTGCTGGTAACGCTCGTAAGTCGCTGCCAATGGAGGCGCCAGCTTCGTGTAGTCCATGACCGCTCTTCCTTCGGGGCTCGTCGACGTGTGTCTCCAGCGTTGATCGCGGGCGCCGGGAGTACACGTCCGACATGCCCTCCCCCTCCGACCTCACTCGATTGGTTGCGCAGGAGTGACAGGGGCGCGGAGAGTGTCCGGTCTGACGGGAGGCGACCTTCGCAGGGGCCGAGTCGCTTCCTGGGGCTGCGACCGAACCGGGGCTCACAGGGTCCCAGCCTCAGCCCCCGGTTAGCCCTCTCTTAAACCCACCATAAAGATCGCCATCACCCGCCCTCAGCAGGCGAATTCGGGGTTCGGAGCGGCTAGCTTTCTCGTCGCCGGGGCCGCCACGAACCGTCGGCGCTGCACGTATTCGGGGGGCAGCACCGGCCGTTCGCGGCCGCCTCGTGTCCCCCACCCCCCTCCAGAACCGCCGTTGAGGAGAACCACCCCATGAACGCTCGCCGCAAGGTCGCAGCCATCGCCGCCGGTGTCGCCCCGCTCGCCCTGACCGTCCTGTCGGCCGCGCCCGCCGCCGCGCACGGTTCGATGACGGACCCGGTGAGCCGTGTTTCCGCCTGCTTCCAGGAGGGCCCGGAGGCCCCGAAGTCTGCTGCCTGCAAGGCGGCTGTCGCGGCCAGTGGCGCCCAGGCCTTCTACGACTGGAACGGCGTGAACATCGCCAACGCCGCGGGCAAGTCGAAGGAGATCATCCCCGACGGCAAGCTGTGCAGCGCGGGCAACGACAAGTACAAGGGCCTCGACCTGCCGCGCGCCGACTGGCCGTCCAGCAAGCTCACGGCCGGCAACCACACGTTCCACTACAAGGGCACCGCCCCGCACAAGGGTTCCTTCGAGCTGTACGTCACGAAGGACTCGTACGACCCGGCCAAGCCGCTGCAGTGGTCGGACCTGGAGGAGAAGCCGTTCGCCAAGGTCACCGACCCGAAGATGGAGAACGGCGACTACGTCTTCGACGGCAAGGTCCCGGCCAGGTCGGGCCGCCACCTGGTCTACTCGATCTGGCAGCGCTCGGACTCCCCCGAGGCCTTCTACACCTGCTCCGACGTGGTGTTCGGCAAGGACAGCGGCGGTACGGCCCCCGCCCCGGCCGCCTCCGCCCCCTCCGAGAAGGACATCGAGGCCGGCGCCGAGAAGTCCACCGTCGAGCACCACGGCCACGGCGACAGCGACGCCAAGACGGGCGCCGAGGCCTCCGAGGCGGCCCCGGCCGAGGGCACCTCCGACAACCAGCCCGAGGTGAACGGCGCCGCCGAGAAGCCCGCGGCCACGGACGAGAACCTCGCCGAGACCGGCGGCGACAGCACCACCCCGTACATCGCGATCGGTGGCGCCGCGGCGCTCGCGGTCGGTGCCGCGGCCATGTTCGCCACGGCCCGCCGCCGGACGGCGCGCCACGGCCGCTGATCCACCGAGCACAGCGGGCCGCTGCCAGTCGGGGCAGCGGCCCGCTGTTCGTGGCCGTCAGGACAGGGCCGTCAGGACAGGGCCGTCAGGACAGGCAGGTGGTCGGTGTCGCGTGCGCCGGGTCGAGCGCGTTGGCGACCTCGTGGTGGGCTACCCGGTCGAGGATCCCGATCGCCACGTGCTCGGAGAGGTCGACGGGGCACAGGTCCTGGACGGTCACGTTGCGTACGCCGGGGCCGTCGAGGAACTGCGTGCGGTACGGGGTGACCACCTCGTCGTACTTGGTGGCGATGACGGTGTAGCGCACGCCGGGGACGGTGTCGCCGCCCGCGTTGAGCTTGGTCAGGAACGGCGATCCGGCTATCTGGTCGGCGAGGCTCGGCGTCTTGGTGGTGAGCAGGTCCTCGATGCCGGGGAAGTAGGGCAGCAGCTTGGTCAGGCCGAGCAGGGTGGTGCCGTGGTTGTCGGGCGCGAGGCCGATCAGGGCGTTCACCTTCTCCGCGCCGCCGAGGAACTTCAGGTAATGGCGGGGCATCATGCCGCCCTGCGAGTGGCCGACGAGGTCCGCCTTCGCGGCGCCCGTCGAGGCGAGCACCTTGTCGACGAAGGCGTCCAGTTGCTCGGCCGACTTGTCGATCGGGCCGAGCCCGTTGAAGAACGGCACTCCGGGCAGCTGGCCGTAGTCGAGGGAGAAGACGCAGTAGCCGCGCCTGACCAAGTAGGGCGCGAGAACCACCCAGTTGTCCACGGAGTTGCCGAAGGTGCCGTGGACCAGGACGACGGGGCGCGGGTGGGCGGCGGACGGCTTGCAGTCGTAGTCGTTCCAGCCACTCGACGAGGAGGCAGCGGTGGCAGCGGCGGGGGCCGCGGACGCCGTGGCGGCGGGGGTGAGGGTGAGCGCGCCCGTCATGAGCAGGGCGGCGGCAAGCGCTCTGAGCGCTCGTCTCCAGGGCAGCATCGGGTGATCTCCTTGCGGCTCAAGGGAGTTGCTCGATGGAGTTGCTCGAGGAAGTGACGGTGAATGAGCCCTGTGATCCGGATCACGAGGATGCCGTGCACACGCCAAATTACGGGCCAGTAGTAAAACTGTGAAGTTACGCGTCAGTAAAACTTCCAGTGATCACTGGCGCGATCACCCCTCGGGGCGCTATCGCCGAGGCGGCGCGACGAGCCCCAACTCGTACGCGATGATGACCAGTTGGACCCGGTCACGGGAGTCGAGCTTGGTGAAGAGCCGCGCCACGTGCGCCTTGACCGTGGCCACGGTGATGAACAGCTCGGCCGCGATCTCGGCGTTGGACAGACCCCGGCCGACCAGCGTCAGGACCTCGCACTCGCGGTCCGTGATGCCGTCGACCGTCCGCCGGGCCACCGCGGCGGGCGCGGGCCGCGCCGCGAACTCCTCGATGAGACGTCGGGTGACGCTCGGCGCGATCAGTCCGTCCCCCGCGGCCACCACCTGGATCGCCGCGAGGATGTCGTCGAGCGCCATGTCCTTGACGAGGAACCCGCTCGCGCCTGCGCGCAGCGCCCCGTATACGTAATCGTCGTCGTCGAACGTCGTCAGGACCAGGACGCGCGTCGCGTCGGTCTCGGCCGTGATCAGCCGGGTGGCCTCGATGCCGTCCATGCCGGGCATGCGGATGTCCATCACCACGACATCGGGGCGTACGTCCCTGGCCAGGCGGACGGCTTCGGTGCCCGTCCCCGCCTCGCCCACCACATCGATCTCGGGGGTGTCGGCCATAAGGACCCGCAGGCCCGCGCGGACCAGGGGCTGGTCGTCGGCCAGTACGACGCGCACCACGTGATCCGTCACGGTCCCTCCTCCGGCACGGGCAGCAGGGCCGTCACCCGGAAGCCGCCCTCGGGGCGCGGCCCCGCGGTGAACCGGCCGTGCAGCAGGGCGACCCGCTCCCGCATGCCGACCAGGCCGAAGCCGGTGCCCGCGGGCAGCCCGCCGCGCCCGCCGTCCTCGACCTCGATGGACAGCTCGGCCGCCCGCCGCTCGACGCTCACCCGGCAGGTTTCCGTGCCCGCGTGGCGTACGACATTGGTCAGGGCCTCCTGAAGGATGCGGAAGGCGGCCAGGTCGATGTCGGCGGGCAGCGGTCCGCATCCGCCCGCCCCCCGCACCTCCACCCGCACCCCGGCGTCCAGCGCGGACGCGACGAGGCGGTCGAGGCCGGCGAGGCCGGGCGTCGGCTCACGGGGCGCCAAGTCGCCGCTGTCCGCGGCCTGATCAGCCCCCGCCTCCTGCTCCGGCTTCCGCAACGCGACCAGCGTCCTGCGCAGGCCCGCGAGGGTCTCCCTGCTGGTGGCCTCGATGGTGGTGAGGGCGTTGCGGGCCTCGGCGGGCTGGGTCTCGATGACGCGGCTGCCCACGCCCGCCTGGATGGCGATGACGCCGATGCTGTGCGCGATCATGTCGTGCAACTCGCGGGCGATGCGCAGGCGTTCGGCGGTGACGGCGCGGGCCGTGGCCTGACTCCGCAGCGCCTCGGCGTGCGCGCGCCGCTCGCGGGACGAACGGCCCACCAGCCAGGCGGCGATCAGCGCGACGGCGATGAACGCGACGGTCTCACCGTTGTTGCTCGCCCACCCGGAGGTCGCGCAGCCGCCCCCGGCGGGACCGCTCATGCCGGGAGCGCAGTAGCCGTCGGGCGGGAAGGAGAAGAGGGCGAGCGCCTGCGCCGTGAACGCCATGAGGCCGGCGCTGACCGACGTACGGCGTGGCCGGGTGGCGGCGAGATAGCCGACGGCGCAGACACCGGCGAGGGTCTGCAGATAGCTGACCTCCGTCTTCCGCATCTCCATCGTCGCCGCCACCGCGCCGAGCAGCAGGAAGACCAGCGCGGGCAGCGGTCGCCGCCTGAGCAGCGAGGCGACGACGACCGTGAGGGCGAGCGACGCGAGGACCATCGGGAGCTGGAAGCCGTTCTGCCCTTGGTCGAACGTGACGTAGGTGACGCCGGGGTAGAGCACGGCCCCGCCCCACGCCAGGCCGGTGCGCACAACCGGCCACAGGCGCCGGGCCGCGGATCGGTCCCTGGCCCCCTCGGGCGACGCTTGACCTGGCTTGATGTCCATGCGCCGATCGTATGTGCCCATTCCGTGCAGGGATATTGGCCCACGGTCGTACGCCCACGGGCTACTCGGGCCCGCCGAGGGTGTGGCCGACGGCCCGATGCCCGGCGCACCCGGCCCACGGCACCGTGGGCCGGGTGATCGAAGTCAACGAACTGAGCAAGGTGTACGGCGACAAGACCGCCGTCAGGAACCTGAGCTTCACCGTGCGCCCCGGCCAGGTCACCGGATTCCTCGGCCCCAACGGCGCGGGCAAGACCACGACCCTGCGCATGCTGCTCGGTCTGATCTCCCCCACCACCGGCACCACAGCCATCGACGGCCGCCCCTTCCGCGAACGCCCCCGCGGCCTGCGCCACGTCGGCGCGCTGCTCGACGCGGGCGACGTGCACGGCGGCCGCACCGCCACCGCCCATCTGCGCGCCCTGGCCCGCAGCAACCACATCCCCCGCCCACGCGTCGACGAGGTCCTGCACGAGGTCGGCCTCGCGGAAGTGGCCCGCCGACGCATCGCCGGCTACTCCCTCGGCATGCGCCAGCGCCTCGGCATCGCCACCGCCCTGCTCGGCGACCCGCCGGTCCTGCTCTTCGACGAACCCCTCAACGGCCTCGATCCCGAGGGCGTGTTGTGGGTCCGCGGCCTCTTCCGCCGCCTGGCCGCCGAGGGCCGCACCGTCTTCGTCTCCAGCCACCTCATGACCGAAATGGAAAACACCGCCGACCACCTCATCGTCATCGGCCGCGGCCAACTCATCGCCGCCGAAAGCCTCACCGACTTCGCCGCCCGCGGCACCCGCCTGACAGTCACCGTGCGCACCCCCGACAGTACGAAGCTCAGCACCGTACTGACCACCGAAGGTGCCTCCGTGCACCTCCAGGACGACGACCGGCTCACCGTCACCGGCCTGCCCGCCGCCCGCATCGGCGAACTCGCCTTCCAGCACCGGCTCATGCTCCACGAACTGACCACCAGATCTGCCTCCCTGGAAGAGGCCTTCATGGAACTCACCGCCGACAGCGCCGAATACCTCGCAGGAGAACCCCGATGACCGCCCGCCTGCACGACCTCATCGCCGCCGAATGGATCAAACTCTGGTCACTGCGTTCCACGGCCTGGATCCTCGGCCTCGGCGCGCCGGTCGTCATCGGGATCAACGTCAACTCCGCCCTGTCCAACGCCGACCTCCTGGAACGCCAGTCGGCGATCTCACCGGACGGGGCCTTCCGGATCGACCCGATGCACGCCGCCTTCGTCGACCCGGCCTTCCAGATCCTCGTGGTCATCGCCACCTCCGTCGGCGCCATCTCGGTCTTCGGCGAGTACACCAGCGGTCTGATCCGTACGACGTTCGCGGCCGTCCCCGACCGCCGCGCGGTGCTTGTCGCCAAGGTGGCGGTGATCACCGCGGTGATGACCGTGCTCGGCGCCATCGTCGCGGCGGCCTCCTTCGGCGCGACCCAGGCCGTGCTCAGCGACACCATCGGTCTGCCGATCAGCGCTCCCGGCGCGCTGCGGGCCGTGCTGGCCTCCGCGCTGCTCGCCCCGCTGTCCGCGCTGGTCGGCATGGCGCTCGGCGCGGTGATCCGGCACGCGGCGGGCACCGTCGCCGCGTCGCTGGTGACGCTGTTGCTGCTGCCCTCGCTCTTCGCGGGCGAGACGTACCGCTGGGTGAAGGAGATCGGCAACGCGATGCCGCTCAGCGCGTGGCAGGCGCTGGTCGAGAACCCGGCGATGGACTACCCGGCGGGCAGGTATCCGGTGACGATCACGGAGGCGTGGGCGGTCTTCGCGGTGTGGCCGCTCGTCGCGGCGGCCGTGGCGGTGGTCGTGGTGCACCGCCGCGACGTCTGAGCCCACGGCCCGCAGCCCGCAGCTCACCGCCCTACGCCGCCAGCGTCCCCGGCACGATCGCCCCGGGGCCGAACTTCGCCCGTGCCCGGTCGGCGACCTCCTCGATGCGGCGCGCCCTGTCGTCCGCCGGGTCGAACATCAGCTGGTGGGCGGCCTGTTCGGCGGGGCCGAGTCCTTCGGCGCGCAGGGAGATGCCGCGCACCCGGGCGCGTTGCAGGCCGAGCGCCTCGTACATCCGGTACGCGGTCGCGGTCAGCGCGCTGGAGTGGGCGGTCGGCTCGGGCAGGGCGCGGGTGCGGGTTGTGGTGGAGCGGTCCGCGTACCGCACGGTGAGGGTCAGGGAGCGGCACACCTGGTCGTCGCCGCGCATCCTGACGCCTAGCTCCTCGGTGATCGAGAGCAGTGCGCGCCGGTGCCGGGTGGGATCCAACTCGTCGCGGGGGAAGGGCCGTTCGGCGGCGAGCGAGCGGGCGGCCGCGTTCGGCACGACCCGCGCGCGGTCGACGCCGTGCGCCTTCTCGTGCAGTTCACGGCCCGCGCGGGCGCCGATGAGCCGCTGCAGCGTGGACAGCGGCGCGGCGGCCACCTTGCCGACGGAGTCGAGTCCGTACTCGCACAGGGTGCGGGCGGTGGCGCGGCCGACGCCCGGCAGCTCGGCGACCGGCTTCGGGCCGAGGAACTCCGCGACGGCTTCCGGTTCCCGGCCCACGACCTGGGTCACTCCCGGCACGGCGCCGCGTACGGCCATCCGCGCCAGCATCGGCCCGGGCCCCGCGCCGATCACACAGTCCACCCCGTACAGGGCGAGCGCCCGCACCCGGATCACCGAGGCGAGGTCGACGGCGTCCCGCCCGAAGTAGCGCATGGCTCCCCGCACGTCGACGAGCACGCCGTCGGGCGGCAGGGCCTCCACGACCGGGCTGAACTCGCCGACCAGCGCGATCAGCCGGGGCAGGGCCGCCTCGTACATGGGCGGCAGCAGGAAACGTACGCAGAGGGTGCTCATCCCGCGCTCCCGGGGCTCTGGTGCCACAACTTCCGTCCCGTGGCCGCCCGTTCGCCGGGCGGCTGCAGGTCGGCCCAGGGGTGCATCTCGTACCCCGTGGACATCCGGATGCGCCGGCCGCCGTCCGCCGGGGCCTCTGCGGACTCCGGCTCCGGCGGCTGCTCGGTCAGGCGGGCCGCCACCGCGTCGAGGCCCCCTTCCTGCCGCAGCTCCACCAGCTCCGCCAGGTTCCAGGCGGCCGCGCCGACCACGCTGAGGCTGCGCGGCCCGCGGCGCTGCACCACACCGCGGACGAGCAGCAGCCAGGAGTGGAAGACGGTGTGCGCGCACCGTTCGTGGGCGTCGTCGAAGAAGGCCAGGTCGACCAGGCCCGTGCCGTCGTCCAGGGTGGTGAAGATGACGCGCTTCCCGGAGCGGATCGGCGGGGTCTGGGTGGCCGCCTTGGCGCCCGCGACCAGCACGGTCGCGCCGTGTTCGGCCTCCCGGAGGCGGCGGGCCGTCAGCACGCCGAGCTCCTTGAGGAACTCCGCGTGATCGCCCATGAGATGGCGCGAGGAGTCCATGCCGAGGACGCCGAGTTCGGCGCTGAGGCGTTCCGCGTCGTCCAGGTCGGGAAGACCGGCGGGCGCCGTCTTCCGCCCGCCGGACAAGGGGAGTTGGGCCCCGAAGGCTCCTGACGAGCCGCGCGCGCCGCGCCGCAGCTCGGCCAGGTGCAGCTGCAGATCGCGGCGGTTGGCGCCGAACGCGTCGAGCGCGCCGACCTGGGCGAGCCGCTGCGCGACCGGTTTCGATGGCCTGGCCCGCTCCCAGAAGTCCAGGAGCGAGGCGTAGGGCTGCGCGTCGGCGATCCGGGCGGCCTCGGCCTCGCTGATGCCGTGCACGTCACAGAGCGCGAGCCGCAGCCCCCACCGGGAGCCCCCAGGGCTATCAGACACCAGTTCGATACGGTGAGCGACCGCGGACCGGTTCACGTCCAGCGGAAGGATCGGCACCCCGCGCCGCCGCGCGTCCGCGAGCAGCAGCCGCTTCGGATACATCCCGGGGTCGTGCGTGAGCAACCCCGCGTAGAACGCGGCCGGGTGATGGGCCTTCAGCCACGCCGACTGGTACGTCGGCACGGCGAAGGCCACCGCGTGCGCCTTGCAGAAGCCGTACGACCCGAAGGCCTCGATGATCTCCCAGGTCCGGCCGATCGTCTCGGCGTCGTATCCCTTCGCCGCGGCCTGCTGCGCGAACCAGAACCGGATCCGCCCCTGCGACTCGGGGTCGGAGAGCCCGCGCCGCACCCGGTCCGCCTCGTCGCGCCCGCAGCCGGTCATGATGTCGACGATCTCGATGATCTGCTCGTGGAAGACGACGACTCCGTACGTCTCCTTCAGCGGCCCCTCGAGATCCGGGTGCGGATAGCGGACGGGCGCGCGGCCGTGCCGGGCCTCGATGAAGGGCCGCACCATGTCGGCGGCGACCGGTCCGGGGCGGAACAGCGAGATGTCGACGACCAGGTCGTGGAAGGTCGCGGGCTGAAGGCGTCCGACCAGGTCCCGCTGGCCCGGCGACTCGATCTGGAAGCAGCCGAGCGTCTCGGCGGACTGGATGAGTCGATACGTCGCCGGATCGCCCGGCGGCACGGCGTCCACGTCGACACGGGAGCCCGTGGCCCGCTCGAGCTCCCCCAGGGCGTGCGCCATCGCCGACTGCATCCGCACGCCGAGCACGTCCAGCTTGAGCAGCCCGAGGTCCTCCACGTCCTCCTTGTCGAACTGGGACATGGGGAAGCCCTCGCCGCTGGTCGGCATGACGGGCGTACGCGCGAGCAGCGAGGCGTCGGAGAGCAGCACCCCGCACGGGTGCATGGCGATGCCGCGGGGCAGCGCGTCGAGCGCCTCGACCAGGTCCCACAGCCGGTCGCGGTCACCCAACTCCCCCGCTATCGCCCGTAGTTCGGGCAGCTCCGCCATCGCCGAGCGGGCGTCGCGGGCGCGGATGTGCGGGAAGGACTTGGCGATCCTGTCGATCTCGGCCGGGTCCATGGACAGGGCGGCGCCCACATCGCGTACGGCGTGGCGCACCCGGTAGGTCTCGGGCATGGCGACGGTCGCGACCCGCTCGGTGCCGAAGCGGCCGATGATCGCGCGGTAGACCTCGAGCCGGCGGGCCGACTCCACGTCGATGTCGATGTCCGGCAGGACGGCCCGCCGCGTGGACAGGAACCGCTCCATGAGCAGCCCGTGCTCGACGGGGTCGGCGTGCGCGATGCCGATGAGGTGGTTGACCAGGGAACCCGCGCCGGAGCCGCGCGCCGCGACCCGGATCCCCAAGTCGCGTACGTCGTCGACGACTTGGGCCACGGTGAGGAAATAGGAGGCGAAGCCGTGGTACGCGATGATGTCCAGCTCGTGATGCATCCGCTCCCAGTACACGCGCCGGGAGTCGTAGCCGCGCAGCACCATGCCCGCCGCAGCCCGCGAGGCGAGGACACGCTGCGCGGTGCGGCGCCCCGCGCCGACGAGGTGCGGTTCGGGGAAGCGTACGGAGCCGATGCCGATGTCGTCCTCGGGGTCGACGAGGCATTCGGCGGCGGCCGCCTGGGTCTGCTCGACGAGGCGGTGGGCGGTGTCGCGGCGGAACCCGGCCGCCTCGACGATCCGCTCGGCGTTGCCCAGCATGACGTCCGCGCCCTTCAACCACCGCTCGCCGCCGTCGAGTTCCTTGGTCGGGTCGACGGGGACGAGGCGGCGGGCCGCGTCGAGCACGTCGGCGACCGGGCCGAGCCCCGCGTCGGCGTAGCGCACGGCGTTGCTCAGGACGGGGCGGATGCCCTGCTCGGCGGCGAAGCCGACGGTGCGGGCGGCCAGGCGGAGCGAGCCGGGGCCCGTGCCCTCGCGGCCGTGCCAGACGGACTCCAGGCGCAGCGCGTCGCCGTAGCGCTCGCGCCAGGGGGCGAGGAGGCGGGCGGCCCGGTCGGGGCGCCCGGCGGCGAGCGCGCGCCCCACGTCGGAGGCGGGGCCGAGCAGCACGGTCAGGCCGTCGCCGTGGTTCTCCTCCCACGGCAGGACGGGCCGGCCCTCACCACTCCGGTGCGCGGCGGTGACCAGGCGGCAGAGCGTGGCCCAGCCGGTGGCGCCGTCGCGGGCGAGGAAGGTCACGCGCGGGGTCGACTCGTCGATGAAGGCACCGCCGCGCACCGGGGTCCGCCGCCGCTCGCCCCGCGCCGGTGCGGGCTCGCCCACCGCGAGCCCGGTGCCGAACAGCGGACGCACCCCCGCCTTCGCGCAGGCCTTGGCGAACCGGACCGTTCCCGCGAGGGTGTCCCGGTCGGTGAGCGCGAGGGCGTCCATGCCCCGCTCGCCGGCGCGCTCGGCAAGACGCTCCGGGTGCGAGGCCCCGTACCGCAGGGAGAACCCGGAGACGGTGTGCAGATGCGTGAACCCTGGCACACGCACCTCCCGAAAACCTGAACCGATCCGACCTCACAGCCCCCGCCTCCACCATAGACCAAGTTTCGAACGTACGTACGACACGCACGTTCGACATGTGTGCGGCGCGTCCCGCCGCTGTCGCCCGTTCGCCCCCGCCGTAGCTCGTTCGGCCCCGCCCGCCTGCGGGAACGGCAGGGGCCCCCGAGCGTGGGGGCATGAGTTTCACCGATGAGTTGAAGAGCGCCGTCACCCCGCGAGCAGCCCTGCTGGTCATCGGCGTACTCGCCCTGCAGCTGCTGTTCATCGCCTCCTACGTGGGGGCGCTGCACGATCCGAAGCCGAGGGACGTGCCCTTCGGGGTTGTCGCTCCGGGGCCCGCCGCCGAGCAGGCGTCGGCCCGGCTCGGGAAGCTCCCCGGCGATCCGCTCGACCCCCGCGTGGTCGACGACGAGGCCACGGCCCGGAAGCAGATCATGGACCGCGACATCGACGGCGCCCTGATCATCAATCCCCGGGCCACCACCGACACGCTCCTCGTCGCCTCCGGCGGCGGCACCGTCCTCGCCACCGCACTGGAGAAGATCGCCACCCAGCTCGAAGCTGCGGAGAACCGGACGGTCAGGACCGTGGACGTGGCGCCCGCTTCCCCCGAGGACTTCGACGGGCTCTCGTCCTTCTACCTGGTCGTCGGCTGGTGCGTCGGCGGCTATCTCTGCGCCTCGATCCTGGCGATCAGCGCGGGTTCCCGGGCCGCCAACCGCTCGCGCGCGCTGATCAGGACCGGCGTCATGGCGCTCTACTCGATCGCGGGCGGACTCGGCGGCGCGATCATCATCGGGCCGATCCTGGGCGCCCTGCCCGGCAGCGTCCTGGCCCTGTGGGGCCTGGGCGCCCTGGTCGTCTTCGGGGTCGGCATGATCACACTCGCCCTGCAGGCGGCCACCGGCATCGTGGGCATCGGCCTGGCCGTCCTCATCGTCGTCATCGCGGGCAACCCGAGCGCGGGCGGCGCCTTCCCGCTGCCGATGCTGCCGCCCTTCTGGGAGGCGATCGGGCCCTGGCTGCCGCCGGGCGCGGGCACCTGGGTGGCGCGCTCGATCGCGTACTTCGAAGGGAACGCGGTCACCGGACCGCTGCTCGTGCTCTCGGCCTGGGCGGTCGTCGGCGTCGTCGTCACCCTCGCCCTGTCCGCCCGGCGCAAGGCCGACGGCAGCTCGGTCGACCTCACCAGCAGGAGCATCGCGTGAAAGACGTGAAAGACGTGAAGGCGTGAAGACGTGAAGGCGTGAAAGACGTGAAAGAAGGGCCGGTCCGCCCGTGGCGGACCGGCCCCTGAATCCTGCTGTCCCCTTGGCGGGGCCCTGCCTCAGCCGATCTCCGCGCCGACGGCGCTCAGTGCCTCCGGCACCGGCTGGAAGAAGGTCTCCCCGCCGGCGGAGCAGTCACCGCTGCCGCCCGAGGTCAGGCCAAGGGCGGTGTCGCCCGCGAAGAGCGCGCCGCCGCTGTCGCCGGGCTCGGCGCAGACGTCGGTCTGGATGAGTCCGTTGACGATGTCGCCGTTGCCGTAGTTCACGGTGGCGTCGAGACCGGTGACCGTGCCGTCGTGCAGCTGCGTGGTCGAGCCACTGCGCTGCACCTTCTGGCCGACGGTCGCGTCGCCCGCCTTGGCGATGGCCTGGGTGGAGCCGTTGTAGAGGTTCACCTCGCTCGGGTGCGCGGTGTCGCCCGTGTACTTGACCAGGCCGTAGTCGTTGTCGGGGAAGCTGGAGTCGGCGTTCTCACCGATGACCGGGCCGCCCTGCTCCTCGGACCAGCTCTTGATCGACTCTGTGCAGTGACCCGCGGTCAGGAAGTGCGGTGCGCCGTCCTTGACCACGTTGAAGCCGAGCGAGCAGCGGCCGCCGTCGCCCCAGATGGCGTCGCCACCTGCGATGAAGGGCTTGAACTCCCCCTTGCTGTGCTGAAGTTCGGCCTTCGATCCGAGCTTCTTCACCACGGCGGCGAGCTTGTCCATCTCGGCGCCATCGACCGTGCGGTCCGCCGTCACGACGACCTTGTTGGTGGCCGGGTCGACCGCCCACGAGGTGCCGGGGATGGACGCCTTGTCGCTCAGCGTCGAGCGGGCGCTCTTCAGCTCGGCCAGGGAGTTCTCGACGATTCTGGCCTTGGCACCGGCCGCCTCGGCCGTCTCCGCCGCCGTCTTGTCGAGGACGTTCACGACAAGGTTCTTGCCCTTGGCGTCGTAGTACGTGCCCGCGGCGTCCACGCCGAGGTCCTTGGCGATCGACGAGGCGAGCTTTCCGGCCTTCGCGACCGTGAGGGTGTCCGGCGTGGGGGTCGGGGCACTCTCACTCGCGTTCGCAGTCTGGAAGGTGACTCCGGCGGCGATCAACGCGACAACGCCCGCACCTGCGGCAGCCGCGCGTCCCTTGGGTATGCGTCGGTGCTTCAACTGACGTCCTCCTGTGGGGGGTCGGCCCGTTCGGTGTGGGGACCTGAGGGCCGGAAGGCGTACCGGCACGGAGTCGCGCACGCTGAGAAAGCCGCGTCCATGCCAAAGGGCGCGGCCCACTATTCCGATACCGTCCGGTAGCACACAAGGTCTACTTCAGGACGCGCACGCGACAATCACCGTGCGCCCCCCGCCCCTTCACCCACCCCGGTCGCGCCACGTCGGTTCCCGTTGCAAACACCGCGTGCGATCGGCCTTTCGGCAGCGGGTGAGGACTAGTCCTGTCCTGTTTTCGACTCTCCGCGCGCCACCGGCTCTCCGGCTTCCGAATCCTGCGCACCGGATTCCACACCGGATTCCGACAGTGCGGGGGCAGGCGGTTGCTGCGTCTCCTTGGCCGGTTGCTGCACCGGTGGCTGTGCCTGCTGGGCCCGTTCGAGGAAGCGCAGGAGTTCGACGGGGAAGGGCAGGACGAGGGTGGAGTTCTTCTCGGCGGCGACCGCGACGACGGTCTGCAGGAGCCGCAGCTGGAGGGCCGCGGGCTCCTCCGACATCTCATGGGCGGCCTCGGCGAGTTTCTTGGAGGCCTGCAGTTCGGCATCCGCGTTGATCACGCGGGCGCGGCGCTCACGGTCCGCCTCGGCCTGCCGCGCCATCGACCGCTTCATCGTCTCGGGCAGGGATACGTCCTTGATCTCGACCCGGTCGATCTGCACACCCCACCCGATGGCGGGCGAGTCGATCATCAACTCAAGGCCCTGGTTGAGCTTTTCCCGGTTGGAGAGCAGATCGTCCAGATCGCTCTTGCCGATGATGGACCGCAGCGAGGTCTGCGCCATCTGCGACACCGCGAACCGATAGTCCTCGACCTGCACGACGGCCTCGGCAGCGTCGACCACCTTGAAGTAGATGACGGCGTCCACCCGCACCGTCACGTTGTCCCGCGTGATGCCGTCCTGCGCGGGCACCGGCATCGTCACGATCTGCATGTTCACCTTACGGAGCCGGTCGATCGCGGGGACGATCATCGTGAACCCCGGCCCGCGCACCGACCGCTGCAGCCGCCCGAGCCGGAGCACCACACCCCGCTCGTACTGCTTGACCACACGCGCCGCGGCCATCAGATAGACCACTCCGGCACATCCGACGGCCACTCCCGCCGTCACCAGCTCCTCGACCATGCCGGCCCCCCAGGGTCCGAATTGGGCGTGTTGGGCGTGTACTTCGAAGGTAACCCCGCACGGCGCACAAAGGGAGACGGGAGACAAGGGTGAACCCCCGCCCGGACTCCGGACGGGGGTTCATCTGCTGCTGGCTGCAGTCTTGCCGTACGCGGATCAGTCGTACGCGGATCAGTCGTACGCCGTTCAGTACGTCGGTCAGTACACGCTCACGCCGTACGCGCTCAGCGCCTCGGTGACCGGCTGGAAGAAGGTCGTACCGCCCGAGGAGCAGTTCCCGCTGCCGCCGGAGGTGAGGCCGAGCGCCTTGGTGCCCGCGTAGAGCGGACCGCCACTGTCGCCGGGCTCGGCACAGACGTTGGTCTTGATCATGCCGTAGACGATGTCGCCGCCGCCGTAGTTGACGGTCGCGTTCAGACCGGTGACCGAGCCGCTGTGGGTACCGGTCGTGGAGCCGCGCCGCTTGACGGCCTGGCCCACGGTGGGGTTGCCCGCGCTGGTGATGTCCTGGCTGCCGACCGTGCCGGACTTGGTGATCGTCGTGTTGGAGTACTTGACGATGCCGTAGTCGTTGGTCGGGAAGCTGGAGCCCGTCGTGGAACCGAGCGTCGTGGTGTGCCCGGAGTTGGACCACCAGGTGCCCGCACCGTCGGTGCAGTGTCCGGCGGTCAGGAAGTAGTAGGTCGTGCCGCTGCGGACGTTGAAGCCGAGCGAACAGCGCCAGCTGGACGCGTAGATGGCGTCGCCGCCGGAGATCAGCTTGTTGAACTTGCCGGGAGTGCGCTCGATCTTGAGGGCGCCCGCCTCGCTGCCCGCCGCCTTCTTGATCTCGGCGATCTCGGCCTTGGAGACGGTGCTGTCGGCGGTGACGACAAGGCGGTTGGTCGCCTTGTCGACGCTCCACGCGGTGCCCGCGACATCCGCGTCGAGTACCGCGTCGCCCGCCTTGTCGAGCTGCGCCGAGCTGAAGGTGGTGACGTCGTTCGCGTTCGCGGCGGGTACGGCGAGCGCGCCGGCGGCCACGAGTCCGGTGGCGACAGCGAGCAGACGAGTGCGTCTCGCTATGCCACTGCGGGGGGTGGTGCGCTTGATCCTCACTTGTTGTTCCTCCCGGGGGGAAGTCAGTGGGCCCGCGTGGGTTGGGAGCCCGTGAGGCGCAGCCAAGGAACAAAGGGCGGACCGGATTCCGGATACGCCGTGCCCCTGACAAGCGCTGCTCGGGAGTATTCGGGCCAAGGCGTGCCCGCACAAGGGCGCCTTTCGGCCGTCAGCCGGATACACGTCGACCGGCCCCGGTGGCTGTCGTACCTGTCGTACGCCACCGGGGCTCTGGGTCATCGGCTCCCAGTCAGACGTGTCACCGGCCGAGAAGGTTCCGTTCTCCGGCGGCGATCTCGACGGTGAGGGTGTTGCCCGGAGGCGGGAAGGGGCAGATGAAGTGGTCGGCGAAGGCGCAGGGCGGCAGCAGCGCCCGGTTGAAGTCGACCGTCGTGCGTCCGTCGGCGTCCGGCGCGGCGGGCCGCAGGAAGCGGAAGCGGTAGCTGGAGACCCCGCTGCTCGTGTCCGCGAACACCGCCCACAGCGATGGGGCCTCCCCTGCTCGAGCGGAGCCGAGAGCTTGCGGAACGTCGCCCTCCACCGACACCTGGAGCGTGAGCCGGTTTCCGGCCAGGTCGAAGGCCAGCTCACCGCCGAGGCCGAGCCCCCGCTGCACCCCGTCGGCGTTCCCGACCCGGACGGTGCGTACGCCGTCGACGGCGCTCTCGGCGTCGTACGGAGTGAAGCGCCCCGGCACCGCCCAGCGTTCGTCGTACGCGGTGGCCTCGATGCCCTGGAAGGCGCGGCGTGTGGCGGACTCCGGGTCGAAGTCGCGGACCGCCCAGAGCCCTTCGCGGCGCAGCACGACGAAGCGCCGCTCGCCGAGCGCGACGCGGGCCGCGCCGACCGGTCCGGGGTCGGCGGCCAGGCGGGCCTCTCCGCTGAGGGGCTTTCCGTCGAGGGTGAGGCCGTCGTCGGGGCCCGCGGTCAGGACGATCTCGTCGCCCGCCTCGGTCCAGCGCCCGGGGATGTCCGGAAGTTGACCCTCCGGATGGTCCGCGAGCCAGTGCGTGCCGGTGAGGGAGAGCGGGCCGTAGGGCGCGGAGACCGTCTCCGTCCGCTGCTCGTGCCAGTGCTTCCAGTCCTGTACGGCGTCGTTGTTCGCGGCGCCCGTTTCGGTGCTCATGGTGATCAACCCTTCCATACGGGCTCGCGCAGCCCGAGGTGCGAGCGCAGCGTCGCGCCCTGGTATTCCGTGCGGTACACGCCCCGCTCCTGGAGCAGCGGCACCACCCGGTCGACGAAGTCGTCGAGACCGCCGGGGGTGAGGTGCGGTACGAGGATGAATCCGTCGGCGGCGTCGGTCGCCACGAACTCCTCGAGTTCGGCGGCGACGGCCTCCGGTGTGCCGATGAACGACTGCCGGGTCGTCGTCTCGATGACGGTCTGGCGGATGGAGAGCCCCTTGGCCCGCGACAGCGCACGCCACTTCGCCGCGATCTCGAAGGGATTGGCAATCTTCACCCGGCCCTGGACGAGGGCCGATTCGGGGTCCGGGTCGATGTCGGGGAGCGGCCCGTCCGGGTCGTACGAGGAGAGATCCACGCCCCAGACCTGCTCCAGGGCGAGGATCGCGTTCTGCGGGGAGACCTGCCGGCGGCGGATCTCGGCGGCCCGCTCCTGGGCGTCGGCGGCCGTGTCGCCGAGGACGAAGGTGACGCCGGGCATGATCTTCAGGTCGTCGTGGGCGCGGCCGTACTTGGCGAGGCGGCCCTTCACATCGGCGTAGAAGTCCCGGCCCGCCTCCAGCGTGCCGTGCCGGGTGAAGACGACATCGGCCGCGGACGCGGCGAACTCCCGCCCCTCGGGAGAGTCCCCCGCCTGGATGACGACGGGATGCCCCTGCGGCGAGCGCGGCAGGGTGAACTCCCCCTCGATGTCGAAGTGTTGCCCCTGGTGCGCGAAGGGCCGCGGCTCACCCTCCGGCGTCCAGGAGTCCCACAGCTCGCGCGCGGTCCTGACGAACTCGGCGGCGCGGGTGTACCGGTCCGCCCGGTCGAGATACCCGCCGCGCCGGAAGTTCTCGCCGGTGAAGGCGTCGGATGAGGTGACGACGTTCCAGGCGGCGCGGCCCGCGCTGAGGTGGTCCAACGAGCTGAGCCTGCGGGCGAGTTCGTTGGGCTCGTTGAAGGTCGCGTTGACCGTGCCCGCAAGGCCGAGGCGTTCGGTGACGGCGGCGAGCGCGCTCAGGACGGTGAGGGACTCGGGCCGCCCGACGACGTCCAGGTCGTGGATGCGCCCCTTGTGCTCGCGCAGCCGAAGGCCTTCCGCGAGGAAGAAGAAGTCGAAGAGACCGCGCTCGGCGGTGCGGGCCAACTGCTCGAACGAAGCGAAGTCGATCTGCGACCGGGACCGCGGATCGGCCCAGACGGTGGTGCTGTTGACGCCGGGAAAGTGCGCGGCGAGATGCAGCCGCTTCTTCGGCGAAGTCGAAGTCGTACGTTCACTCATGACGGTCCCCCGAGAGCGCGGCGTAACGGTTGGCGGGCCGGGCGAGGTCCAGGTGGTCGCGCAGGGTGCTGCCCGGATAGAAGGTGCGGAACAGACCGCGGTGCTGGAGCAGCGCCACGGTGCCGTTGACGATCCGCTCCAGGTCACGGCGCGGCTCGGCGGGCCGCAGGTGGAAGCCGTCCACGGCGCCGGACGCGTGCCAGGAGGCGATGCGTTCGGCGAGGTCGACGACGGCCTCGCCGTCGCCGAGGTCCACGGTGAGATCGGCGAGAACCTTCAGCGAGTCCGGGGCACGCCCGAACTCGGCGGCCGCGGCCCGCAGTTCGGCCCGCGCGGCGTCCGCGCCGGCGAGTCCGGTGGCGCGGACCAGGGCGACATCCGCGTACCGCGCCGCGGTGTCACGGGCGTGCGGGGCGGTGGCGTCGACGACGGTCACCGGGTGCCCCTGCGGCGGCCTGGGCACGATGGAGGGGCCCCGGACGGAGAAGGTGCCTCCCTCGAAGTCGACGTAGTGCAGCTTGTCCCGGTCGATGAAGCGGCCGGTGGCCACGTCCCGTATCTCGGCGTCGTCCTCCCAGCTGTCCCACAACCGGGCGGCCACGTCGGCGACTTCACCGGCCTCCCGCCACAGCTCGCCGGGCGGCGCGGCGTGCCGCCGCCCGAAGAGCCGGGCCTCCGCCTCGGTGGCCGACACGTCGACCGTCCAGCCGGCCCGCCCGTGGCTGACCCAGTCCAGGGTCGCCACGGCGGCCTGCACATGGAACGGCTCGGTGTGCGTGGTCGTCACCGTGGGGACGAGCCCGATCCGCGCGGTGCCGGGCGCGACCCGCGCGAGCACGGCGAGCGCGTCGGCTCCGGGCCTCCCGAAGGAGTCCCCGAGCGTCACAAAGTCGAGCGCACCACGCTCGGCGAGCAGGGCCGACTCGGCGTAGGGGGCGGGTTCGTACACCCCTGGTTGATCGATGGAGACGGCGAGGTGAAGGGTCATTGACTGAACCTTTCTGAGCGGGGGGGAGTAGCGCCCCCGAAGGGGCGCGGGGAACTGCGCGAGCAACCACGAAGCACCCGCAGACAGAACCGCTACGGCTTGGGCAACCCCGGCGGATTGATCCGCGACTTCGCTACAGCCTCATCAGAAAGCCCCCACCGCTTCAGAACCTCCCCATAACTCCCGTCCTTGATCACGTGGTTCAGCGCCGCCGCGTACGCATCAACAAGCCCACTCCCCCGCTTCGTGGTCGCGGCGATCTCCCCCTGGATCAAGTCACCCCCACCGGACAACGTCCCGACGATCTTCGTCTGCCCCGACGAAGCAACGTGATAGGCGGCCGAAGGATTCGGCCCGAGATACGCGTCGATACGCCCCGACTGGAGGGCCAGGTAATAGTCGGAGTCCTTCTGGAAGTACTTGATGTCCACCGGCTTGCGCCCGGCCTTCTCGTTCTCCTCGCTCCAGTCGACGAGGATCTTCTCCTGGTTGGTGCCGGAGGAGACAGCGATGGTCTTACCAGCCACGTCCGCCGGCTTCTTCACCGTCCAGTCGGCGTCCTCGCGCGCCTCGAAGGCGATGTTGTCGAGGCGGTACGTCGCGAAGTCATACTTCTCCTTGCGCTCCTCGGTCACCGTGACGTTGCCGAAGACCCCGTCGAACTTCCCGCTGTCCAGGCCCACGAAGAGGTTCTCCCAGGACACCTGCTCGAACTTCGGCTTCAGGCCGAGCGTGTCGGCGACCAGGATCGCGATGTCCACCTCGGAGCCGATGCGGGTCTTGTCGTCGGTGGCGTAGAAGCCCAGCGGCGCGGCCGATTCGGCGCCGCCGCCGAGCCGCAACGTTCCCCGCTTTCGCACCTGTTCGGGCACGAGCGCGGCGATCGACGCGACCTTCTTGCCGCGTACGCGCTTCTGGTCGGGCCCGATGTTGGTGTTTCCGACCTTCTTGGTGCCGGTGCCGGCCTTGCTGCCACCGCCGGTCGCGGCGTCGCTGTCCCCGCCGCAGGCGCCGAGCAGGGGCGCGATGGCCAGCGCGGCGACGGAGGCGGAGAGGGTACGTCGGGAAAGCATGCGAGAGCTCCTGAAGAACGTGGGACTAGAGGACCTTGGAAAGAAACGCGCGGGTACGGTCGTGCTGCGGCCGGTCGAGTACGTCGCCGGGGGCGCCCTGCTCGACGATGAGTCCGTCATCCATGAAGACGACCGTGTCGGCGACCTCGCGCGCGAAGCCGATCTCGTGGGTGACGACGATCATCGTGGTGCCCTGCCGGGCCAAGTCCTTGATGACGTCGAGGACTTCACCGACCAGCTCGGGGTCGAGCGCGGATGTCGGCTCGTCGAAGAGCAGCAGCTTCGGCTCGAGGGCCAGCGCGCGGGCGATGGCGACGCGCTGCTGCTGCCCGCCGGAGAGCTGCTTGGGGTAGGCGTCCGCCTTGTCGGCGAGCCCGACCCGGGCGAGCAGCGCCTCGGCGTCCGCGACGGCTTCCTTGCGGGGCCGCTTCAGCGCCGAGACGGGCGCCTCGACGATGTTCTCCAGGACGGTCAGATGCGGGAAGAGGTTGAAGTTCTGGAAGACGAAGCCGATCCGGGTGCGCTGTTTGAGTACGTCACGTTCGCGCAGCTCGTACAGCTTGTCGCCGGAGCGCCGGTAGCCGACGAGCGCGCCGTCGACGCTGATCCAGCCCTTGTCCACCTTCTCCAGGTGGTTGATGGTGCGCAGGAGCGTGGACTTGCCGGATCCGGAGGGCCCGAGGATGACGGTGACCTCGCCCGTCTGCACCTCCAGATCGAGGCCGCGCAGGACTTCCAGGCTCCCGAAGGACTTGTGTACGGAACGGAGTTCGACCATCGCGCTCATCGCGATGCCCCCTTCGAGAAGTGACGTTCGACGTAGTGCTGGAGGACGGAGAGGGCGGTGGTCAGGAGGATGTACCAGGCGGTGGCGACCATCAGGAGCGGCACGACGCGGCCGTTGCGGCCGTAGATGACCTGCACCTGGTAGAAGAGCTCGCCGATCGCCATCACGGAGACGATCGAGGTGCCCTTGAAGAGGGAGATGATCTCGTTGGCCGCGTTGGGCAGGATCGAGCGCATCGCCTGCGGAAGCACGATGCGGCGGATCTGCCGCAGCCTGGGGATGCCGAGCGCGGCCGCCGCCTCCAACTGGCCGCTGTCGACGGCCAGTACGCCCGCGCGCACGATCTCGGCGGCGTACGCGGCCTGGTGCAGCGCGAGCCCGAGGACCGCCGCGCTCATCGCGCCGACGAGCCCCATCGTGTCGAAGGAGAAGAAGCCGGGCCCGAACGGGATCCCGAACTGCAACTCCTTGTAGAGATAGGCCAGGTTGAACCAGAACAGCAGCTGCACGATGAGCGGGATCGACCGGAACGCCCAGATGTAGGCGAAGGCCACCGCCTTCAGGAAGGGGCTCGCGGAGAGCCGCATGAAGGCGATCACGATGCCGAGCGCGAAGCCGACCACCGTGCCGTAGAAGGTGAGCTGGAGGGTGACCCAGACCGCCTCGAGGATCACGTCGGCGGTGAAGAACTCGGCGAACACCTCCCATTCCCAGCCGGAGTTGGTGGCGAGGCCATGCGCGAACTGCGCCACCAGGACGGCCGTCACGGCGACGGCGACCCAGCGCCAGGGGTGGCGCACGGGGACGACTTTCAGCGCGTCGTGGTCGTCGTCCTTCACGAGGCCTTCGGCCGGCCTGCGCCCCGAAGCCTCCGTCACGCTCATCGGGTCGGCTCCGAACCGCGCGCGTAGTGCCGCTCCACGTAGTACTGGCCGACGCTGAGCAGCGAGGTGATCACGACGTACCAGATGGTGGCGACCAGGAGCAGCGGGATCACCTGGTAGGTGCGGTGATAGACCAACTGCACGGAGTACAGCAGGTCCTGCACCGCGATCACGCTGACGATCGAGGTGCCCTTGAGCGTGCCGATCAGCATGTTCCCGGCCGGCGGCACGATGGAGCGCATGGCCTGCGGCAGGACGATCCGCCGCCATCTGCGCCACCGGCTGAGGCCGAGCGCCTGCGCGGCCTCGATCTGCCCGCGATCGACGGAGAGGATCCCGCCGCGCACCACTTCGGCGGCGTACGCGGCCTCGTGCAGGGTGAGCCCGATGACGGCGATGCTGATCGGCCCGAGGAGGTTCACCGTCTTCACGCCGAAGAGGTACGGGTACAGCGCACCGATGTTGAACCAGAACAGCAGCTGCACCAGGATCGGCATCGACCTGAAGAGCCAGACATAGCCCCAACTGACGCTCCGCAGCACGGGGTTGGCCGACAGGCGCCCCGCAGCGAGCAGCGTGCCGAGCGCGAATCCCAGCGCCATGACGACGGCGGTCAGCCAGAGCGTCAGCCACAGGCCGCGCAGGACGGACGCGGAGGTGAAGTAGTCGCCGACCACGTCCCACTGGAACGCGTCATTGCGTACGACGGAGTTGACGGCGATCCCGAGCAGCACCAGGACCACGGCGGCGGCCGCCCACTGTCCTGCGCGGCGCTGCGGCACGATGCGCGGGACATCGGGCGGGGGTTCTTGAGGAGGGGCGGTCGCGGCTTTGGCGAGCGTGTCGGAAGACATGGCGAAGGCTCCGTGGATACGGGTGATGCCTTCACACGGACCGAGCCCCTCAGCACGATCCGCCTTGAGAGTAAGGGGCGGCTCACGCGCTCTGTCAAGGCCGTCCAGGATGTGAGCGTTACGTCTCACGGCAGTTGACGCGGAAACGGATGCCTGCTCCACTTGCCCCATGCATTCGCAGCAGTGGCTGGTCACGCGCTCCCACATCGACTTCGGTCGAGTGTGGTCCGCGTCGTGTTCGACGACTCTCTGAGCCGACCTCCCGCGCGCTGAGCCCCCCTTTTCCCGGGGCCTCATTCGCCTTGCATCTCCCGTGTGCGCCCGCCCAACTCCGGTGTGCCCGCGCGCCGTTGACCCCGCCTTCACACGCGTACGCCACTGCTGCACCGCCCTGAGCAGCGGCACCCCTCCCCTCGTACGTCCGCTTCGCCCTGCCCTGCCCCGCCCTGCTGCCTGATGGAGACCGTCACGCCATGAGCAAGCCCCCGCACTCCCGCCGCGTCCCTGCGGCCTTCGCCCTGATCACCGCCGCCACCCTCACGCTCACCGCCTGCGGTTCCGGTGACCCCGCCGACACCACGGGCGGCGCGGCACCCGCGGGCAACAGCGACAAGATCCCCACCAAGGACGTGGTCTCCTCGGTCAAGAAGAACGAGGCGGCGGCGAAGCTGCTCCCCTCGGACGTACGCGAACGGGGCACCCTCAATCTGGCAACCGCCGTCGGCGGCAGCCCACCGGGCAACACCTACCTGGAGGACGGGAAGACGATCGTCGGCCAGGACGCCGACTTCGCGGAGGCGGTCGCCAAGACGCTCGGCCTGAAGCTGAAGCGGGAGGCCGCGAGCTTCGAGGCGATCCTGCCCGCCCTGGACAGCGGCAAGTACGACCTGGGCACCGGAAACTTCGGCGTGACCGACGAGCGGCGCAAGACCATCGACTTCGTCACGTACATCAACGACGGCCAGGGCTTCGCCGTCCGTGACGACAGCAAGCTGAAGAAGGTCACCGACTTCGAGCAGCTCTGCGGCCTGAACGTGGCGACCGGCGCGGGCACCACGTTCGAGGTCACCCTGGAGGACAACAAGCACGTCTGCGACGACGCCGGCAAGAAGCCGTACAGCGTGAAGACGTACGCCGAGCCGGGCGCGATCTGGGGCTCGCTCCAGCAGGGCCGCAGCGATGCGGTGATGTCCACCATCAACGGACTGCGCTACGCCGTCGCACACCAGGAGGGGCTGAAGTTCCTGGGCGAGTACCACCGGCTCGACGTCGGCTTCGCCTTCAAGAAGGGCACGAAGCTGGCGCCGGCCTTCCAGGCCGCGGTGAATCAGCTCATCGAGGACGGCACGTATGCCCGCATCCTGAAGAAGTGGGGTACTCAGGGCTCTGCGATCGAGGAGTCCCAGATCTCACCGCCGGAGATCAAGGACTGAACTGCCGTCAGGTGTAGCGCCCCGAAGGGGCGCGGGGAACTGCGCGACAAGCCCCCACACACCCGCAGCAGACGAAGCAAGGACCGCCAAGCACCTAAAGCCCGCAATCACAACAAGAGCAGCACTCACAGATACCGCAGCAACCACAGTCATCGCAGTTGTTGCAGCACCCTTCCCGCTTCTTGCGGGACCAGGGCCCCTCGTACTCATCGGCACAGCACAGCTTGCAGGTGCAGCAGAGCCCGATGGCGACGGCGCACCCCGCCCAGAAGCCCCGCTTGCCCGGCTTCGGCGGCTGCGGCTCGAACGCGGGCCCGCCACCGAAGCCGCCTGGACCGCCGGGGGCACCCGGCGCCCCGCCTCCGTACGGATTGCCACCTCCGTACGGGGACTGCGGGTCGTACGGACCGCCGGAGGGAGGTCCGTACGACCCGCCCTGCTGTGGCGGTCCGCCCTGCGGCGGCCCGAAGGAACCGCCCTGATGGGCCGTCACCTCGTGGGCGTGCCCGCACGAGTCGGCCCCGAAGGCGCGGTCCACCGACCGCTCCAGCTCGTGCGCGAGCAGCATGTGGGCGAGCTTGCCGTCGGTGAATTCGGCGTCGCGCAGCGCGAGCCGGATGCCGTGCAGCGCGTCGTCGGCGAGCCGCCGGGCCTCGGCAAGGCCCGTACCCGTCGCCGTCAGAGGGTTCCACGCACCCGACGCGGCGTCAGCTTCCTTGTCCTCCACGGCGTCCAGGAGGTGCGCGAGCCTGCCGAAGAGCCGGCCTGCCTCGGCGAGCGGCTCGGCGTTGCCGGGCCTGCCCGCGATGACGGCGGTGTGCGCCAAGGCGGCCGCCGTCGCCGTCTCGGTGGGTTCGGTGACCGTCAGAAGCGAGGTGCCGGGGCCCGCCAAGCCCTCGATGCCGACCTGCCGTTCGACGGCGTCGAGCAGGACCGCCGTGTCGAAGCCCACATCGGCGCCGGTCCGCGCGCCCGCCCGGTCCCAGCTCCGCGCGACCCGCCGGGCGGCCGCCGCCACCGGCCTGCGCGCCAAGAGGCCGTCCCCGTCGACGACGTGGTCGCGCACCTTCGCCGACGCGAGCACCAGCGAGACGGCGGCGGCGAGCCGCGCGCCCTCGCCCTGCGCGACGGAAGCGGTGCGCATGCCGCGCAGTGGACAGGGCCCCGCGGTGCGCCGCCAGCCGGTCGACTTCTCGGCCTGAGCCTCCGTCAGAACCGAGATGATCAGGCCGTCGTAGTTGGTCACGACGCGGGCGAACTGCCCGTGGTCACCGCGCAGCGCGAGGCAGAGCCCGCACAGATGCGCCATCCACTGTGTCTTAAGACCCTCGCCGAGGCGGTGGCTGCATGGCCTGACGATTCCGAACAAGACGACTCCCCCGAGAAGCCCGACAAACGATCAACTCCGGCATCGTATCGAGGGGTCCGTTCACCCGGACGCACCGCCCGTCACCCGAACGCAGTGAAGAATCATATTTCACTCTCCGTCAGCAACTGTACACAGCAAGACCCTTGAGGAATCACGTGCTTCGGGCAGTTGACTCTGCACCAGTACCGTCACGAAAACCCCGCGCGGCGACTATCCACTTGGCGCACCATCCGCATCATGGACGAACATGGGGATGCGGAACGCAGAAAGCCCGCTGTGAGAGGAGGCGTCCATGGGATCGGTGCGCAAGGCGAGTGCCTGGCTTGGCCTCGTCGACGACAACAATGACGAGCGTTACTACGACGGCTACGACGATGACGGTGCCGAGGGACCCGGCGATGCCTGGGTCACCGACCCGCGGGTGCGGGTGGCGAGCGAGACGGCCGAGGAGCAGGGCCGCCGG
This sequence comes from Streptomyces sp. MZ04, assembly GCF_004684775.1. Taxonomy (GTDB): domain Bacteria; phylum Actinomycetota; class Actinomycetes; order Streptomycetales; family Streptomycetaceae; genus Streptomyces. The sequence goes on from NZ_SRIC01000049.1 coordinate 35,999, forward strand.
ATCGGGACCGTGACCCCGGACAGCTTCCGGGACGCGCGCGGCATCGGCGAGATGTTCCGGGACGGCGTCCCGGTCATCGTGAACCTCACGTCGATGGAGCCCGGCGACGCCAAGCGCGTCGTGGACTTCGCGGCGGGCCTGACCTTCGGTCTGCGCGGCTCCATCGAGCGCGTGGCCACGCGGGTCTTCCTGCTCACTCCCGCCGACACGCAGATCGTCAACGGGGAGGCCGCGAGCCGCCCCGTCGACGGTTTCTTCAACCAGAGCTAGCGGGCGAGGCCGCTCACCGGAAGGCGTCGATGCCGGTGAGCGCCTTGCCCAGGACGAGCTGGTGCATCTCGACGGTGCCCTCGTAGGTGAGGACCGACTCGAGGTTCGTCGCGTGCCGCATCACGGGGTATTCGAGCGAGATCCCGTTGGCACCGAGGATCGTCCGTGACGTACGGCAGATCTCGATCGCTTCTCGTACGTTGTTGAGCTTGCCGAAGCTGACCTGCTCGGGCCTGAGCCGGCCCGCGTCCATGCGCCGGCCGAGGTGGTGCGCGAGCAGGATGCCCTTGTGCAGTTCGACCGCCATGTCGGCGAGCTTGGCCTGGGTGAGCTGGAAGCCACCGATGGGCCTGCCGAACTGCTCGCGGGTCTTGGAGTACTCGACGGCGGTCTCGAAGGAGGAGCGGGCGGCGCCCATGGCTCCCCAGACGATGCCGTAGCGGGCGTGGGAGAGGCAGCTCAGCGGGCCCTTGAGGCCGGTGACCTCGGGCAGCACCGCGTCGGCGGGCAGCCGCACCTCGTCCATCACCAGCTCACTGGTGACGCTCGCGCGCAGCGACCACTTGTGCTTGATCTCGGGCGCCGAGAAGCCGGGAGCGTCGGCGGGGACGACGAATCCGCGGATCCCTTCGTCGGTGTGCGCCCAGACGACGGCGACGCCCGCGACCGATCCGTTCGTGATCCACATCTTGCGTCCGGTGAGCACCCAGTCGGTGCCGTCCTTCTTCGCGAACGTACGCATCGACGCGGGGTCGGAGCCGTGGTCGGGCTCGGTCAGGCCGAAGCAGCCGATGATCTCGCCCGCGGCCATCCCCGGCAGCCAGCGCCGCTTCTGCTCCTCGGAGCCGAAGCGGTGGATGGCGTACATCGCGAGGGAGCCCTGTACGGAGACGAGCGAGCGGATGCCGGAGTCGGCGGCCTCCAGCTCGAGGCAGGCGAGTCCGTACTGGACGGCGCTGGCGCCCGCGCAGCCGTAGCCCTCCAGGGACATGCCGAGCGCGCCGATCGAGCCGAGCTCGCGGGCCAGGTCACGGATGCCGGGCAGCTCGCCCTTCTCGTACCACTCGGCGATGTGCGGCAGGACGCGGTCGGCCGCCCAGGTGCGGACGGTCTCGCGGATCGCCAGGTCCTCCGGGGCGAGGAGGTCGTCGATGCCGAGCGGGTCGGCGGGGTCGAAGGGCGGCAGGGGCGTACGGCTGCGTGCGGACATCTCGGGCCTCCGGCGGCGCGCAAACTAGCAGTGATAGTTACTGACGGCTGGCTGCGACGTTACGGTGCGGGGTCACGCAGGAACAAG
>NZ_SRIC01000004.1 GCF_004684775.1 Streptomyces sp. MZ04
GTGCAGGTGCAGGTGCAGGTGCAGGTGCCGGGGGAGGGGATGGGCCTTACGCGGCAGCGCCGGAGGCCGAGTGCGCGGTGGTCTCCTCGACGCCGAGACGCCGCAGCAGTTCGGCGCGCAGCTCGGCGAAGCGGGGATCGGAGATGCCGCGCGGCCGGTCCAGATCGATCTGTGTCTCGTACGCGATGACTCCCTCGTCCATGACGAGCACCCGGTCGGCGAGGAGCACCGCTTCCTCGACGTCGTGCGTGACGAGGAGCACGGCGCACCCGCGCCGCTGCCACAGCTCGTCGACGAGCCGCTGGGCCTTGATGCGGGTGAGGGCGTCGAGCGCGCCGAACGGCTCGTCGAGCAGCAGCAGATCGGGTTCGCGCACCAGGGCACGGGCCAGCGAGGCACGCTGGGCCTCACCGCCGGAGAGCGTCTTGGGCCAGGCGTTCGTACGATGCTTGAGGCCGACCTCCTCCAACGCCCGCTCGGCGACGCCCCGTTCGGGCTTGCCCTGCAGGCCGAGCAGTACGTTGCGCCAGACGCGCTTCCACGGCATGAGGCGCGGCGCCTGGAACGCGACGGCCTTGCGGCGCGGTACAAGGACCGTGCCCTCGATGTCGCGGTCGAGCCCGGCGAGGATCCTCAGCAGGGTCGACTTGCCGCAGCCGCTGCGCCCGAGCAGCGCCACGAACTCGCCGGGCTTCACGTCGAGTTCGAGCCGGTCGATGACGGCGCGCCCGTCGAAGGAGCGGGTCAGCCCTTCGACGCGTACGGCCGAAGTGGCCTGGGCTGTCGCGGCCGCGGCAGGAGTCACCGGCCGGTGAACGTCGGTCGCCATTGCAGCAGCAGCCTTTCGAGGGTGCGGACGATGAAGTCGGCGACGAGGCCGAGGAAGGCGTAGACGATCAGGCAGACCACGATCACGTCGGTCCGCAGGAAGTCACGCGCCTGGACCATCAGGAAGCCGATCCCGGAGTCAGCGTTGATCTGCTCGGCGAAGACGAGGGCGAGCCAGGCGATGCCGAGGGAGTAGCGCAGACCGGTCATCGCACCCGGCAGCGCGCCCGGCAGGATCACATGCCGCACGAGCCCCCACCGCGAGAGCCCCAGCGACTCCCCGGCCTCGATGAGTTGCGAGTCGACCCCGCGAATCCCGGCGTACACATTCAGATACAGCGGGAAGGAGACACCCAGCGTGATGATGGCGATCTTGGGCGCCTCGCCGATGCCGAACCAGATGATGAACAGCGGGATGAGCCCGACGAACGGCACGGTGCGCAGCATCTGCACACTGGCGTCGACGAGATCCTCGCCGATGCGGAAGAGCCCCGAGACGAGCGCGAGCGCGGCCCCCACGACGGTGCCGAGCAGCAGTCCCACCGCGACGCGCTGCAGGGACACTCCCATGGCGGAGGCCAGCGATCCGTCGGCGATGAGGTCACGGGCGACGCCGGCGATGGTCCCGGGTGAGGCGAGGATGTCTTTGGTCAACACCCCTGTGGAGCTGAGGAGTTGCCAGAGCGCGAGCAGCGCGAGCGGGCCGGAGGTGCGGCGCAGCCAGCGGGGGACGCGGGTGCGGCGGGTGGATGAGGGGACGATGGGGACGAGTTCGGGGGCGGTCGGCGGTGTGTCCTGGGCAGACTTGGATATTTCCGAAATGTCTGGTGGTGAATCCGGCGGGGCATGACTGATGCTCATGGGTGCTCCACGGCAGGAGGGAGAGAGGTGCCCGATGCCCGAAAGGCCTACGCGAGGGACGGTGAATTCAACCGCACGCAAGCAGCAGGGCAGAGAGGGCGAAGAAGGCGGCGAAGAAGCGCGAAGAATGCAAAGCGGGCTGAGGGAACGTCAGCAGCCGGGACGACACGCAGCAGAAGCCACCCGCAGCAGGTCGATGTGACCGCGCGTGGTGAGCAGAGCTGAACGCAACATGCCGCAGAACGTAGCGAGATCATTCACGTACGGTCAACGCCGTCTCGAAAGGCGGACGCCGCGTATCAGTGAATGGGAGTGAGGTGAGGGAGGATGGGCCCATGTCCGACGCTTTCACCACCCATGTCCTGAACATCAACACCGGCTCGGCCGAGACGGTCTTCGACCTCACCGGCGACTGCGAGCGCTTCCTGCGCGTGGCGGCGGCGGGCCGCGACGGCCTCCTCAACGTCTTCGTCCCCCACGCGACCGCGGGCATCGCGATCCTGGAAACGGGCGCGGGCAGCGACAGCGACCTCCTGGCCGCGCTGCACGCCCTGCTGCCGGCCGACGACCGCTGGCAGCACCGCCACGGCAGCCCCGGCCATGGCCGCGACCACGTCCTGCCGGCGCTGGTGGCGCCGCACGCGACGCTGCCCGTGATCGGGGGGCAGCTGGAGTTGGGGACGTGGCAGTCGGTGTGTCTGGTGGATACGAACCGGGACAACGCCGACCGTCAGGTGCGGTTGAGCTTCCTGGGCTGACCGAGATCGCTTCCCAGGGTGTGGCCGCCATTTCTCCGTACAACCTGGCTCACGAGCCTGCTCGCGCCCGGTGGCAGCAACCGCTGAGCCGCGTTCCTTGATCCTTCTCGGTGGCGACGGCGGAGGCGGAGAGGAGCGTCGCAGCGGCGAGGCTGCCCCAGAGGGCGGCCGAGCCGTGGGGTGCGAGAGCGGTGATGACCGCCGGGGAGACGGCGAGGCCGAAGCCCGTGGAGAGCTCGAAGCGGGCGAGCGTGCGTCCCAGGACATGGGCAGGGGCGAGGGCGGTGACGAGCGCGGTGGCGCTGCCGGCATAGATGATCTCGCCGATAGTGCAGACCACGGACACGGTGGCGACAGCCGGGGCACCCCAACCGTGTCCCAGTGAGGTGGCCGCGAGGAAGCCGAGGTAGGACGCGGTGAGTACCACGCCGGCGAAAGCGAGCACGGTCCGCCGGGAGAAGCGGGACATCAGGACGGTGACCGGAACCTGCAGGGTGACCACAAGCACCGTGTTGGCCACGAAGATGACTGCCGACCACACGGGGGAGGCGTGCAACTGTGTCACCAGGACCAACGGGAGCGCGATCTCGGGGACGTTGAGGCAGAAGGCGTAGACCACGTTCGCGGCCAGCAGCGCGCGCATCCGGGGTGCGGGCCCGTCGTCGCCGTCCTTGGCCGGGGCAGTGGCCGGACGCGCGTGTAGGTGGACCGACCACGCCAAGGCCGCCGCAGTGAGATAGGCGAGCCCGGTGACGGCTGCCAGCGCCTGCAATGCGGTGGTGCCGCCCGCCAGGCATGCGGTGGCGAGGAGCGCGCCCGCGCCCATGCCGGCGTTGCGCAGGGCGCGGCCTCCCGCGAGAGCGGTGTCGCGTTCCCGGCCGTGGGCCACCGTGGCCACGAGAGCTGCGTGGGCGGCCGGCCATGCCTGGTTGCCGATGCCGAGGAAGAGCGCCGCCGTCGCGAACAGCCAGACGTGCCCTGCCGGGGTGGCAAGCAGCAGCGCCACGCCAAGCACCCGCACCAGCATCGACGCTGCCACGACTGTGCTGCGGGCGCCCCGGTCCAGCCATCGGCCCACCGCGGGCATGCACACCAGACCCATGACGACGCCGACCGTCATGGCGATGCCGGTGGCCGGCGCGGACAGCCTCAGCACCGTCACCCCGTAGAGCAGCAGAAAGGGCCGCAGCAGGCCGGTGCCGAGCGCGTCCACGGCCAGGGCGACGGCATAGCGGGGGCCTCCGGAGGCACGGACGAGGGCACGGGGCTGGATCTTGGTGGTGGTTGCCATGGCGCAACGGTGCGTTCAGCCGCCGGGCCGGCCACGTCAGTTGACGGACACCGTCAACCGACGCCGTCGCAGGCCATCCGGTCAGGGATGCTGAGGGGATGACGTTGAGGATCGACATCAGCGGCCTGCCGTCCGAGCGACTGCGGTTCGCCGCCTCCCCGCTGGCCGAGCTGACCGCGATGCTGCACGTGCTGGCCGAACCCGGGCATCATCCGCAGTTCGCCGACTGGGCCGGGGATGTCTGGGCCGGGCTGCGGCCGGAGCTGGCCGAGCGGTTGCGGGAGGCGGAGTTCCTCTGGCGTTGCTCACAAGCCGACTTCCTGATCCCCGCCCGACCCCGGCCGACCCTCGCCGAGGAGTTGGACGACGTGGACCGGATCGACGACGAAACGTATGTGACCGCCGCGCTCGTCACCACGTGCGGCAGCAACCGGGTCCACTTCGCCGCGTCGTCGCCACTCACCGACGCGACCGCGCGCGAGCGGGCCCTGGACCTGGCCCAGGCTCGTGGCGCGCGGCAAGAGGCCTTCGCCGAACGGCTGCTCGCGGACCCGGCCGCTGTGAGGGCTCGGGTGCGCCACACCCTCGAACAGTGCGCCGAGGCCTTCTTCGACGCCGCCTGGGCGGGCGTCGCCGTGGAGCTCGCCACCGACCTGCGCCTGAAGAACGACCTGCTGAAGCGCCAGGGCATCGGGGCGGCACTCGCATCGGTCTCCGGCGCGGTCGCCCTGGCACCGGACGGCGACTGCATCATCGTGGACAAGCTGCTGGACAAGGCGACCGTCGCCCATGGCACCGGGGTCACCTTCATCCCCAGTGTCTTCGGCCGCCCGCACCTGGTGGCGGTCCACGCGCGCGAGTGGCAGCCGGTGGTGCAGTACCCCGTGGCCGAGCCGAGTCCATCAGAGCCGGTATCGCTGGAAGCGGTCACACTACGGCTGGAGGCACTCGCACATCCGGTACGGCTGCGGCTGCTGCGCACCCTGGCCCGCGGCCCGCACACCACCGGTGAACTGGCCCACGCCTGGGAACTCTCATCCTCGGAGGTTTCCCGCCACCTCGCTGTCCTGCGCCGCGCGGGCCTGCTCACGGCCCGACGGCACGGTCGTTACGTCCGGCACACCCTCAATCGGCCCGATCTGACGACGCTGGGGGCCGACCTGCTGGCGGCCGTACTGCGCTGAGTGGCTTCGGTCTGCCGGAACGCGGGCGACCGCCGCCTTCGCGGCATCGTCCGAGCCGGCAGGCCGCCGGGCGGTCGACGCGCGACTGTCAGTGGCGGGTGCCAGGCTGGTGCCACACAGGACCTGCGAAGGGAATCGCCGTGATCACTACTGACCTCGCTTCCGGCTCCCCCTGTTGGCTCGACCTCGGTGCCCCGGACGTCCGGTCCGCCGCGGCCTTCTACGGCGCGGTGCTCGGCTGGGAGTACGAGTCCATGGGCGAGTCGGCGGACATGGATGGCGGGATGTTCAAGAAGGACGGCAAGACCGTCGCCGGGCTCGGCAAGCTCACCGAGGAGGGAGCGCGCTCGGCCTGGATGATCTACTACACCGTCGCCGACGCGGACGCCACGACTCAGGCCGTGGAGCGCGCGGGCGGCACGGTGCGGGTGGCGCCGCGGGACCTCGACGACTGGGGTCGGATGGCGCAGTACAGCGACCCGCTGGGGAGCCAGTTCGCCGTCTGGCAGCCGGGGAAGAACGCGGGCTTCGAGCTGGCGGACGAGCCGGGCTCGCTGTCCTGGACCGAGCTGTACACGAGCGACGCCGCGGCCGCCAAGGTGTTCTACGGCGGTGTCTTCGGCTGGCAGTTCAGCGATATGGAGCTGCCGGGCGGCGGTGGCACGTACACCCTCATCACGCCCGCCGGGCTTCCCGATGAGCGCATGCAGGGCGGCCTGATGCGGCTCCGCACAGAGGACCTCGCGCTGGCGGGCGGGCGGCCGTACTGGCACCCGGTCTTCGCTGTCGCCGACTGCGACGCCGCGGTCGCGAAGGTCACCGAGAACGGAGGGAGCGTGCAGATGGGACCGGCGGACGCGGAGGGCGTCGGCCGCCTGGCCGTCTGTCTTGACCCGTCGAACGCGGACTTCGTGGTGCTCACCCCGGCCCGGAGCTGAGCCGACTGTCCGCCGGAGCGGATGGGACCGGGCACGCTGCACATCAGCGTGCCCGCCTCCCACCGCTCACCGATCGGCATCGAACGGCCGGGGCTGTGCTGTCTCCGTCGAGCCGATGCGGCGGCCGAGGACGGCTCTCGGGTGAGCCGTCGATGCCGACGGTGATGGTCTGCTGCGGAGGCAGGGTGCGCACCTCCGCGGTGCGGTCGGGGTGCCGGCCGGGTCCAGGTCCAGGCGGCGACCTCCGGGAGGTCGGTGCCGTGTTCGCGGATCCAGGTGTGGTGGCGGGTGCGGGTGTCGGCCATCACGGGCGGACGGGGGCGGTGCGGACGGCGAGACCGGGGGCGCGGTCGATGACGTTCATGACGAGGCGGCTCCGGTCGAGGTCGTTGCGTACGACCATGTCGAACGGCGTGGTCGTGGTGCCCGCCTCCTTGTAGCCGCGTACGGGCGAGGTGGGGGTGACCGGTGCGGCAGTATCAGCCGACAGGCCCGGAGATGGCTCTCGGCGATCCAGGGCGCCACCGCGGCGGACTGAACTCCAGTTCGTGGCGCATTCAGGGGCCGCCTCGCACCTGACAGCAGGGCGCGTGAGAGGGCTCTCCTTCAGCCGGCAGGCCTGACGATGTGTCAAATAGGTCATCCGTCCCGGACTCTTGACTGGTTGTCAGGGTCGCGCCATCCTCGACGGGACCTACGCGCGAGTAAGTTAGCGCGCGCCCATCCCGGACAGCGAAGGTAGCCCCGGATGACCCTCCTCCGCAGACGCGGACTCTTTGCCGCTGTCGTCACCCTCCTGCTGGCGTTCACCGTCGGCTCCCCACCGGCCGTGGGCGCCGACACCCCCTGGTGGGAGCCCACGGCGCGGCCCGCCGCCGATGCGCAGATCAACGTCACCGGCGAACCCTTCAGCGGCACGGACAGCAAGGGCCGGGTCCGCGGATTCGTCGACGGGCACAATCACCTGATGTCCAACGAGGGCTTCGGCGGCCGCATCATCTGCGGCAAGGCGTTCTCCACCGAGGGCATCGCCGATGCCCTCAAGGACTGCCCCGAGCACTATCCCGACGGCTCGCTCGCCCTCTTCGAGAACGTCACCGGCGGTGCGGACGGCCACCACGACCCGGTGGGCTGGCCGACGTTCAAGGACTGGCCCGCGCACAACTCCCTCAGCCACCAGCAGAATTACTACGCATGGCTGGAGCGCGCCTGGCGCGGCGGCCAGCGGATCCTGGTCAACGACCTGGTGTCCAACGGCCTGTTGTGCTCGATCTACGTCAGGGACCGCGGCTGCGACGAGATGGACGCCATCCGCCTCGAAGCCCGTAAGACCTACGAGATGCAGGACTACATCGACAAGATCTACGGCGGAAAGGGCAAGGGCTTCTTCCGTATCGTCACCGACTCCAGCCAGGCCCGCCAGGTCGCCGCGGAGGGCAAGCTCGCCGTGGTACTCGGCGTCGAGACCTCGGAGCCCTTCGGCTGCAAGCAGATCCTCGGCGTACCTCAGTGCAGCCAGGCCGACATCGACAGCGGTCTGGACGAGCTGCACAAGCTGGGTGTGCGCAGCATGTTCCTGTGCCACAAGTTCGACAACGCGCTCTGCGGGGTGCGGATGGACTCGGGCACCATCGGAACGGCCGTGAACATCGGCCAGTTCCTCTCCACCGGCACCTTCTGGCGTACGGAGAAGTGCAGCGGTCCGCAGCACGACAACCCCTCCGGCAACGCGGCTGCCCCTGCCGAGGTGAGCAAACTGCTCCCCGCCGGCACCAAGGTCCCCGCGTACGACAGCGACGCGCAGTGCAACACCCGCGGGCTGACCCGCCTCGGCGAGTACGCGGTCAAGGGGATGATGAAGCGCAACATGATGCTCGAGGTCGACCACATGAGCGTCAAAGCCGCCGACCGGGCCCTGGACATGCTGGAGTCGGCGGACTACCCCGGCGCGCTCTCCAGTCACAGCTGGATGGACGACGGCTGGCTGGAGCGGGTCTACCGTCTCGGCGGCTTCAAGTCCTCGTACATGTCCAGCGCCGACAGCTTCGCCAAGGAGTCCGCGGGGACCAAGCCGCTGCGCGAGAAGTACGGCGTCGGACTCGGCTACGGCACCGACATGAACGGCGTCGGCGGCTGGCCGGGACCGGTCGGACCCGACGCCCCCAACGCGGTCAAGTACCCCTTCCGCAGCGCCGACGGCGGCTCCGTCGTCGACCGGCAGCGCACCGGCGACCGCACCTGGGACTTCAACACCGACGGTGCGGCCCAGGTCGGCATGGTGCCCGACTGGCTCGAGCAGATGCGGCTCAGCGGCGGCAAGGACACGGTGGAGGATCTGCTCGGCGGCGCGGAGTCCTATCTCCGCACGTGGAAGGCGACCGAAGGCCACAAGCCCGCGCCCAACCTCGCGGCCGACGCCGCGGCGAGCGCCAGTGACACGGAGTGGAACCCGTTCACCAGCTACGCCGCAGGCAAGGCCGTGGACGGCGACACCGGCACGCGATGGGCGAGCGGCTGGTCGGACGACCAGTGGCTGCGGCTCGATCTGGGCGGCTCCCGTACGGTCGGCAAGGTCTCCCTCGACTGGGAGAAGGCCTCCGCACGGGCCTACCGGATCGAGGTCTCGGATGACGGGAGCACGTGGCGGACCGTGTGGTCCACGGACACCGCGGACGGAGGCCTGGACAACGCGGTGTTCAGTCCGGTGCAGGCGCGTTACGTCCGTATCCACGGCGTGACTCGGGCCACCAAGTACGGCTATTCCATCAATGAGGCAGCGGTCTACAGCCGCTGACCTGGTTACTCCCGTACGAGCGTCAGGATCTGGTCCGCCACGATGTCCAGTACGTCGCCCGCCTTCTCCTCGTCGCCAAGGACGAGGAAGTTGAGGGTGAGCCCGTCGGTCAGCGCGGCCAGATACCTGGCGGCCGCGGGTTCGGGCACCGCCAGCTCCACGCCGAGGACCGCGGGGAGCTGGCGGATCACCTTGGTGTGGGCCGCGACATAGCGCTCGTACTGCCGCCGGGCGAGATGCTCGTAGCCGGGCTCCCGCAGGGCGTACTGGGTGAGCTCGTACGTCAGCATGTGCTCTCCGGGATTGGCCAGCACATGGTCCCAGTACGCCTGGAGCCCGGCGCGGATCGTCTCGCGCAGGGTGGGTCTGCGGATGAGCGTGGTGAGGACGTCCGACTCGGAGTGCTCGGAGATGGTGTCCATCACCGCTTCGAGCAACTCCTGCTTGGAGTCGAAGCAGTAGTGGAAGACGCTCAGCGAGACGCCCGCCTCCGCCACGACGGACCGTGTCGTGGTCTTCGCGACGCCGTCGCGGGCCATCACCCGGATCGCGGCCTCGACCAGTTGCCTGCGCCGCTGCGCCGACGGCATTCGCCCCATCGCCCCTCCTCCCCTGACCGGCGCAAGCATACGTCGCAGGGGGCGCGGCGCAGCGGGAGCCGCTGAGTACTGACTTTCCATCAGGCGCCCTGCGGCGGGCTGCTCCGGATGGTCGACCTCTGCCCTGCGCCCGCTGGCAGCGCGGGATAATTTGTCATCGTTTTTACCGATTTGCATCCCTCCGTCTTGCGCTCTGCGAGGAGGCGGAGGGACCTACTGCGTGTAGGGGTGAAAGGTAGGCGATGGTCAAGCCCTTGAACGTCCCGCTCGTCGAAGCGGAGCGCCACGGCCCGAGGCGGGCCGTCCGCACGTCGCGACGTACCGGAGACCGGCGCTGGCCGGCGGTCGTGGCGGCCGGATTCGTGCTGGCCCAACTGGTCCTCGTGCGGCCCGGGATGGGCCTCGGCTGGGACGAGGCGGTGTACGTCAGCCAGGTCAGTGGCCATGCTCCGGCGGCGTTCTTCAGCGCGCCCCGCGCCCGGGGGATCTCACTCCTTGTCGCGCCGATCGCCTCCTGGTCGTCGTCCACCGAACTCCTGCGGATCTATCTCGCCCTGCTGTCCGGCCTCGGCCTGTTCCTGGCGCTGCGCGCCTGGCGCGGCCTGTTCCCCGTGCGGGTGGTGGCCCTCGGCGGCGCCTTGTTCGCGACTCTCTGGGTGACCGTCTTCTACGGCCCGGAGGTCATGCCCAACTACTGGGTCGCGATCGGCGCCCTGGCGGGCGTGGGCTGTCTCCTGCGGGCCCAGGCGGACCGCTCCGACCGGGCCGCGCTGTGGGGCGTGGGCGCGAGCACGGCGCTGCTGGCGTGGATGCGGCCCACCGACGCGGTCTGGGTGACCCTCCCCCTCTTCGCTCTGCTGCTCTGCGTCCGCCGATGGCGGCGGCCACGGCCGCTGGCGGCGCTCGTCGTGGGTCTTGCGACCGGGGCTGTCGGGTGGATCGTCGAGGCGTACGTCAGTTTCGGCGGGCTGAGCGCGCGGCTCGCCGACGCGTCCCGGATCCAGGGCGGTCTCGGCTGGAACATCGCCGTCGGTGATCAGTTGCGCAGCCTGCGCGGTCAGACGCTGTGCCGGCCGTGCACCGGTGCGATCCCGGGCCCGGAGCTGATCGCGTGGTGGTTCGCCCTGCCGCTGCTCGCCGCGATCGGCCTCGCGGTCGCGGTCAGATCCCGGCGCACCACGCGCACGCTCCTGCCGCTGGCCTGCGCCACGACGGCGAGCATCCCGTACCTGTTCATGATCGGCTACGCCGCGCCGCGCTTCCTGCTGCCCTTCTACGCGCTGCTCGCCATCCCGGTCGCCGACGCCCTCACCCACCTGGTCACCACCGCACGCCCGGCATGGCGGCCGGTGGCCGTGACGCTGGCGGCGCTCGCCCTCGCCGGGCATCTGGCCGTGCAGTACGCGGTGCTGGAGGACGCCGTGGCCCGCTCCACCGCCGCCCGCCGCGACTGGGCCCGCACGGCATCGGAGCTCCACCGTCTCGGCGTACGACCGCCATGCGTACTGACCGGGTCCGAGGCCCTCCCGATCGCCTTCTACGCCGGGTGCTCCTCCGCCCAGACGCACGGCCACAACGCCAGCACCACCCGGGCGGACCTCCTGCGGACCGCACAGCACACGCCGACGGCCACGCTCGCCGCGGCGGAGGACGACCCGCCGGAGCACGCCCGCGACTGGCCGTCCCACCGGTTCGGCGATCTACGCATCCATGTGAGCCCATCGGCCGGCCTGATCCAGCACTGAGGCACCGCCACCTTCGTTCAGGCGGCGGGCGGGGAGAGGAACACGCGTTCCAGCAGGGTGTGCAGCGTGGCGCGGTCCTCCTCGGTGAGGCGGTCCAGGCCCTCCTGCGTGGCGTGCATCTTGGCGCGGATCGCGTCCGTGGCGCGTTCGCCCTCGGTGGTGAGGACGACGTTCTTGACGCGGCGGTCGGAGGGGCTGGGTTCGCGGCGGACCAGGCCGCGCTTCTCGAGGCGGTCGATGATCCCGGTCATGTTGGACGCGTCGCAGGTCAGGCTGTCGGCCAGGGAGCGCATCGCCGCGGGACCGCGGCGTAGCACGGACAGTGCCTTGCCCTGGCTCGCCGTGAGGTTCTCGCTCGCCGCCGCGAGCGTGAAGTCGCCGTAGTAGGCGCCGAGCGACAGCGAGAGCAGCTCCATGAGCTGGGCCGTGTCGGCGCGGGGAGAGCCTGTCATGAGGGTCACTTTACCTCGAGAAACTTGACGATCTTAAATATCGGCGTTTACCGTCTAGGCGTTGCTTGAGTTTATCAAGCATCTAAGTTGTCAAGTTTCCACGAGGAGCACCACCGTGACCGTCACTACGTCCTCGGCCTCCCGCGCGGCCGAGATCCTGTCCCGGCCCGTCGCGCTGAACGGCTTGACCGTCCCGAACCGGATCGCGATGGCGCCGATGACGCGCATGTTCTCCCCGGGCGGCGTTCCGGGCGAGGACGTGCGGTCGTACTACGCCCGTCGCGCCGCCGCGGGCGTGGGCCTGATCGTCACCGAGGGAACGTACGTCGGGCACGATTCGGCCGGGCAGAGTGACCGTGTGCCGCGGTTCCACGGTGAGGAGCAGCTGGCCGGCTGGGCGAAGGTCGCCGAGGACGTTCACGCGGCGGGCGGCACGATCGTCCCGCAGCTGTGGCACATCGGCATGGTGCGCAAGCAGGGCGAGGCGCCCTACCCCGACGCGCCCGCCGTCGGCCCCTCCGGCATCCGCGTCGACGGCACCGAGGGCACCGGCAAGGCGATGACCCGGAGCGACCTGGACGACGTCATCGGCGCCTTCGTCGAGGCCGCCGCGGCCGCCGAGCGCATCGGCTTCGACGGCGTCGAGCTGCACGGCGCCCACGGCTATCTCCTCGACCAGTTCCTGTGGGAGAGGACCAACCGTCGTACCGATGCCTACGGCGGCGACTCCGTGGCCCGCACGAATTTCGCGGCGGAGATCGTGGCTGCGGTCCGCGAGACCGTCTCGCCCGAGTTCCCGGTGATCTTCCGCTACTCGCAGTGGAAGCAGGAGGCCTACGACGCGCGGCTCGCCGAGACGCCGGAGGAGCTGGAAGCGATTCTGGCCCCGCTCGCCGCGGCGGGTGTCGACGCCTTCCACGCCTCCACGCGCCGCTACTGGCTCCCGGAGTTCGATGACTCGGACCTCAACCTGGCGGGCTGGACCAAGAAGCTCACCGGCAGGCCCACCATCACCGTCGGCTCGGTCGGCCTCGACGGCGACTTCATCCGGGCGTTCGCGGGCGAGGGCGCCGCGCTCGGCAGCATCGACAACCTCCTCGACCGCATGGAGCGCGACGAGTTCGACATGGTCGCCGTCGGCCGCGCCCTGCTCCAGGACCCGGAGTGGGCGGCGAAGGTCCTGGGGGACCGGACCGCGGAGCTGAAGGCGTACGACGCGGCGGCGCTGAAGACGCTGAGCTAGCGCGGCAGCGACGGATGATGCGGGCCCAGGGATGAACCCTGGGCCCGCATCCGTCACTTGACGCCGAGGAGCTGCTCAATCGGGTCGATGGCGAAGTAGACGACGAACAGCAGGGACACACCCCACAGCAGCCAGTGCACCTCGCGGGCCTTGCCGAGCGCGGTCTTGATGATGACGTACGCGAGGAAACCGGCGCCGATGCCGTTGGTGATGGAGTACGTGAACGGCATGACGGCGATGGTCAGGAACGCCGGGATCGCGATGTCGTAGCGGTCCCAGTCGATGTGCTTGACCTGCGTCATCATCAGGAAGCCGACGGCGACGAGGGCGGGGGCCGCCGCCTGCAGGGGCACGATCGTCAGTACCGGCGTGAGGAAGAGGGCGAGCGCGAACAGGCCGCCGGTGAACAGGTTGGCGAAGCCGGTGCGGGCGCCTTCGCCGACGCCCGCCGCCGATTCGATGTACGTGGTCGCGGAGGAGGCCGACGCGGCACCGCCCGCCACCGCCGCCGCACCGTCGATGAGCAGAACCCGCCCCAGACCCGGGACCTGGCCCCGCTCGTCGAGCAGATCGGCCTCCGCCGTGACACCGACGACCGTGCCCATGGTGTCGAAGAAGTCGGACAGGATGAGCGTGAAGACGAGCAGCAGTACGGTGACGACGCTGACCTGACCGAACGCGCCGAAGACGTCGAACTTGCCGAGCAGCCCGAAGTCGGGGCTGTCCACGAGGGAGTCCGGCAACGCGGGCGTGGTCAGGCCCCACGTCTTGATGTCGGCGGCCTTGTTCAGGACCAGGGCCAGGACGGTCGTCACGACGATGCTGATGAGGATCGCGCCCTTGGCCTTGCGGGCGAGCAGCACGAAGGTCATCACGAGCCCGATGCAGAACACGAGCATCGGCCAGCCGGTGAGGTTGCCGGTGCCCAGCTGCACCGGCACGGTGGTGTTCGCGGCGTCCGGAATGCGGGTGACGAACCCGGCGTCGACAAAGCCGATGAACGCGATGAACAGGCCGATGCCGACGCTGATGGCCTGTTTGAGCGGCTGCGGGATGGCATGCATGACCGCCTCGCGCAGTCCGGTCAGGACCAGCACGCAGATGATGAGGCCTTCGAGGACGATCAGCCCCATGGCGTCGTCCCACGTCATGATCGGGGCGAGCTGGAAGGCGACGACGGCGTTGAGGCCGAGTCCGGCCGCGAGCGCGAGCGGCAGGTTGCCGCCGATGCCCATGATCACCGTCATGACGGCGGCCACGAGCGCGGTGGCCGTGACGAGCTGCGCCGGGTCGAGCTGGGCGCCGGTCTTGTCCTTGGCTGCGCTCAGGATGATCGGGTTGAGCACGAGGATGTACGCCATCGTGAAGAACGTGGCGAATCCACCACGTATCTCCCGGCCGTAGGTCGACCCGCGTTCACTGATGCGGAAGAAGCGGTCGAGCGGGCCACTGGGGACACGTGGCCCTCCGGATGCCGGGAACGCGTCGTGCGTCGCGCCGGTCGCGCTGTGTTTCATCAACTCTCCAGGATCTGCGCATGACTTGGGGGCGCATGGAGCGTGCGCGGGTGAACGCATCCGGAATCAGAGGACTGTTGGGGGAACGTCCGAAACCGTCGTCGGCGGCGTGATGCGCGAACGCACATGCGAAGCGTTGTGGATCATACGGACGGAAGGTCGGCTATGCGCGCCAGAACGGCCCGAACGGGCAATGGTTGCAAGGACGTTATGGAGGTTCTGCGGCTTCACCCCGCGCCTGCTGGACGTATGCACAGAAAACCTGTCTGGATCTATGCACGAAAAGTGGGGTCTGGCGAACGCACAGTAGCCAAATCGATCATCTGTCTCTATTATCCCGGGCTGTGCCTGGTCCCCCCTCCCATGACGCGCCCCCGCCCTTCGACGCCGGCGCCGCGCGCCGCATCCGCGACTCCCTCGGCATGGCTCCCGGCCACGTCGCGCACGGCATGCGTGCCTCGTTCGGCATGGGTCACATCACCCCCGACACGATCACTGCCTGGGAGCGCGGCGTGGCCGCGCCCAACCCGAGCGAACTCGCCGCGCTCGCGGCCGTGTTGTGGTGCGAGCCGACCCAGCTCATCGGTACGCCCCGTGCGTTGAGGGAGCACCGGCTGATCCGCGGCTACGCCGCCGTCGATGTCGCCCGCGCGGTCGGCATGGATACCGCCGAGTACGAGACCGCCGAGCGCACGGGCGTCTGGACGGGCGACGCGCGCCAGTCGGGAGCGCTCGCGTCCGTGCTCGGCCTCTCGGTACGCGACCGGCTGACCGTCACGGGCGGGAACGCCCGCCTCGCCGAACTGCTCGGTGAGGCGGTCGGCACCCGCTGGCAGGCTCACGCGAAAGCCCTCGCGAAACTGACCGGCATCGACCGCCGGACGCTCGAAGCCCCGCTGCGCTTGATGCACCAGGAGTACCAGAACCTGATGACCGCGACCCTGAGCCGGGGGATGGTCGGCAACGCCGCGTCCGGCGAGCAGGGCCGGGCCTATCTGGAGCAGATCATCGACCGCTTCTGGTCACTGTTGAACATGTGACGGCGCCCCGCGGTGAACCAGCGTTACATCTGCCGCTCGGCCATGCGCGAGCGCGGAAAGCTCACGGCGAAACCCACGATCGGGACATTGAAGGACTCGACCGCGGAGGGCGGCGGGACGATCGGGTAGATCAGCAGGAGAGGCTGGTCGGGGCGGCGGACCGCGCGGACGGCAGCCCCGGTGGGGTGGCTGGGCATCGGTGCCTTGTCCGCCTCGCCTCGCCACCGGTCGGCCGCTCGCGCGCGTGTCGCCGCGAGGGCGGCGGCGTACTGGTCCTCGTCGAGATCCGTGCTCTCGTCGGCGGGGCTGTAGAGGCGGCGCACTTTCAGGATGCCCTCCTCGGCGGTCCGGTCGGACGCGCTGCTACGGGTCACCGGACCAATGGGATGCCCCGCGATGTCGGCCGTCTGCGTGGCCGCCATGGAACTCACCAGCCGTACGGTCCACTTGCCGAGCTCCCCGGCCTCCACGCACAGCCGTACGTATTCGGCCACGAGCCCGGGGTGTGTCCACCTGGCATTTGAGGCCGGCGCATACGGATCGAGGAATCCGTCGGTAACCACGTGGGGAGGCACGTCCTTCCACACCACGCTTCCGTTGCGGGAAATGACGGCGCCCGGACAGAAGGCGTCGAGAGAGCGAACGCAGTGTTCCAGCATCCGGAAGTTACGTTGTAGTACGTCTTGAGAAAGTCCGAAGCGATTTGTCTCCACGGCCTGTCCGGAGAAGCTGGGGACGGACTGCCCGTGAGCTCCGCGTAGTTGGCCGAACGTGCGGGGAACGGCGCCGTAGGTCATCGTGGCAAACGGAGTGGTGTAGAGGCGGCAGAGGTCTTCGTATCCGACGTCTTCCAGGCCGTCGAGCAGGCCCATGGCGGGACACTCTGGTGCGATCACGAGGAGGTGACGCGACGGGATGTGCGGGGGCCTCATGTCGTCGCGGCCGCCTCGAGCGCCTCGATGACCGGGCCCGCCACCCCGGGGGCGGCAAGGTACTTGGCCGCCGGGTGCACCCACAGTCCGTCGGAGTCGACCCGCCTGCTCACCGGGAGGACCGCGGCGGCGTTCCGGTCGACGCACTTCTCCAGTTGGGGCCGGCCGACGATGAAGTCGTCGCGGTCCCAGAAGTTCAGCCAGCCGCCGACAGCGGCAGGAACGCTCAAGGGCTGTGGGCGCATGCGGGACCGCACCGCGGTGCGCATGCCGATGGGCGATCCGAGGGTGACAAGGAGCGGCACGGACCCCGCGTGGTCGTGGAGCGCCTCGAACGCGACCACCGTACCCAGCGAATGCGCCACGACGACGGTGGGGCCCGAGGGGTCGAGCTCGCGGGTGACACGCTCGCGGATGCGCTGGTCGAGGCCGAGCCCCGCCCGGTCCGGTGCCGCTCGGGTCAGATAGCGCCTGACCTGGCCGAGTTGGTGGACCATCAGCCGGTCGCTCGCCCATCCACCGAGCTTGCGCAGGCCCGGCATCGCCAGCAAGGTGTTCGCGGCGTTCAGCGCCTGCCGCAGGACATCGCCGGCACCTTGCTGATCGCCCTCGGGTGCCAGCTGCGTTCTGGCCCGCAGCAACACGCGTGCCTCGTACGCGTCTTCCGCTTCGGCCATGTGCTCGTCGACCGCCTCGAGCATCAGGGCGACCAGGGACGCCGCGTGGGAGGCGTCGTCATACGAAGTCGTCGTCCCCTGGGCCTGGTCATCGGTGAACAGGTCGCCGTAATAGGCGAATCGCACGTCCACCGCGCCGCCGTGCAGAAGATGCGGTGCCCGTCGGGAATGTCCGGCGGCCCGTGCGCCGTCAGTCAGCGCCCGCAGCCACTCGCCGAGCTCGGCGGCGGTGTCGCGCGGTCCCCCGACCCCGTGAACGAACACCAGACGCGTAGTCATTGATCCCGGGCCCCCACTTGCCTCCCCCAGCCCCTTTGCCGGGCGACAACCGAGCATATCTTGAGGGTTGTTGACGGAGGGTCATGCTGAGGCGCGGACGCTTTCCCACGCCGAGACGGCGACGGCTCCGGCGGACAGGGCCGCGCCCAGGACGCAGACTCCGGGCCAGCCCGCTGTCGCCCAGACGACGGAGGCGAGCGCGGAGCCGATGGCGCCGCCGAGGAAGAGGCCTGTCGAGAAGGCCGAGTTGATGCGGTTGCGGGCTTCGGGGCGCAGGGCGAACAGGATGGTCTGGCTGCTGTTCAGGACGGCCTGCTGGCCGATGTTCAGGGCGATGACACCTGCCGCGAGCCAGGCCAGGGAACGCTCTCCCGCGAACAGGATCAGCCAGCCGGTGAGCAGCAGGGCGGTCGCGCAGCCGGTCACCTTCCGGGCGTGGCCGCGGTCGCTGAGGCGCGCCGCGAACGTCATCGCCAGCACGCCCACGGCGCCGACCAGGCCGAACAAGCCGATGGAGGACGCGGACCAGCGGAACGGAGCACCGGCCAACAGGAAGGTGAGCGCGGTGAGTTGGGCGCTGTAGGAGGCGAGGGAGAGGCCGCCGAGCAGGGCGCGGCGGCGCAGCAACGGCTCATTGCGCAGCAGGGAGAGGGTGGAGCGCAGCAGCGCCGGGTAGCGCAGTTCGGCGGTGGCCGTGAGATGCGGCAGGCGGCGGTGGAGGGTGACGGCGGCGCCCGCCATGAGGACGGCGAGTACCCAGTACGCGGTGCGCCAGCCGCCCAGTTCGGACAGGCCGCCCGCAGCGGTGCGGGCCAGCAGGCCGCCGAGCAGGACGCCCGACATGACGGTGGCGACGGTGCGTCCCCGCGTCTGAGCGGTGGCGAGGGCGGCGGCGTGTGCGACGACTACCTGGGCGCCGACGGAGGTGATGGCCGCGAGGACGGTGCCGGCCAGGAGGACCGGGCCGCTGGGCGCGAGGGCCGAGACGGTGAGGAAGAGCGCGGTGGCCAGGAACAGGGTCACCGCGAGGCGGCGCCGGTCGATGACGTCACCCAGCGGCACGAGCAGCAGCAGGCCGAGTGCGTACCCGGCCTGCGATGCGGTGACGACGAGGCCCGCAAGGACGCTGCCGAGGTGCAGGTCGTGGGAGATGAGGTCGAGGAGCGGCTGGGCTATGTAATTGCCCGCGCAGGACAGGCCGGTGGCGACGGCCATGAGCAGCAGCAGGCCCCGGGGTGGGCCGGTGTGCTCCTCCGGAGCCGCGGTGCCGAGGCGGTGAAGTCCCGTCTGTGTCATGGCAGTCAGCCTGCGGCCACCCCCATTGATGAGTCCAACACATCCTTGTCATGCGAACGATCGCGCAGCGCGATGGATGGCATGGAGCCGGACACGGTGCTCACCGGCGGCGGGCGCGTTCCTGGAGTCGATCGCGAGCTGACCGGGCGTCAGGCCGCCCAGGGCGACATGGAGATGTGCCCCGAGTCGGTGGCGACGCAGGGGCGGAACCCCGAGGCGAGCCGGTCAAGGAGCGAGCGCACCCACCGGGAGTCCTCCGGCGAGACGTGGCACAGACGCATGCGCCGGGCCTGCAGTGGGACGATGCGCAGCTCGTTGAGTCTGCCCGTGCCGGGTTCGAGCGAGGCGAGGAAGAGAAGCCGCAGGTCGTCGCGGTACTGCTCGTACCCCGTGATGCCTTCGTAGTCATTGATGAAATCGCCGCAGCCGTACAGGACGAGCTTGCCCTGATACGTCTCCAGAGGGCGAGGGTGGTGTGAGGAGTGGCCGTGCACGACATCCGCTCCGGCGTCGATCAGGGCATGTGCGAAGGCGACTTGGTCCCGGGGCACGCGGTAGCCCCAGTTGGAACCCCAGTGGACCGAGACCATCGCGATGTCGCCAGGACGCTTCATCCGCCGTACGCGGTAGGCCACTTCGGCCGCGGCGACATCGGAAGGACCGGCCACGAAGCTCACCCCGCCACGGTCTTCGGTCGCCGCCCAGTTGCGCGGAACGCCGCTGGACGGCATGCCGAAGGAGAAGACCAGGAGCCGGTGGGTCCCGCCGTCGAGCGGGACGATCGCCGGGTGGCTCGCCGCGGCGGCGTCCCGGCCCGCGCCGGCCGTCCGCAGCCGTGCGTCGGCCAGTGAGTCGAGCGTCTCCGTCAGGCCGCGGCGGCCGAAGTCCAGCACGTGGTTGTTGGCCAGGACGCAGACGTCGGGCCGGGCGGCCGACAGACAGGGGAGGTTGGCGGGATGCATCCGGTAGTGGATGTCCTTGCCGGGCGCGAACGAGCCGCTCCGCGTGACGCTGGTCTCCAGGTTGATGACGCGGGCGTCGGGCGCGGCCGCGTCGAGGACCTCCAGCGCGTCCCCCCAGGGCCACGAGAAGTCGACCGGACAGGGAATGGACCCGTTCACCGCCTCCGCCAGGGCTACGTACCCGTTGGCGTCCCGCACATATCTCTCGCGCAGCTTTGGGTCGCCGGGGTGCGGCAGTATCTGGTCCACGCCACGGCCGAGCATGACGTCGCCGCAGAAGAACAGCGTGATCACACGGGCTCTCCCTGGGGTGTCGTGGGGTCGATGAGTCGGTCAATCGGCGATGCCGATCAACGCGAGGGTGATGTTGTCGGGGCCGCCGGCCTCGATGGCGGACTTCCACAGTCCGAAGGCCGCCCGTCCGCCGTCGTGGGCCCGCAGCACCTCGTCGATCGCGTCCTCGGGCACGGGGTCGGTCAGGCCGTCGCTGCACACCAGATAGCGTCCCCCGGTGCTGAGGGGTGCCGTGCTGATGTGCGGCTCGATCGCGGTGAACCGCGGAGCGCCGCCGAGCGACTGCGTGACGATCGACGTGGTGCGCCGGCCGGGTTCCAGTGGCGGGCTGTCGTCGACGCTCATCCGGTGGAGCGACGTACGGCTGCTGCTCACGTCGATCACTCTGCTGTCACCGACGTTGAACACCAGCAGTTCCGTCGGGAGGACCACGACCCCGGCGACCGTCGTCCCCATGGTGGTCAGCTCCGGGTCGCGGTCGGCCGCCGCGTACACGGAGTGATTGCAGGCGT
Source organism: Streptomyces sp. MZ04 (assembly GCF_004684775.1). Classification (GTDB taxonomy): domain Bacteria; phylum Actinomycetota; class Actinomycetes; order Streptomycetales; family Streptomycetaceae; genus Streptomyces. The sequence continues at coordinate 20,203 of NZ_SRIC01000004.1, forward strand.
GCAGTGCGTCGCGCACGGCTTGCCCGCTGTCCAGGGTGGGTCCGATCGAGGCCAGGTGCCGGACGACGAGGCTGCTGGCGACCTCGCCGGCCGGCTGGCCGCCGATGCCGTCGGCGACCGCGACGACGAGCGGCGTACCGAGCGGGAACCCCAGCGTCTGCGGGTTCTCGGTATCGGTTCCGCACAGCGTCCATGGCCCGACAGCGAGACTGTCCTCGTTGTGGTCGCGCATCAGCCCCGGATGGCTCAGGGCGGTGACCGTCACGTACGGCATCTCCATGCCGCCTCTCCGCTTAGGGCGGGCGCGTTCCGCACCTTCATTGTCGCCTCTCCGGTTGCGGAATGCCGCGGACAGAGATAGGCCGAAGACACGGATGTCCCTGCCGTCCCCTGAGCCGGGGCGAACGAGATGGGGCGAACACTGTGCTGTTCAGCGACCGTGTGGATGCCGGGCGCCGCCTTGCCGCGGCGGTGCGGGGCCTGGGCAAGGAGCGGCCGGTCGTCCTGGGCCTGCCCAGGGGCGGCGTGCCGGTGGCCTTCGAAGTGGCGCGGGCGCTCGGCGCCCCGCTCGATGTGATCGTGGTCCGCAAGCTCGGCGTCCCCTACCGGCCGGAACTGGGGTTCGGGGCGATCGGCGAGGGCGGCGTGCGGGTCATCAGCGACGAGATCGTGCGCCACTGCGGCATCCGGCCCGCGGACATCGAGGCGGTGGAGCGCGACGAGGAACAGGAGCTGCTGCGGCGGGCGCTGCGGTACCGCGAAGGGCGGCCTCGGACGGTGGTCGACGGCCGCACCGTGATCGTGGTGGACGACGGGATCGCGACCGGCGCCACGGCCGCAGCCGCGTGCCGGGTCGCACGGGCGCAGGGCGCGGCCCGCGTGGTGCTCGCCGTGCCGACTGCGCCGGCGGACACGCTGGGCCGGATGCGCGAGGTGGCGGACGAGGTGGTGTGCCTGGCCGCGCCGGACCTGTTCGGCTCCGTGGGCCAGTGGTACCGGGACTTCTCGCAGACCACCGACGAGGAAGTGATCGCATGCCTGGCGCGGTCCGCGGCCGCCGGCTCCGGACCCGTCGAGGTCGCTGCCGAGGTCGAGGTCGACGCGGGCGGGGTGGCGCTGGCCGGAGATCTCGCTCTGCCTCAGGGCGCCCGAGCGGTGGTGATGTTCGCCCACGGCTCCGGCAGCAGCCGGCACAGCCCGCGCAACCGGTCGGTGGCGTCGGCCCTGCGTGCGGCGGGCCTCGGCACGCTGCTCTTCGACCTGCTCACACCGGTCGAGGAGGCCGACCGCGCGAACGTCTTCGACATCGACACGCTGGCCGCGAGGCTGTCGGGGGCCACCCGCTGGCTGCGGGAGCGCGAATCCCTGGCGATCGGCTACTTCGGAGCGAGCACCGGTGCCGCTGCGGCGCTGCGGGCGGCCGCTGACGACGACGCCGACGACACGGCCGTCGGTGCCGTGGTGTCCCGGGGCGGACGGCCCGATCTGGCCGCGCCCCGCCTCGGCGACGTACACGCGCCGACCCTGCTGATCGTCGGCGGGCACGACACGATGGTGCTCGACCTCAACCGTGCAGCGCAGGCGGAACTGCGCTGCGAGAACCGGCTCGAGGTCGTCCCGGGGGCCACGCACCTCTTCGAGGAACCCGGAGCCCTGGACCAGGTCGCCGACCTCGCCAGGGACTGGTTCATCGGGCACCTCGCGTTACCCCGTACCCCAGAGCCCCGCCCGTGCGAGGAGTCGGTCAGGCCTGCGCACACTCGGGGCACAGCCCCCGATAGGTCACCTCGGCCTCGGACACACGGAAGCCGAACCGCTCGGAGGGCGGCAGCGCGGTCAGCGGGTCGCCGTCGGGGTGTACGTCGCGGATGGCGCCGCAGCCCGAGCAGACCAGGTGCTGGTGGGGATGGTGGGCGTTCGGGTCGTACCGCTTGGCGCGGCCGTCGGTGGCCACCTCGATCACCTCGCCGAGCGAGACGAGCTCACCGAGGGTGTTGTAGACGGTGGCGCGGGAGATCTCCGGCAGCCGGGCGGTGGCGCGCGCGAGCACCTCGTCCGCGGTGAAATGGACGTGTTCGCCGTCGAGCACCTCGGCGACCACCCGGCGCTGAGCGGTCATCCGCCAGCCCCGTCCGCGGAGCCGTTCGAGCAGGTCGCTCATGTCCACCAGCCTAACTTCGCATCGTCGAGCATCGTCCGACAAATGAATCCGTCCGGCGCCCTGTCTGTCGTATTGACTTGGACTTGGTCCATCGTAGGATCGGTTCCGGCCGACAGCCAAGGGACAGGGCAACAGCAGGGAAAGCGCGTGGCTTCAGCAGACGGGTCCGCTCGAAGCGGCATCCGGTGCCCCGCTCGCCGACGATCGGTACGGCGAGCGTGCGGAAGTCCTCGCCCAGAAGCCGTTCGAAGCCCGGGTTCTGCTGGAGAATCCTGCCCCTGTCGACCCCGAGCGCATCGTCCGTGTGCGCGCCGGTGCCCCGTCGGTGGCCACCCCGCCGTAACCGGCCCGTGCCCCGACCGGTTCACCACTCCGCAGTTCTTGAGCACTGTGATCCGCCCCGTCCGGAAGGATTCCCATGACTGAGAACCACGACCCGATCGTCACCGAAGACCCGCAGCCGGAAGGGGCAGGCGGTTGCCCGGTCGTGCACGGTCGCGCACCGCACCCGACCCAGGGCGGCGGAAACCGCCAGTGGTGGCCGGACCAGCTCAACCTGAAGATCCTCGCCAAGAACCCCGCCGTGGCGAACCCGCTGGGCGAAGAGTTCGACTACGCCGAGGCCTTCAACACCCTCGACCTGCCGACGGTGAAACGCGACATCGCCGAGGTGCTCACCACCTCCCAGGACTGGTGGCCCGCCGACTTCGGCAACTATGGCCCGCTGATGATCCGGATGGCCTGGCACAGTGCGGGCACCTACCGCATCAGCGACGGCCGCGGCGGCGCCGGGGCCGGTCAGCAGCGCTTCGCCCCCCTCAACAGCTGGCCGGACAACGCGAGCCTCGACAAGGCCCGCCGCCTGCTGTGGCCGGTCAAGAAGAAGTACGGCCAGAGCCTCTCCTGGGCCGACCTCATGATCCTCACCGGAAATGTGGCCCTGGAGGGGATGGGCTTCAAGACCTTCGGCTTCGGCGGCGGCCGCCCGGACGTCTGGGAGCCCGACGAGGACGTCTACTGGGGTCCCGAGACCACCTGGCTCGGCGACGAGCGCTACTCCGGCGACCGCGAGCTGGAGAAGCCCTTCGGCGCCGTCCAGATGGGCCTCATCTACGTCAACCCCGAGGGCCCCAACGGCAACCCGGACCCGATCGCCGCGGCCCGCGACGTCCGTGAGACGTTCCGCCGGATGGCCATGAACGACGAGGAGACCGTCGCGCTGATCGCGGGCGGCCACACCTTCGGCAAGACCCACGGCGCGGGCGACGCGGACAACGTCGGTCCCGACCCCGAGGCCGCCCCGATGGAGCAGCAGGGCATCGGCTGGAAGAGCACGAACGGCACCGGTGTGGGCGCCGACGCGATCACCAGCGGGCTCGAGGGCATCTGGACGAACACCCCGGTCACCTGGGACAACAGCTTCTTCGAGATCCTCTTCGGCTACGAGTGGGAGCTGTTCAAGAGCCCCGCGGGCGCCTACCAGTACCGGCCGAAGGACGGCGCCGGGGCGGGCACCGTCCCCGACGCCTTCGACGCGTCGAAGACGCACGCGCCGACGATGCTCACGACCGACCTCTCGCTCCGCCTCGACCCGGCCTACGAGCAGATCTCGCGGCGCTTCAAGGACAACCCCGAGGAGTTCGCCGACGCCTTCGCGCGCGCGTGGTTCAAGCTGACCCACCGCGACATGGGCCCCATCGTGCGCTACCTCGGCCCGGAGGTCCCGGCGGAGCAGCTCGTGTGGCAGGACCCGCTGCCCTCGGTCACGCACGAGCTCATCGACGCCGGGGACATCGCCGCCCTCAAGACGCAGGTCCTCGCATCGGACCTGACGGTGTCCCAGCTGGTGTCCACCGCGTGGGCTTCGGCCTCGTCCTTCCGCGGCAGCGACAAGCGCGGCGGCGCCAACGGCGCCCGCATCCGCCTCGAGCCGCAGAGCGGCTGGGAGGTCAACCAGCCCGACGAGCTGGCCACCGTGCTGCGCACCCTGGAAGGGATCAGGGAGTCCTTCAACTCGGCCCAGAGCGGCGGCAAGCAGGTCTCGCTGGCCGACCTGATCGTGCTCGCAGGTGCCGCCGGTGTCGAGCAGGCCGCCAAGGACGGCGGCGTCGACATCGAGGTCCCGTTCACGCCGGGCCGCGCGGACGCCGAGCAGGAGCAGACGGACGTGGAGTCCTTCTCCGCGCTCGAGCCGAGCGCCGACGGCTTCCGCAACTACATCGGCAAGGGCAACCGCCTCGGGGCCGAGTACCTGCTGCTCGACAAGGCGAACCTGCTGACCCTGAGCGCCCCCGAGCTGACGGTCCTCGTCGGTGGCCTGCGCGTCCTCGGCGCCAACCACCAGCAGTCGAAGCACGGCGTCCTCACCACCACCCCCGGGACGCTGACCAACGACTTCTTCGTCAACCTGCTCGACCTGGGCACGGAGTGGAAGTCGACGTCCGAGGCCCAGGACACGTTCGAGGGGCGCGACGCCGCCACGGGCGAGGTCAGGTGGACCGGTACGCGCGCCGACCTCGTCTTCGGCTCCAACTCCGAGCTGCGCGCGGTCGCGGAGGTCTACGCGAGCGATGACGCGAAGGGGAAGTTCGTGAAGGACTTCGTCAAGGCGTGGGACAAGGTCATGAACCTGGACCGGTTCGACCTGGTCTGAGGCGTCCGACGCGTCTGCGTCGCCTGGCGCGTCAGATGACGGCGTCCGGGCCGGCCCCCGTGGGTCGGCCCGGACGCCGTTTCTGCGCGCGGGCGGTGACAGGAGGCGCCGTACGATCACCGAAGGCACGACAGAGGGAGGCCAGTTGAACACCGGCGCACCGGTTCCGGACAGCTACTACGAGCGGATAGACGAGCACCGCTACAAGCCCACCGTCCACGCGAGCGGCGCCTGGGACCCCGACGAGCTGCACTTCAGTCCGCTCGGCGGCCTCGTGGTCCACGCCATCGAACGCCACTTGGCCGACAGGACCACCGACAGGACCACCGACAGGACCACCGACACCGGCCTGGTCATCGGCCGGATCAGCTTCGACATCCTGGGGCGCCTCGCGCTCGACGAGTGCGAGATCCAGGTGGAGACCGTCCGCCCCGGCCGCACCATCGAGCTGATCGAGGCCACCGTGCTGGTCGCCGACCGGGCGGTGGTCCGCGCCCGCGCCTGGCTGCTTGCCGCGCTCGACACGAGCGCCGTCGCGGGCGGTGCCCCGGCCCCGCTCGCCCCGCCCGACGAGGTCGCCCCGTGGGACATGGCCTCACTCTGGCCCGGCGGTTACATCGCTTCCGTCGAGGTCCGTCCGCTTGCCCCGCCGCAGCCGGGACGCACAACTGCCTGGATCTCCACGGCACTTGATCTCGTCGCGGGCGAGAGCGCGAGCCCGCTCGCGTCGTACGTGGGCCTCGTCGACACCGCGAACGGCATCGCCGTACGCCAGCCGCCCACCGCCTGGATGTACCCGAACGTCGACCTGACCCTGCATCTGTACCGGCAGCCCGAGGGCCGCTGGACCGGCCTCGACACCACCGTCGTCTTCGGCGGCACGGGCCACGGCGTCACGAGCACCGTCCTGCACGACGTCACCGGACCCGTCGGCTCGGCACACCAGATGCTGACCGTCAGACCACAGCCGACCGCGGGGGCGTGAGCGATGTCCGGCGGCGGCGCCTGATCGTGCTCGATGTGTCGGCGGCACTCGGGTTCGCACTGCTCCCTCAACTGGCCCCGCTGCGGGAAGCCTCGAGCGGTGAGGCGAGCGACACCGCCGTGTGGCTCCTTTCGCTGAGCGCCGCGCTGCCGGTCGCAGTCCGTCGGCTGTGGCCCGTGCCGGTCTTCGCGTTCGTGCTGCTCGCCGCCTGTGCGGCACTGCCGTTCGGACTCGGGCCGACCTCGTTCCTCGCCGCCGCGTACGCGCTGTACTCGGTGGCGGTGGAGTGGCGGCGGCAGCCGGGGCCGTCCGCGGTCGTCATCGGCGGGGTGTGCGCGGCGGGCGCCGCCCTGCTGACGCTGACGGGGGGCCGGGGCCACGAAGGCGGGAGTCCGGCGGTGCAGGCCGTGTTCGGACAGCGGCAGCGGCATGCTGCGCGACGGATTCACCGCCGAGCAGGCCGGCCTCGACGGCGTCCTCTACGGGCAGCTCGCTCTGCTCGTGTTCGGTGTGCTCGTCTTCAGCAGCGAATACGGGTCGGGGATGATGCGGGTCTCGCTGCTCGCCGTGCCCCGGCGCGGGCGGCTGTACGCGGCGAACATGGCCGTCACCGCAGCCGCCGCGCTGCTCGTCGCGATCCCGGTCACCGTCGTCGGCTACCTGGTCACCCAGCTCGCCCTGGGCCCCCACGGCACCTCGATCGGGGCGGAGGGCGTGCCCCGGGCCCTGGCGGGGGCGGCGCTGTATCTGACGCTGATGAGCCTGTTCGCCGCCGGTACGGCCGCGGCGGCCCGCAGCGCCGTCGTCCCCCTGGCCGTCCTGCTGCCGACGGTGCTCGCCGGGTCCCAGATCCTCTCCGTCATCGGGGCCACGGAGGAGGTGGCACGGTACTTCCCCGACCGGGCCGGCGCGCGGATGCTGACCGTCGACGCGAGCGACGCGTACACCGGGGGCGCGGTGCTGCTCGTCTGGACGGTGGCGGCGCTCGTGCTGGGTTATGTGCGCCACCGTCGGTGGGATGCGTGACCCCAGTACGGAGCACGCCCCAACACGGCGACGTACAGCCGCAGTTGAGAGGGGGCTCACAGGACCGCACTGCTAAAGTTGCCGAATCCAAAGCCCCGTTGAACAGCATGCGAGGAACGCGGGATGGCCGAGGCGATCCGAGTGCTGATCACGGACGATCAGGCGCTGCTGTGCGGCAGCTTCCGTGTGCTCATCGATGCCACGCCCGGGATGACGACCGTCGGCGAGGCGGCGGACGGCGCCTCAGCGGTGGAACTGGCCCGGCAACTCGCCCCGGACGTCGTCCTGATGGATCTCCGCATGCCGGTGATGGACGGGATCGCCGCCACGCGGCACATCTGCTCAGACGAGGCCCTGGCCGGGGTGCGGGTGCTCGCGCTCACGATGTTCGACATGGACGAGTACGTGTATCCGGCCCTCAGGGCGGGCGCGAGCGGATTCCTGCTGAAGGACGCCTCGCCCTCCGACCTGGTCGCCGGCATCCGTGTCGTGGCCACCGGCGAGGGCGTCCTGGCACCGACGGTCACCCGCCGCCTGATCGCGGACTTCTCGGGCCACGCCGAACCCGACCGGTCCGCACCCGGCCTCGTCGGACTCACCAAGCGGGAACAGGAGGTGCTCGTGCTGATCGCCAACGGCCTGTCGAATGCGGAGATCGGCGCACACCTGGTGATCAGCCTGCCGACGGTGAAGACCCATGTGAGCAGCCTCCTGGCCAAGTTGACCGCCCGCGACCGTGCGCAGCTCGTCATCATCGCGTACGAGAGCGGCCTGGCCGAGCGCGGGATGCCTGCCTGAGGACGCGCGTCCGTGCCGCGGCGTCGCCGGGCCGCCGTCAGTCCGTGACGCCGCGGGCGAAGGCGAGCGAGCGGTTGAAGATGTGCTCCGCCTGCGCCTCGGTCAGCCCGTACCAGACGTGGTCGGAGCCCGGGACCGTCCACAGTTCGACCCGTGCGCCCGCCTCCCGCAGGCGGTCCGCCAGGGCCTCGCTGTGGGTTCGGCTCACGAGGGAGTCGTCCTCGCCGTGGACGAGGAAGAGCGGCGGCGCTTCGGGGTGGACCTGGGCGAGCGGGCTTGCCGCGCGGGTGAGTTCGGGTACGGCGGCGGGGGTCGATCCGAGCAGGAGCGCTTCGGGGGAGGCGGGGTTCGACGGGTCGTAGCCGCCTCGGGCAGTGGTCAGGTCGCTCGGCGCGTACCAGATGACGCCGCCCGCCACCGGCGGTTCGGTGTGGGTGAGCGCGAGGAGGGAGGCGAGGTGTCCGCCCGCGGACTCGCCCCACACCACCGTCCGCCCGGTGTCGATGCCGAGCTCGTCGGAGCGCAGCGTGAGCCACCGCAGGGCGGCGCGCAGGTCGTCAAGCGGGGCGGGGAAGACGGCCTCGCCGCTGAGCCGGTAGTCGACGCAGGCGACCGCGAAGCCCGCCGCCGCGATGCGTGCGAAGGGACCGGGCGACCACGAACGCGTCTGCAGCCCCATGTCGTCGCGCCGACCCCGGCGCCAGGCCCCGCCGTGCACGAAGAGCACCAGCGGGGCGGGCGTGGGGGATTGCCCGGCCTTTTCGGGCAGCCACAGGTCCAGCTCCAGCGGTCGGCTGCCTTCGGGGATGTCGTAGGGGATCCCGCGCAGCACGCTGACGCCCGGCTCGCAGGGGGCGGCGGGTGGCAGTGCCGCGACGTCGGGGTGAGGTGCGCCGATCACCTGGAAGAGGCTGGGGCGGTCGGCCGTCACTGGGTGCTCCACTGGTGGTCGGGCAGGAAACGCACATCGTACTGCTGGGGCACGGAGGCGAATTGGGGCGGGGCGGGGACGAGCGGCTCGTGCGGCAGCCCGAGCTGTTCGGCGGGCGCGCCGAGGGTCTCGAAGAAGCGCTCGAAGGTGCCGCCGGGCCCGGCGGCGACACCGACGACCTGGCTGTGGTGGCGCTCCATGCGGTAGGCGTGCGGGCAGTTCTTCGGTACGAAGCCGAAGTCGCCAGGGGTGAGGAGCTTCTCCTGCTGGTGGCCCTCGGTGTCCTCGACGAAGAGCCGGACCGCGCCCTGGGTGACGTAGAAGACCTCGTAGGTGTCGCGGTGCAGATGGGCCGGGATGATGTCGCCCTTGGGGCCTTCGCAGGTGAAGAAGTTGAAGGTGTTCTCGGTCTGCTCGCCGCCCGCGTAGATGGTGATCAGGTCACCGAACAGGTGGGCGCGGTCTCCCTCGCCCTTCTCGATGACGTAGGGCTTGCCGGGGTCCGCCGGGATGCGTGAGGCGCTTCGGTAGCGGGTGGCGTACTCGATGGTCATGAGCTCTCCGGGGTTGCTCGGGTGCGCGGTGGGCCGGTGATGAATGTCAGGTAGCCTGACATGGAGGGTCGTCGATGGGCAAGGCCGCCGGTCGTAGACTCCGTCCCGCCCCTGCCTGTCCGGCCTGCGGATACGCCGCTTCTCCGAGGGCCTGATGACTTCCGCGAGGTCCTGATGACTCCTGCGGGGACCTGACGACTGCCACGAGGACCCGATGACTTCCACCCGCAGCAACCTTCCGCAACTCCTGGGCGCGGCCCGGCGCTGGTTCGAGGACGCGCTGCTCGCGGCTCTGGAGGAGGAGGGGGCGACGCCTGTGTCCCCGACTCAGGCCCAGCTCTTTTCCGTGCTGGACGAGGAGGGCACCACGGTCTCCGAGCTCGCCCGGCGCATGGGTGTCACCCGGCAGACCGCGCACCAGGCCGTGCACGGACTGGTATCCGCCGGGCTCCTGGAGCAGGCCCCCGATCCCGCGTCGGCCCGCCGCCGGCTGATCCGGCGCACCCCGGAGGGCGAGCGCGTGCACGGCAGGGCGGAGCGGATTCTCGACGGGCTCGAGGATCAACTCGCCGAGCGGATCGGCCGGTCGGCGGTCGTGGCGCTGCGGGCGGCGCTCGAAGCGCCCTGGGGGCGGCCGCCTCAGGCGGGGGCGTAGGCGCGGGCGGCGACGAGCCGCTCGGTGACGCGGGTGAAGGCGCGGGACGCGGCGCTGCGGTAGGCGCTGTCGCGGTGCAGGAGCGTGACGGTCCTGGCGGGCAGGGGAGGATCCAGCGGGACCGGGGTCAGATGGGGGTGGTCGTGCGTGACGGCGTCGGGCAGCACGGTGGCCAGGTCGGTGCGCCGGACGATCTCGGTGAGCGCCTGGATGGAGTTGGCCTCCACCGCGATGCGCGGCCGCACCCCGTGCGCGGTGAAGTAGCCGTCGATATGGGTGCGGGTGGCGAAGTCGCCGCTGAGGAGCGCGAGTTGGCGCTCCGTCAATTCGCCGATGGGTAGGGGCACTTCACGCTCGGTGCCGGGGTGCTGGGCGCCGACGACCAGGCCGAGGGTCTCGGTGAACAGGGCGGTGGCGGCGATGCCGGGTGCGTGCGGGCCGTGGAAGGCGATGCCGAGGTCGATCTTGTCGGCGAGGAGCCCGGCCTCGATGCGTTCCTGCGTCATCTCCTTGACGTCCAGCGTGATGCCGGGGTGGTGGTCGTGGAACTCCGCGGCCAGGGGGCCGACGAGGTAGGCGGTGAACGTCGGGGTGATCGCCAGGCGGAGATGTCCGCGGGAGAGATCGGCGACGTCCAGAACGGCGCGCTCGGCCGTGGCGAGGTCCCGCAGGGCCCTGCGGGCGTAATGGGCGTAGGTCTCGCCCGCGTCGGTGAGCCGGACGGTCCGTCCGGTGCGGTCGAGGAGCTGAGTGCCCACGGTTCGCTCGAGCTGCTTGATCTGCTGGGACAGCGTCGGCTGGGACACCCGTAGCTCCTCGGCGGCACGGGTGAAGTTGGCGTGCTCGGCGACGGCGAGCAGATAGCGCAGATGACGGAGCTCCGGAGCCATGCCCTCAAGCATAGACGGAGCTATAGATGGCATCGATAGAAGTCATGGATATTGCGTATTGGACGCTATAAGTGCAGGTCGTGCATGGTGGATCTCGCCGCCCCACGAACGGGCAGCGAGGAGCCGCCCCACACAGCGGGCAGCCAGGAAGGGAGTGACCATGCCAGACCTCACCGAGGGCGTCACGCGATTCCGGCGGGATGTCTATCCGGCCAAGGCGGAGCTCTTCGCCGCGCTGGCCGCGACCCACCGGCCGACGGCGCTGTTCATCAGCTGCTCCGACGCCCGGGTGGTGCCGGAGCTGATCACCCAGAGCGAGCCGGGTGAGCTGTTCGTGATCCGCACCGCCGGCAACCTCGTCCCCGCCCACACCCCCGGCTCGGACGGCGTGGCGGCCAGCATCGAGTACGCCGTCGCCGTCCTCGGCGTCACCGCGATCGTGGTGTGCGGGCACTCCGCCTGCGGCGCGATGACCGCGCTCGCCGAGAACCACGACCTGACCGCCGCCCCCGCGATCGCCGACTGGCTGCGGCACGCGGACGCCTCACGGGCCCGCGTCACCGCGGAGACCGGCGAGCGGAAGGTGGACGCCCTGGTGCGCGAGAACGTACGCGCCCAGCTGGCGAATCTGGCCACCCACCCCTCGGTGGCCCGAGCCCTGGCCGCGCAGACGCTCACTCTGCATGGCTGGGTCTACGACATCCCCACCGGCACCGTCGAGGAACTCGACGCCACCGGCCGCACGGCCACGCTCGTGGCCTGAACCAGAAGAACCAGAAGAACCCGCCGCCCATCCGGCGCGGCCCCCTCCCGAAAGGAAGCCCTCCCCATGGTGCACGCCCAGTTCGACCCCACCGCCCGCCAGACCCTGGCCACGACCGCCGTCGAGGCCAAGCTCCGCAAGGACCTGTCCTGGCAGCAGATCGCCGACGCCGCCGGTTTCTCGGTCGCCTTCGTCACCGCCGCCGTGCTCGGCCAGCACGCCCTGCCCGAGCAGCCGGCGAAGGCCGTCGCCGAACTCCTCGGCCTGGACGACGACGCCGCGCTGCTCCTCCAGACCATCCCGACCCGCGGCTCGATCGAGGGCGGCATCCCCACCGACCCGACGATCTACCGCTTCTACGAGATGCTCCAGGTCTACGGCACGACGCTGAAGGCCCTGGTCCACGAGGAGTTCGGCGACGGCATCATCAGCGCGATCAACTTCAAGCTGGACGTCAAGAAGGTAGCCGACCCCGAGGGCGGCGAGCGCGCCGTCATCACCCTGGACGGCAAGTACCTGCCGACCAAGCCCTTCTGAGGCGACCGCCGCCGCCCCCGGTCATGCCTCCGGTTCGGCGTCCTTCAGCTGGAGTCCGTTCTCCCAGATCTTGTTGAGCGTCGTGACGAGCCGCTCGAACGGGATGCGCTGGCCGAGCACGAACACCATGTAGGCCATGCGGCTCACCATGACCGACAAGGCGTGCGCCGTCACCAGCGGATCCAGGCTGGTGTCGGCCTCGCCGTTCTCCTGCAGCGCGCTGATCAGCTTGGCGTTGCGGCGGGCGAAGGCGTTGCCGCGCTCGATGCGCAGCGCCATGAACTGCTCGTCGATCTGGGCGACTTGCTCGAACAGCGCCATCAGGCGGGCGTTTTTCTTGTACGCGCGCAGATACTCGCGGTTCGAGGCGTCGATGAGCTCGCGGGTGTCGGTGATGCCGGTGCGCTCGCGCAGGTGCGGGTGGAGCATCTCCTCCTGCACTTGCTCGACGAGCGCCTGGAAGATCTCTTCCTTGCTGTTGAAGTAGGTGTAGAACGACCCGGCTGCGACATGGGCCGTCTTGGAGATGTCCGTGATCCGGGCGTCCAGATACCCGTCACGCTCGAAGACCTCACGGGCGGCCGCGATCAGGGCGTTGCGCGTCCTGACACCTCGTGGGCTGCGCGGTGTGATCGGTTGCTTCTGGCCGCCGTCTGCGGCCGGGGCCTGGGCAGCCAATGTGATCCATCCACTGTCGTTCGAACACATGCATAACCGGTGGCTGCGGATGCTATCAGCCGAGGCCGGCGAGGAACTCGAGCAGCGCGGCGTTGACCTCGTCGGCGCGCTCCTGCTGGATCCAGTGCCCCGCCCCGTCCAGGACGACGTGCCCGCGCAGATCGGTGAGGACACGGTCGAGGCCGTGCGCGGGCATGAACTTCCCCACGGGGTCCTTCGAGCCGGTGATGAACAGCGACGGCTGTGCGATGAGCCGGCCGTCCAGATGCTCCGTGAGCGCCCAGGTGCGGTCCAGGTTGCGGTAGTAGTTGAGGCCGCCGGTGAACCCCGTCTCCTCGAACGTCTTGACGTAGTACGCGAGCTCCTCGTCGCTCAGCCACGGGGGAGGCGGCAGCTGCTCATCGGGCCGTGCGGCCCAGGCGGCGGAGTAGATCTCCCTCGTGACGAGGGTCCTGCGTACGTTCTGGCTCAGGGCCCGGTCGGCGACGCCCGGCTCCTGGAACCACACGATGTAGAAGTCGTCGCCGAGACGCGAGCGCAGGATCGGCAGCGGCGGGGCAGGGGCGCGCGGCGTCACCGGCACGCTCATCCCCACCACCGCGCGAACGCGCTCCGGGTACGCCGATGCCATCTGCCAGACGACGATGGAACCCCAGTCGTGCCCCACGAAGACCGCGTCGTCCGCCCCGATGTCGTCCAGGAGCCCGGCGAGGTCGGCGCAGAGGGTCAGCGCGTCGTACGCGTCGACGTCCTCCGGCCGTGAACTGCCCCCGTATCCCCGCATGTCGGGGACCAGGACGCGGTATCCCGCCGCCGCGAGCGCGCGGACCTGGTGCCGCCAGGAGAACGCCAGCTCCGGAAAGCCGTGGCACAGCACCACCGGAGGCTTCCCCGGGCTGCCGTCGCCGTGCTCGAAGACCCGGAGCGTGATGCCGTTGGTCGCGACATCCCTCGCCGCGATGCTCTCCCACTCGATGATCGGCATGTGTGTCGTCATGTGCAGAACTCCCGCTGGTGAGGGGCGTGTTCAAAGTATTGAACTTGACGTTGGGTTCAAATATACAGGGCGGGCCACGACGCGGAGCGCGAAGCGTTCAAAAGGAGGCCACGACAGTGAGTGCCACGACAGCGAGTGGAGGCAGCCGGACGCCGCAGCGGGAGACGGTGCTCGCCCAGCGGTGCGGACCCGTGCTCGTACTGACGCTGAACCGCCCGGAGCGGCTGAACGCCTGGAACGACGAACTGGAAACCCGCTGCTTCACCCTGCTCGCCGAGGCGGACGCCGACCCCGAGGTGCGCGCGACCGTCCTGACCGGAGCGGGCCGGGGCTTCTGCGCCGGAGCGGACATGGACGACCTGCGGCAGGTCGGCGCGGCGACGGACCTGACCGAGGGGGATGTGCCGAAGCGGGAGCGCCCCCGCTGGTTCCCGCTGACCCTGCGCAAACCGCTGATCGCGGCGATCAACGGGGCGGCGGCGGGCCTCGGTCTCGTCCAGGCCCTGTACTGCGACATCCGCCTGAGCACGCCGGACGCCAAGCTCACCACGGCGTTCGCGCGGCGCGGCCTGATCGCCGAGTACGGCATCGCCTGGCTGCTGCCCCGGCTCGTCGGGCCCGGCCGGGCCATGGACCTGCTGCTGTCCGGGCGCGTGGTGCGTGGTTCCGAGGCCTACGAGATGGGTCTGGTCAACAGGGTCGTCGAGCCGGAGCGGCTGCTCGATACGGCGGTCGACTACGCCACGGAGCTGGCCACCTGGTGCTCGCCCGCGTCGATGAGCGTCATGAAGCGGCAGGTCCTGCAGGCGCTCGACACCGACTTCGCCACGGCCGTCGGCGCGGCGGACGCCCTCATGCTGGAGGCCTTCCGGCATCCCGACGCCACCGAGGGCGTCACCAGCTATCTCGAGCGCCGAGCACCCGCGTTCCGCCCCCTCGACCCCAAATGACGCGGGGAAGGCCCCCGCATGAGCCTGCGCGGCAGCCATTGAAGTTGACATCGGATTCAACTACGGTGAGAGCGAGCCAAGGCAGATTCGGGCCACTTCGTTCTACCGAGTGGGAGAGTTCGTGCAGATCAACGGGAGAGTCGCGATCGTCACGGGCGCGGCGGGCGGCATCGGCGCCGCCATCGCGCAACGCCTCCTCGAGCGTGACGCTCGGGGCGTCCTGCTGACCGACCTCGACGGAGGTCGGCTCGACGCGACGGTGAAGCGGCTCGCCGGCGCCCACGGCGACGAGCGGGTGTTCGGTGAGGCGGCGGACGCCGCGTCGACGGCGGACCTGGAGCGGCTGATCGCGGTGGCCGACGAGCGCTTCGGTCCTGTCGACCTGTACTTCGCCAATGCCGGAGTCGGCGGCGGGCCGGGCCTCGACGCGAGCGAGGCGGAATGGAACCGGGCGCTCGACGTCAACGTGATGGCGCACGTGCGCGCCGCGAAACTCCTCGTACCCGGCTGGGTGGAGCGTGGCAGCGGCTACTTCTTCAGTACCGCGTCGGCCGCGGGCCTGCTCACGCAGATCGGCTCGGCGACGTACGCCGTCAGCAAGCACGGCGCGGTCGCGTTCGCCGAGTGGCTCTCGGTGACGTACGGGAACGAAGGCGTACGGGTGAGCTGTCTGTGCCCGCAGGGTGTCGAGACCGAGCTGCTCAGGGCGGGCACGCGGTCGGACGATCCCGTCGAACGGGCCGCGGCCCAGGCCGTGTTGGACGCCGGAGAGGTGCTTTCGCCCCTCGATGTCGCCGATCGCGTGACGGAGGCGATCGGGGACGAGCGGTTCCTCGTGCTTCCGCATCCGCAGGTGCTCGACTTCTTCCGGCACAAGGGCAGCGACTACGACCGGTGGCTGCGCGGCATGCGGCGCTACCAGGAGACGGTGCGATGAGCGAGGAACGTACCCGCAGCGCCGTCCTGTTCGACTTCGGCGGCGTGCTCACCAGCAGCGTGGTCGCCGCCTTCGAGGAACTGAGCGCGGAACTCGGCGGTGAGCGGCGGCTGTTGCTGCGCCTCCTGTCGAAGGACGAGGAGAGCAGCGCGCTCCTTGTGGCGCACGAGGAAGGGCGCATCGGGGAGCGGGAGTTCGAGGACGGGTTCGCCGAGCGGCTGCGGGCGCACGGCGTGCCGGCCGTGGGCGAGGGGCTGGTGGGCCGGATGCAGGCGCAACTGCGCCCGGACCTGGACATGATCGCCCTCGTGGCGAAGGTGCGGGCCGACGGACACCGCGTCGGCCTGCTCTCCAACTCCCTGGGCGACAACTGCTACGCGGGCTTCGACCTGCCCGCCATGTTCGACGCGGTGACCGTGTCCGGCGAGATCGGTGTGCGCAAGCCGTCGCGGCGCGCCTACGCCATCGCGTGCGAGCGCCTCGGCGCACGCCCGGAGGACACCGTGATGGTCGACGACCTGGAACAGAACATCACCGCGGCGCACCGCATCGGCATCGCCGGCGTCGTGCACCGCGACGCCGCCACGACGGCCGCCGCACTCGCGCGGCTCCTCGCGCCGTCGGCCGGCCAATGACACCGTGAGCATCTGACCGTTGGAGGATTCGTGTTCGACCTTTCCGACCGTGCCAAGGAGTACCAGGACAAGCTGCTCGCCTTCATGGACGAGCACATCTACCCCGCCGAGGCCGTCTACGAGGCGCAGATGGCCGAGTCCGGCGATCCGCACTTCCAGCCCCCGGTCATCGAGGAGCTGAAGACCGAGGCGAAGAAGCAAGGCCTGTGGAACCTCTTCCACCCGCACCCCGAATGGGGTCCAGGACTGAACAACCTGGAGTACGCGCCGCTCGCCGAGATCATGGGCCGCAGCGCCCACCTGGCGCCCGAGGCCACCAACTGCAACGCCCCGGACACCGGCAACATGGAGGTCCTCACCCTCTTCGGCACCGAGGAGCACAAGGAGAAGTGGCTCAAGCCGCTGCTCGCCGGTGAGATCGCCTCCGCGTTCGCGATGACCGAGCCCGCGGTCGCCAGCTCCGACGCCCGCAACATCGAGATGCGGATGGAGCGCGACGGCGACGAGTACGTCCTCAACGGCCGCAAATGGTGGACCTCCAACGCCCTGCACCAGAACTGCAAGGTCCTGATCGTGATGGGCAAGACCGACCCGGAAGGACCGAGCCACCGCCAGCAGAGCATGATGGTCGTGCCCATCGACGCCCCTGGCGTCACCGTCCTGCGCGGTCTTCCGGTCTTCGGCTACCAGGACCGCGAGGGCCACGCCGAGGTGCTCTTCGAGAACGTACGCGTCCCGGTCACGGCGCTGCTCGCGGGCGAGGGCGACGGCTTCATGATCAGCCAGGCGCGGCTCGGCCCCGGCCGCATCCACCACTGCATGCGCTCGATCGGCATGGCCGAGCGCGCCCTCGACCTGATGATCGACCGCGCGCAGTCGCGTACGACGTTCGGAGCGCCGCTCGCCGACCGGGCCAACATCCAGGACTGGATCGCCGAGGCCCGCATCGAGATCGACATGGCGCGGCTCCTCACCCTCAAGGCCGCGTACCTGATGGACACGGTCGGCAACAAGCAGGCCCGCACGGAGATCGCCGCGATCAAGGTCGCCGCGCCCGAGGTCGCCCTGAAGGTCGTCGACCGCGCCATCCAGGTGCACGGCGGCGGGGGAGTCTCCGACGACTTCCCGCTGGCCAGCATGTACGCCCATCTGCGCACCCTGCGCCTGGCGGACGGGCCCGACGAGGTGCACAAGCGCACCATCGCGGTGCGGGAACTGCGCCGCCGCGAGAACGAGCGGACCGCGCGGTGAGCCGCCCGCTCGACGGCAAGGTGGCCGTCGTCACCGGCGCGTCGCGAGGCATCGGCCTCGCGGCCGCCGCGGCCCTGCGCGACCAGGGCGCGCAGGTCGTCGTGACCTCGCGCAGCGAGGAGCGCGCCAAGGAGGCGGCGGCCGAACTCGGCGAGGGCGTCGTCGGGTTCGGCGCGCACGCCACCGACGAGGACGCCGCCCGCGCCTGCGTCGACTTCGTCATCGGGACGTACGGGCGGCTCGACATCCTCGTCAACAACGCCGGTACGAACCCGGCGTACGGCCCGGTCATCGACCAGGACCACGGCCGCTTCATCAAGACGATGGACGTCAATCTGTGGGCGCCGATCCTGTGGACGTCGCTCGCGGTGAAGGCGTGGATGGGCGAGCACGGCGGATCGGTCGTCAACACCGCCTCGATCGGCGGCTATTCGGTCGCCGCCGACTTCGGTATCTACCACGTGTCGAAGGCCGCGCTCATCCATCTGACCAAGCAACTCGCCCTCGAACTCGCCCCGAAGGTCCGCGTGAACGCCATCGCGCCCGGCGTCGTACGGACCAAGCTGGCCGAGGCGCTGTGGCAGGAGCACGAGGCGAAGGTCGCCGAAGCGACGCCGCTCGGCCGGATCGGTGAGCCGGAGGACATCGGCGAGGCGATCGCGTTCCTCGCCGGGGGAGCGGGCGCACGGTGGATCACCGGTGAGACGCTGATCGTGGACGGGGGACAGCTTCTCGGCCCCGGAGCCGTGTGAGAGGGGGTCCGCCCGGCGCCGGGCGGACCCCCGCACCATGGCATCAGTGACACTTGGGCAACCCATAAGGCCGCCTTATGAGGTCATAAAGCCAACCCGATTACTAACTTAGGCTTGCCTTAGTTTAGGCTTCCCGTCGAGTCACCCAACGCTCGAAGGGACCTGAACATGCCTCGCCCTCTGCGGGTAGCCATAGTCGGAGCCGGCCCGGCCGGGATCTATGCTGCCGACGCGCTGCTGAAATCCGCAGTGGCTGCCGACCCCGGTGTGTCCATCGACATCTTCGAGCGGATGCCGGCCCCCTTCGGCCTGATCCGCTACGGCGTAGCCCCTGACCACCCGCGCATCAAGGGCATCATCACGGCCCTGCACCAGGTGCTCGACAAGCCGCAGATCCGCCTCTTCGGCAACGTCGACTACCCGCGCGACATCAACCTCGACGACCTGCGCAGCTTCTACGACGGGGTGATCTTCTCCACCGGCGCGACCGCCGACCGCGCCCTCGACATACCCGGCATCGACCTCGACGGTTCCCACGGCGCCGCGGACTTCGTCTCCTGGTACGACGGCCACCCGGACGTGCCGCGGACCTGGCCGCTGGAGGCCGAGAAGGTCGCCGTCCTCGGCGTCGGCAACGTGGCGCTCGACGTGGCGCGCATCCTCGCCAAGACCGCGGACGAGCTCCTGCCCACCGAGATCCCGGCCAACGTCCACGAGGGCCTCAAGGCCAACAAGGCCCTGGAGGTCCACGTCTTCGGGCGCCGCGGCCCCGCGCAGGCGAAGTTCAGCCCCATGGAGCTGCGGGAGCTGGACCACTCCCCGAACATCGAGGTCATCGTCGACCCCGAGGACATCGACTACGACGACGGCTCGATCGCCACCCGGCGCGGCAACAAGCAGGCCGACATGGTCGCCAAGACCCTCGAGAACTGGGCCATCCGCGACACCGGCGACCGCCCGCACAAACTGTTCCTGCACTTCTTCGAGTCGCCCACCGAGATCCTCGGCGACGACGGCAAGGTCGTCGGCCTGCGCACCGAGCGCACCGCCCTCGACGGCACCGGCAACGTCAAGGGCACCGGCGAGTTCAAGGACTGGGACCTCGGCGCCGTCTACCGCGCCGTCGGCTACCTCTCCGACGAGCTGCCCAAGCTGCCCTGGGACGTCGCGTCGGGCACCGTGCCCGACAAGGGCGGCCGGGTCATCGAGGAGACCGGGGAGCACCTCCGGTCGACGTACGTCACCGGCTGGATCCGACGCGGCCCCGTGGGTCTCATCGGCCACACCAAGGGCGACGCCAACGAGACGGTCGCCAGCCTCCTCGACGACCACGCGAACGACCGTCTGCACACCCCCGCCTCGCCCGACCCGGAGGCCGTGGACGCGTTCCTCGGCGAGCGGGACGTCCGGTTCACCACCTGGGACGGCTGGCACCGGCTCGACGCCGCCGAGAAGGCGCTGGGCGAGCCCCAGGGCCGTGAGCGCGTGAAGATCGTCGAGCGCGAGGACATGCTGGACGCGAGCGGCGCGTAGTACGGATCTGCCCCTGGCCGACTTCGGCCAGGGGCAGCCGTGTCACCGGGCCGGCGTCAACGGGCGCACAGTGATCGTGTAGGTCGCCCGTGCGTCCGGCAGCCCGTCCGTGTTCCGGGCCGTGACCGTGCACTCGGCCTTCGTCTCGTCCTCCGGGACTCCGGTGATGCCCCCGGTGTCCTTGTTGAGGCGCGGGCCCTTGGGCAGGGCGCCGCCGGTCACCTCGTACCGCACGGTCGCCGGGGTGTTCGTGGTCACCCTGGTCTCGTAGAGGTCGCCGTCGTGCGGGGCGGGCAGCGGGGCGGTGCCGAGCTTCGGTTCGGGGGCGACCACCTGCTGGGCCGCGCCGATCGGTCGGCCCGCGGCGTCCAGTTCTTGGAGCGACCACTCCCTGCCGGGCTTGACCGCGGTGGTCCCACTGCTTGATCGCGTCGAGGACCCGGAGGCTGTTGTCGCCGCCCGCGGTGAGGCTGCTCAGCGACGACTGGACGAACTCGTCGCCGACGCGCAGCAGCCGGTTGTGGACACCGTCGGCCAGCAGTTCGCCCGAGTCCAGCTACAGCGTGCTGTCACCGGCGGCGAGTGGCCGGGGCAGCTCGGCGCGGCCGCCCAGGGCGAGGCGGTCGTCGGCGGGGGCCCTCACATAGGCGTCGTCGGTGCTGATGAAGTCGGAGATGGTGTGCACCCCGAGGCGGATGCCGTTCTCCTCGGCGGTCTTGCCGTTCTGCGTCGGGTAGGGCAGGGACTCGCCCCGCGCGATGCCCGAGAGTACGGTCGGGGTCAGCTCGGGAGAGGCGCCGAAGAGGGCGACCTTGGAGCCGGTGATCTTGCCGCTGTCGCCGGGCAGGGGACCGGCCGGGATGCGGTAGCCGCCGAGGTTACTGCGCAGGCGCTCCTTCGTGTAGTCGTAGGTGAAGGCCCGCAGGACCGAACCCCACGGTGTCCTGCCCGCGACACTCCACTCCTCGTGCGGGGCGACCTGCAACTCGGAAGGGTTCTCCGCGACTTCGGCCTCCCAGCCGTAGTCCTGGTACTCCTGCGGTCAGGCGCCCTCGGCGCGGTCGGTCAGCGGCCGCAGGCCGATGGTGAAGTCGTCGTCGCGCACCACGCCGACCGTCTCGCCGATCGTCTTGGTGATGCTGGTGGCCAGCGGCCCCCACAGCAGCGTCTGTACGTCCGCTCCGGCCTGGGGGACGAGGCGGCGGCCCACGGCGCGGTACGCCTCGCGCTCGACCGGGTGGAAGGGGAACTCTTCGGGGTCGCGGGCTGATCCGGCGGGAACTACCCGGGCCCCGCAGCCGACCAATGGTCCGCAAGTCCCCTACGTACACGGTCTTCGGCCGTGGCGTGCGGGCCGGACAGGACCACTGGATCGAGGTTGCCGCAGCATGCACTGGTACGAGGACGACGGATTCTGGTCGGACTTCTCCGAGACGATGTTCTCCGAGCGGCGGCGCGCGGAGACGGCGGACGTCGTCGCCCACTCCCCACTGCTCGAATTCCCGGCGCACAGCCGGGTGCTCGACCTGTGCTGCGGTCCTGGCCTGTACCTCGTGCCACTGGCGGGCCGCGGCTACACGGTGACGGGTGTCGACCTCAGCGCCGAGATGCTGAAGCGGGCCCGAACCGTCTGCGAGACGGCTGCTCCCGAAGTGCGGCTGGTGCGGGCGGACATGCTCACCCACGTGGAGCCCGCTTCGTACGACGTGGTGCTCAACGTCTTCACCTCGTTCGGCTACTTCGACGACCCGCAGGACAACTTCCGGGTGCTGACCAACGCCCGTGACTCACTGGTGCCGGGTGGACAGCTGCTGATCGACGTCATGGGCAAAGAGGTGCTCGCGGGCTGGATCGGGCGCCCCCAGCTGGTCGAGCTCGACGGCGCGTACGTGGTGCAGCGCGACACCGTCCTGGACGACTGGACCCGGCTGCGCACCGACTGGACGCTCGTACGCGACGGCATCGCGAGGGAGGCGTCGATCACCTCCTTCGTCTACAGCGCGGCGGAGCTGCGCGCCCTGTTCGAGGCGGCGGGCTTCACCGATGTGGAGTGCTTCGGCGGCTTCGACGGCGAGCCCTACGACCAGCACGCGCGGCGCCTGATCGTGCGCGGAACCAAGCCCCGACGCTGACCGGCGGTTCACCGTCAGCCGGTGCGCTTCACGAACAGCTGAAGCAGTTCACGAACAGCAGGGAACTCATCCCGTCCTTCGGCCGACTACTGGAGCGTGCCGCACCGCGGACACGCCGAACCACTGCGAACCGCCCCAAGGGCGAAGGGACTTCATGACCGAGGCCACTTCCGGGACCGCGCCCTCGCGCCCCGCCGACCCCGCACCGCCCCCGGACGACTCGCTCCCCGGTGCGGAGCGGAAGGCGCGGCGGGCCGGCCGCGGCAGACTCCTGACCACGCTGACGGTGCTCTCCGTGACCCTGGTGGTGTCCGTACTCGCGGGCATCGCACTGGGTCCGACGGTCGTGGCACCCGGCGATGTCGCCCACTTCATCGGCGCCGCCATCACTGGGGGTTCCATCGGTGCGGACGAGGTCAGCGAGTACGCCATCGTCTGGCACGTCCGCACGCCCCGGGTGCTCCTCGCGGCCGTGGTCGGGGCCGGGCTCGCGGTCGTGGGCGTCGCGATCCAGGCGCTGGTGCGCAACGCCCTCGCGGACCCGTTCGTCCTCGGGATCTCCTCCGGCGCGTCGGTCGGTGCCACCGCCGTGGTGGTGTTCGGGGCCTTCGCGAGCTTGGGCGTCTACGCGCTGTCGGCCGCGGCATTCCTCGGGGCGCTCGCCGCGACCGTCCTCGTGTACCTGGCCGCACGCGGACCGCTCGGCCTGACACCGTTGCGCCTCGTGCTCACCGGCGTGGCGCTGGCCTACGGATTCCAGGCCCTGATGAGCGTGCTGGTCTTCCTCTCCCCGAACGGCCAAGCCGCGCGCACCGTGCTGTTCTGGCTGCTCGGCAGCCTGGGCTCGGCGACCTGGGAGTCGCTGCCGCTCGCCGCCGGTGCGGTCCTGGTGACCGTCGTGGTGCTGCTGCGCCAGAGCAGGTCCCTGGACGTGCTCTCGCTGGGCGACGAGACCGCGGCCAGCCTCGGCGTGGACGCGGAAGCACTGCGCAGGAGGCTCTTCCTGCTCACCGCCGCGGTCACCGGTCTGATCGTCGCGGTCAGCGGCGCCATCGGTTTCGTCGGGCTCGTCCTGCCCCATGTCGTACGCATCCTGGTCGGCTCGACGCACCGCCGTGTCCTCGCGGTCGCGCCGCTCGCCGGGGCCTGCTTCCTGGTCTGGGTCGACCTCGTCGCCCGCACCGCGTTCGCCCCGGAGGAGCTGCCGCTCGGCGTGATCACCGCGCTGATCGGCGTACCCGTATTCATCGTGCTGATGCGCCGGCGCGGCTATCTGTTCGGAGGACGGTAGATGACCCTCGTCCTGCGCGACCTGACGGTCGAGGCGGCCGGCCGGGCCCTGGTCGACCGGCTCAACATCGAGGTGCCCGACGGCCGGATCGTCGGGGTGGTCGGCCCGAACGGCAGCGGCAAGTCGACCGCGCTGCGGTGCGTCTACCGGGCGCTGCGACCGACCTCGGGGGCGGTCCTTCTCGACGGCGCCGAACTGGCATCCCTGAAGCTGCGCGACAGCGCACGGTCCATCGCCGCGCTCACCCAGGAGAGCCGCACCGAACTCGACTTCACGGTCGAGGAGGTCGTGGCGCTCGGCCGGGCCCCGCACACCCGCGGCAACCAGCCCCTCACCGCACACGAACGCGCCCTGTGCGCGCGGGCGATGGACCGGCTCGACGTCACCCACCTCGCGGAACGCAGCGTGCTCACCCTCTCCGGAGGCGAGCGGCAGCGTGTCCTGGTGGCGCGCGCCCTCGTCCAGGAACCCCGCGTTCTGGTGCTCGACGAGCCCACCAACCACCTCGACATCCGGCACCAGGTCCAGCTCCTCTCCTTCCTGCGCGGATCGGGACTGACCGTGCTCACGGCCCTGCACGACCTCAACCTGGCGGCCGCGGCCTGCGACAGCATCGCCGTCCTGAGCGAGGGCTCCCTGGTCACCTCGGGACGCCCCGC
Source organism: Streptomyces sp. MZ04 (assembly GCF_004684775.1). Classification (GTDB taxonomy): domain Bacteria; phylum Actinomycetota; class Actinomycetes; order Streptomycetales; family Streptomycetaceae; genus Streptomyces. The sequence goes on from NZ_SRIC01000004.1 coordinate 43,971, forward strand.
CGAGGTCCTGAACCCCGAGCTGATCCGCAAGGTGTTCGGCGTCGACGCCACCGTCGTGCACCACCCGCGCTCCCAAGCACCCCAACTGGTCTACGACCTCGCCCCCACCAGCTCCCCGGCACCCGCCGACGCCCTACCAGAAGGACCGCACTCATGATCCGACCACCGTTGCCCCGCGCCGCCCTGGCGACCGCCGTGCTCCTTGCGACCGGGCTCCTGACCGCAGGCTGCGGTGCCGAGGTCGAGCCGACGGCGAAGAACAAGGACGAGAAGGTCACCGTCTCCAACTGCGGCAAGGACGTCACATACACCCGGCCCGAGCGTCCGGTGGCCTACGACGTGAGCGGCGCGGAGAAGATGTTCTCCCTCGGCCTCGCCGACCGGATGCGCGGCTACGTCATGAACAAGCTCGGCGACCCGTCCATCAAGGGCTCGCCCTGGCGCGGGGATTACGCGGACGTGGAGCGCCTCGGCACCGAGCGCATCACACGGGAGATCGTCGTCGACGCCAAGGCCGACTTCGTGCTCGCCGGGTGGAACTCGGGCTTCAGCGAGGAACGCGGCATCACCCCCGCCCTCCTGGACAAGGTCGGATCCGCCAGCTACCTGCACACCGAGACCTGCTGGGACTACGGCGACAAGAGCGTCGACGTGACACCGCTGGAGGCGCTCTACACGGACCTCAAGAACCTGGGCCGGATCTTCGGAGTGGAGAAGCGGGCCGACAAGGTCGTCGGCGATCTCAAGGGACGCGTCAGCGCGCTGAAGAAAACCTGGCCCGCCAAGGGCGACCCCACGAAGGTCTTCGTCTACGACTCGGGCACCGACCAGCCGTTCACCGCCGGACACCACGCCGCGCCGAACGACATCATCAAGGCGGCCGGCGGGACCAACGTCTTCGACGGCCTCGACAAGGGCTGGACGACGGTCGGTTGGGAGCCCGTCATCAAGGCGAAGCCCGAGGTGATCGTCATCGTCGACTACGCCGACCAGCCGGCCAAGGAGAAGATCGCCTACCTGAAGTCGCTGCCGAGCCTGAAGTCGGTGCCCGCGGTGAAGGAGAACCGCTTCTTCGTGATGTCGTACGGCGACGCCGTCAGCGGCCCGCGCAACGTCAAGGGCGCCGAGGACCTGGGCGGCTACCTGCGGTCGGTCGGACGGTGACAGCCATGCACACGGCAGCCGCCCTCCAAGCCCCCCAGGGCCCGACGGCCCCCCAGGCCCTCACGGCCAGGGTCCACGGACACATCACCGACGCGATGAAGGCCCCCGACCTGCTGCGACTGACCGACAACGTCGTCCTCGCCCGGTTCGAGACGATGAAGGTGTACGCGGCGCTCGGCGCCGTCCGCACCCTGCTCGAGCGCGGCACCGTGCGGCCCGGCCAGACCCTCGTCGACAGCTCGAGCGGCATCTACGCCCTCGCCCTGGCCATGGCCTGCCACCGCTACGGCCTCGGCTGCCACATCGTCGCCTCCACCACCGTCGACGCCGCGATGCGCGCCCAGCTGGAGATCCTCGGGGCCACGGTGGACCAGATGCCGCCCGCCGACGACCTGCGGCTCGACCAGGAACGCCGCGTGCGGCGCGTGCGCCAGCTGCTCGCCGACCGCTCCGACGTGCACTGGATGCGTCAGTACCACGACGCCGTCCACTACACCGGCTACCGGGAGTTCGCGGACCTGGTCGACGCCGCGCTGCCGGAAGGACCGCTGACCGTCGTGGGCGCGGTCGGCACCGGCGCCTCCACGGGCGGGCTCGTCCAGCCGCTGCGAGGCCGCGGCCGGGAGGTCCGGCTGCTCGGCCTGCAGCCCTTCGGCAGCGTCACGTTCGGCAGCCAGGACTTCAGCGACCCCGAGGCGATCATCGCCGGAATCGGCAGCTCGATCCCCTTCGACAACGTCCGCCACGATCTCTACGACAGCCTGCACTGGGTGGACTTCCGGCACGCCATGGCGGGCGCCGTCGATCTGCTGCGCGGCCACGCGGTGTTCGCAGGCCTGTCCACCGGCGCGGCGCACCTCGTCGCGGGATGGGAGGCGGCCCGCCACCGGGACCGTATGCACCTGGTCATCGGCGCCGACACCGGGCACCGCTACACGGAGCGCGTCTTCGCCCGGCACGAGGAGGCGCTCGACCCGCGCGCCCTCAAACCGCACCAGATCACCGACCTCGCCGACCTCGCGCCGCCCTGGTCGGCCATGGAGTGGAACCGGCGGGGCTACGACGTGGGCACCCGGCAGGAAGCACGACACCAGATGAACGACAAGGAGGGGACGGCATCGTGACCATCGCCGCCCTGGAAGCACTCACCTTCGGCCTCGGACGCCTGGTGGACGCCGCCGACAACGCCGGACACCGGCTCTGCCTCCTCACCGGAGACCGCGCCGTCTACCGCCACGAACTGGCCCGCCTCCAGCCGGACGCGCTCGACATCGTCGATGTCGACACGGGCGACACATCCGCGTGCGCCGACGCCCTGGCCGCTCTGCCAGGACTGAAGGGGCTGATCAACTCCACCGACACCTGGAGCGTGCCCGGGGCGGACCTGGCGGCCCGACTCGGCCTGCCAGGACCCGATCCGACGGCGGTCCGGCTGCTGCGCGACAAGTCCCGCGTACGAGACCTCCTGCACGAGCGCGGGCTGAGCCGGGGCCCCGCCCTGGCGATCCCGGCCGACCCCGCCGCGGCCGGTGACGTGCTGCGGACGATCGGCCTGCCCGCGGTCCTCAAGGACTCCGCGGGCACCTCCTCCCGCAACGTCTGGCTGGTCCGCGACGAGGAGCAGCTGCATATGGCGCTCGGCGAGGCCGCTCAACGCCCGTTCACCGGACGGCTGTTCGCGGAGCCCTTCTTCGCCGGTCCTGTCTACTCCGCCGAGACGCTGAGCTGGGCCGGGCGCACGCGACTCCTCGGTGTGCTCAGCCGCCAGATGTCGCCCGAACCCTCGGTCCGCGAGGAGGCGGCGGCCTTCCCCGTCGCGCTGCCCGACCCCGAACTCGACCTGATCGAGGACTGGGTGGGGCGCGTCCTGGAGACTGCGGGACACGACGCGGGCTTCGCCCACGTCGAGTTCGTCCTCACCACCGAGGGCCCTGAGCTCGTCGAGATCAACCGGCGCATCGGCGGCGCCCTCGTCGGCGAGGCCCTGTGCCGTGCGCTGGGCACGAACGTCTACGACGCGATGGTCGCCGCGGCACTGGGCCTGCGCCCCGACCTGCTCGACGCACCGCGGGCCACGGGCCCCGGCACGGGATTCGTGCTCGTCTATCCCGAAGGGCCCGGAACCCTCACCGGATGGACCGGCGTGGACGGTCTGGCCGCCTTCCCCGGTTCGCCCGAGTGGTATCCCACCGCGGCCCCCGGCGACCGTCTCGAGCACGTACGCGACCAGCGCGGCTGCACCGGCATCGTCCTGGCGGAGGGTGCGACGGCGGAGCTCGCACTGCACCGTGCGCTGAGCGCGGCCGGGAGCATACGGCCGGTCATGGCCGCCGACGCCTCTCAGTGAGGCGGCAGGGGAAGCCGCGCGGCCGGCTGCGGTCCGGTCTCGCGCGGCTCACCGCGCCGCAACAGTTCCTGCTGGCCGGATCGTTCCTGATTCCCCTGGGCAGCTTCGCCGTCCTGCCCTTCATGTCGGTGCTGCTGCACCGGCAACTGGGCATGGGGCTCGGCGCGGTGGGCATCGTCCTCGCCGTCGCCTCGCTGACGCAGTTCTCTGGCGGCGTGGCGGGCGCCGCCCTCGCCGAGCGGATCGGCCTGCGGCGCACGATGCTGCTGGCCCTGGGCATCCGCACGGCCGGGTTCGCCTGCTTCCTGCCCGGTCCGCACCATCCGGCCGCCGCCGTCACCGCCCTCTTCCTCGTCTCCGTCGGCGCCGCGCTCTATCTCCCCGCGAACAAGGGGTACTTGATCCACCGGGCCGATGAGGAACAGCGCCCCCTGCTGCTGTCCGCGAGCAGCTCCGCGCTCAACGCGGGCATCGCCCTGGGGCCACTGGCAGCGGCGCCGTTCGTCCTCAGCGCATCGGCGGGGCTCTTCACCGCGGTCACCGTGCTGTTCGCGGCGATCACGGCGGGGCACGCGCTGCTGCCGGCGGAAGCGCCCGACCCCGGGGCGGCGGATCGGACCATGGGGACCGGTCGGGAGAGGGCGTTCGCCGGGTTGGCGGGGCTGCCCTTCGCGGCCACCGTGCTGAGCCTGTACGTGTTCATGTTCTTCCAGCACTACCTCGCGCTCTACGCGGTGCCCCGGACCTCGACGACGTACTACGGCCTGGTCCTCGCGCTCTACGCGCTCCTGCTCGTCGTCGCGCAACCCCTGCTCGCGGACCGGATCGCGGGCCTGTCCTACGCCCGTGCCCTCTGGTTCGGCTTCGGCGCGATGACCTGCGGCATGGCCACGCTCGCCATCGGCGGCCATGTCGCGATCCTGCTCGGGTCCCTGCTCATCTGCCTCGGCGAGATCGTCCTCTTCTTCAAGAACGACCTCGAGGCGCTGGCCCGTTCGCCGCGCGCGCCCGCCGTGGTCTTCGGCCGCCAGCGCCTGGCGGCCGGGATCGGCGCGTTCGCCAGCGGTGTCGCCGGAGGCGAGGGCTATCAACTGGCCGAACGCACCGGCCGACCCGGCCTGTTCTGGGTCGCGGTGGCGGCCCAGTGCGCACTGCTGCCGTTGCTCCTGGTCACGTTGGTGCGCCGTCGGCGTCAGCGGCGGCCATCGGCCGTCACAGCCCGAGATCGCTGAGGCCGGGATGGTCGTCGGGGCGACGTCCCAGCGGCCAGTGGTACTTGCGGTCGGACTCCGCGATCGGCAGGTCGTTGATGCACGCGTGCCGGACGCGCATCAGTCCGTCGTCGTCGAACTCCCAGTTCTCGTTCCCGTACGAGCGGAACCAGTGCCCGGAGTCGTCGTGCCATTCGTACGCGAAGCGCACCGCGATGCGGTTGCCGTCGTGGGCCCACAACTCCTTGATGAGGCGGTAGTCGAGCTCGCGGTCCCACTTGCGGGACAGGAAGCCGACGATGGCATCGCGCCCGGTGACGAACTCGGCACGGTTGCGCCAGCGCGAGTCCTCTGTGTACGCCAGGGCGACCTTCTCGGGATCGCGGCTGTTCCAGCCGTCCTCGGCCAGCCGGACCTTCTCGGCCGCGGTCCCGCGGGTGAACGGGGGGACGGGAGGTCGTGCGGTCATCGGCCTGCCTCGCTTTCGGTGCATGCGGTGCATGCGGTGCATGCGGTGCATGCGGTGCATGCGGTGGGGGGAACGAGCGTTCTCCACCTGAGGGCACCACGATAGGAGAACGCACGTTCTCACGCAAGGGTGCCGTCGCCTACCGACCCGTAGTACCGTCGAAGAACGTTCGTTCTCCTTCTCGGGTCAGGGGCTCTCATGGATCGCGTCGAGGCCGAAGCCCGCGTGCTCGACGCCGCCGAAAGGCTCTACTACGAGCGCGGCGTCCAGGTGGTGGGCATGGACCAGGTCCGTGCGGCGTCCGGGGTCTCCCTCAAGCGGCTCTACCAGGTCTTTCCGTCGAAGTCGGAGCTGGTCCTCGCCTGCCTCGAGCGCCGGGACCGTCGCTGGCGGGCGCGGCTCGCCGAGTACGTGGACGGCAGGACCGCGGGGGAGAGCCGCCTCCTCGCGGTCTACGACTGGCTGTACGAGTGGTTCTCCGAGCCGGACTTCCGCGGCTGTGCCTTCATCAACTCCTTCGGTGAACTCGGTGCAGTGGACCCGGCGGTGACCCGGGCCGTCCGGGCGCACAAGGGCGCCTTCCGCGACTATGTGGCCGGACTCGCGGCCGCCGAGGGGCAGCCGGAGGGGGTGGTGGGCCCCTTGTTCCTGCTGGCGGAAGGGGCCATGACCACGGCCGCGATCTCGGGGTCGCCGGAACCGGCGCGTGAGGCGCGTGCGGGTGCGGCTCAGGTGCTGGCCGCGCGGTAGTCGTTCCCACGCGCCTTCCGGCGAGGGTTCCGATAGTTCTTACTCGGGGGTAGGCCTGCCCCGTCTCCTTGTTATACGGTCCGTCAACAAGGGCTCCGGCGGCGTCGCGGGACGGCGCGGCGGTCCGTTGCCTCGACGTTGGCGCACCCCTCCGAGTCAAGGAGCCGCAGCATGGCAAGCAGCACTGTTCGGCCGACCGCACAGGGTCACTCCCAAGACCACTCCCAGGACCGCTCCCAAGACCACTCCCAGGACGACGACGTGGCCCGGCGGCTGCTCGACTCGGCCGCTGTGCTGGCCTACGACCCGGCCACCGAGGTCGACTGGGAGACGCCCCTCGACCGCGACTACCACGGCGCGAGCCCGGAGTGGAGCTCGCTCTACGGCACCGCGTACTGGCAGGAGTTGACCGAGGCGCAGCGCAAGGAACTGACGCGCCAGGAAGCCGCGTCGGTGGCCAGCACGGGCATCTGGTTCGAGATGATCCTGCAGCAGATGGTCTTGCGGGACGTGTACGCGAAGGACCCCACGAGCGCCGAGGTCCAGTGGGCGCTCACGGAGATCGCCGAGGAGTGCCGCCACTCGATCATGTTCGCCCGCGGCGCCCAGAAGCTGGGAGCGCCCGCCTACCGGCCGCACCGTGCCGTCATGGAGCTCGGCCGCGCCTTCAAGACCCTGGCCTTCGGCGAGGCGGCGTACGCGGCGATCCTGGTGGCCGAAGAGGTGCTCGACGTCATGCAGCGCGACTGGATGCGGGACGAGCGCGTCGTGCCGTTCGTCCGGACGATCAACAACATCCATGTGGTCGAGGAGTCGCGGCACATGAAGTTCGCCCGCGACCAGACGCGCAAGCGGCTCGTGGGCGCGGGACGGATCCGCCGGCAGATCAACGCGTTCGTCATCGCGATCGCGTCGTACTACATCGTCACCAGCATGGTGAACCGCAAGGTGTACGCGAACGCGGGGCTCGACGAGCGGCGCGCCCTCGCCGAGGCGAAGGCCAACGAGCACCACAAGTCGATGATGCGGTCGAGCTGTTCGGGCCTGATGGAGTTCCTCGCGTCCGCCCGACTGCTCACCAAGCCGGCGCTGGCCTTCTACAAGCGCGCCAACCTCATCTGACCCGACCGCATCTGAATCGCCCTCATCCGACCCGACCTCAGTCGATCCGAGCCGAACGAGTCGAGCCGCCACCATGACCTATGCCATCACCCAGACCTGCTGCACCGATGCCACCTGCGTCGCCGTCTGCCCGGTCAACTGCATCCACCCGACGCCGCAGGAACGGGCGTTCGGCAGCACGGAGATGCTGCACATCGACCCGACGACCTGCATCGGCTGCGGAGCCTGCGCCGACGCCTGCCCGGTCGACGCGATCTTCCCGGTGGACGGCCTGCCCGCCGCGCAGCGGGAGTACGCCGAGATCAACTCCGCGTACTACGAGGGGAAGGCGCCCGAAGGCGAGCCGGACGGGCCGAACTTCCACGTCTGGGACGAGCCGTCCTTCCCGCGCGTCCTGCCGTCGGACTTCGCCCCGCTGAAGGTCGCCGTCGTCGGTACCGGACCGGCCGGGATGTACGCCGTGCAGGACCTGTTGCTGCACACCAGCGCCGAAGTGACGCTGATCGACCGGCTTCCGGTGGCCGGCGGGCTCATACGCCACGGCGTGGCACCCGACCATCCCGCGACCAAGAAGGTCGGCGAGACCTTCGCGCGTTTCCACACGCATCCGCGGGTGCGCATGCACCTGGGGCTCGAGGTGGGCGCCGACATCACCCCGCAGGAGCTGGCCGCGTACCACGACGCCGTCATCTACGCCGTGGGGGCCGCCGCGGACCGCACCCTGGACGTGCCGGGCGAGCACCTGCCCGGCACGATCTCGGCACGGTCCTTCGTCGCCTGGTACAACGCCCACCCGGACGCGGCGCCGGACGGGATCGACCTCTCCGCCGAGCGCGTGGTCGTCGTCGGCAACGGCAACGTCGCCCTCGACGTCGCCCGGATCCTGCTCGCCGACCCCGACGGACTCGCCCGCACCGACATCGCCGACCACGCCCTGGCGGCGCTGCGGACGAGCAAGGTCCGCGAGGTGGTCCTGCTCGGACGGCGCGGCCCCGAGGACGCCGCGTACACCGCCTCCGAGCTGATCGCGCTCAAGCACCTGCCGGGTGTGGAGCTGATCGTCGACGACCACGACCCGCGGATCGCAGCGGCCATCGACGAGGCGGGCCCGAAGGACAAGGCGGCCGTCCTGCGCGGCGTGACCCGCGGCCGGACGAACGTGGCGGAGCAGCCCGCGCCCGGCCGGCGCATCGTGCTGCGCTTCCACTGCACCCCGCTGGAGGTGCGGGGCCAGGACGGTGCCGAGGCCGTGCGCGTCTCGGAAGCCTCGGGCGAGCGGACGATCCGTACCGGCCTGGTGCTGCGCGCGATCGGCTACCGCGGGGTTCCGGTCGCCGGACTGCCCTTCGACGCGGCCACCGGCACCGTCCCGCACGAGGGCGGCCGCGTGACCGGACGGCCCGGCACCTACGTCGTGGGCTGGATCAAGCGGGGCCCCAGCGGCGGCATCGGCGCCAACCGCACCTGCGCCGCCGAGACGGTCACCACCCTCCTCGCCGACGCGGTCGCCGGCGCCCTGCCCGCACCGGAGCGCGCGCAGAAGGCCTTCCACCGGCTGGCCCGGCGCCGCAACAGCAAGGTCGTCGACGCCCGCGGCCTGGCCGCGATCGAGCGCGCCGAGGTCACCCGGGGCGAACGCGACGGCAGGCCCCGGGTGAAGCTCGCCACCGTGGACGAGCTCGTGTCGACGGCGCGCGGGAGCCGCGGCGGCGTGCTGCGCTGAGCCGCCCCGACCGGGCACGCCCGCGCCTCACTTGGCGCGGGCCTCGGCAAGGGTGTGGGCCACGAGGGCGTTGGCGTGACCGTGGCCCAGGCCGTGCTCGGCCTTGAGCCAGGCGACGAGTTCCATGTGCTTGGTCAGCGGCGAGGAGCGGACGAGCTCCAGCCACTCGGTGACCGGGCGGCCGTACGTCTTCTCGATCGAAGGGAAGTAGGCGGCCGGGCCCTTGGCGGCGGTGCTCATGATGGGGGTGTCCCGTCTGTCGTGGTGATGCTCTGGTGATGTCGTGGGTTAGACGGGCGGGGCCGAGGAAAGTCATCGGTCGTCCGGAGGCTCCTTCGGCCAAATGGCGGGGTCAGGGCGCCGGGACTAGCCTTGAGCCTGTGAACGCCGCCGTTCACTCCCAAGCGCGTAAGCAAATCCCATGACGGCCGCTCGATCTTCACCCTCGGAGCCTGCCGAATCCCCGGAGCGGGGACGGGGCAGCGGTATCGCGCTTCTCGTCATCTGCTCGTGCCAGCTGATGGTGGTCCTCGACATCACCATCGTGAACATCGCGCTGCCGCACATCCAGAGCTCGCTCGGCTTCTCCACCGAGACCCTGTCCTGGGTGGTCAGCGCCTACACGCTGACCTTCGGCGGCCTGCTCCTCCTCGGCGGGCGGCTCGGAGACATCCTCGGCCGCCGCAGGGTCTTCATGTTCGGCGTCCTGCTCTTCGTGTTCGCCTCCCTGCTCGGCGGGCTCTCCCAGGAGTCCTGGCAGTTGCTCGCGGCGCGGTCGCTGCAGGGCGTCGGTGGCGCCATCGCCTCGCCCACCGCCCTCGCGCTGATCACCACGACGTTCCGCGAAGGACCCGAGCGGAACCGGGCGTTCGGCGTGTTCGCCGCCGTTTCGGCAGGCGGCAGCGCGATCGGGCTGCTCGCGGGCGGGCTGCTCGTGGAGTGGCTCGACTGGCGCTGGGTCCTCTTCGTGAACATCCCCATCGGCCTGCTGATCGCGCTCGCGACGCCCCGCCACATCCGGGAGTCCGAGCGTCATCCCGGCCACTTCGACATCCTCGGCGCGCTCACGTCCACCGTCGGCATGGTGCTGCTCGTCTACGGCTTCATCCGGGCCTCCAAGGACGGCTGGAGCGACACGCTGACCATTTCGGCCTTCGTGGCGGCCGTCGTGCTCCTCGGCGTGTTCCTCACCATCGAGAGCCGGTCGAAGCAGCCGATCACGCCGCTGTGGATGTTCCGCGACCGCAACCGCGCCGGTGTCTACGGAATGATGCTGAGCCTGGCCGCGGCGATGTTCGGCATGTTCTTCTTCCTGACGCTGTTCGTGCAGAACATCCTGAACTTCAGCCCGCTGCGGGCCGGCCTCGCCTTCCTGCCGGTGAGCGCGATCATCGCGGTGGGAGCGGGGCTCGCATCCCAGCTGCTGCCCAAGTGGGGGCCCAAGCCCTTCATGGTGGCGGGCGCGACCCTGGCCGCCATCGGGCTCGGCTGGCTGACGATGACCGATGTCGACAGCAGCTACGCGGGAAGCATCCTCGGGCCCATGCTGGTCTTCGGCTTCGGCATGGGCATGCAGTTCGTGTCGCTGACCCTGATGGCGGTGTCGGGCGTGGCACCCCACGAAGCGGGCGCGGCCTCCGGTGTCCTCAACGCCACGCAGCAGGTGGGCGGTTCGCTCGGCCTGTCCGTCCTGGTCACCGTCTTCGGCACGGCCAGCCGCAACGAGGCCACCGACCAGGTGCCGCGGTTCCTCGAGGAGGCGACCCCCGCCCAGCTCGTGGAGTTCCGCAGGACCGGGCAGCTCCCGGGGAGCTGGGCCGACCAGGTCCTCGCTTCGGGCATCTCCGGTGCGTTCATCGCCGCCGCGGTCTTCGCGATCGTCGCCGCGCTGATCGCCCTGGTGGTCATCCAGGTGCGGCCCGCGGACCTGGAGCGGCTCCAGGGCAACGGCGCGAACCCGCTCGCACCGGCCTCAGACGTGCCGGACGAACCCGCGCGCCCCGATTGAGGCGTAATGCCCCAGGAGCGCCGACGTGGCCTGATTCCCCTTGCCGGGACGCCGGTTGATGCGTGACGGACGTAACATGACCAGTCGGCGACCGGGGATCGGCGAGCGGGGACGGAGCGGGGCAGGGACGCATGGAGAGGGCGTGGACACGAACACGGACTACCGCCTCCTTGGGCCGGTCGAGGCATGGCGCGCGGGCCGTCGGCTCGACCTCGGCGGACCCAAGCCCCGGGCACTCCTTGCGGCGCTGCTCCTCGAGCCCGGACGTGTGGTGTCCGTCGACGCGCTCATCGACGCCATCTGGGGCGGGAACCCGCCGGGCACGGCGCGTTCCCTGATCCAGTCCTATGTCTCCGCACTGCGGCGCGCCCTGTCCGCCGACGCCATCGAGACCCGGCCGCCCGGATATCTGATCCACGCCGACACCGCCCTGGTCGACCGCACCGCGTTCGAGCGTCTGACGGCACAGGGCAGACAGGCCGCCGCCGCGGGCGACCACCCCGCGGCCGCCCGGCTGCTCGCCGAGGCCCTCGCCCTGTGGCGCGGCCCCGCGCTCGGCGGCATCGGCGACACGCTGCGGGCCATCGCCGATCAACTGGAGGAGGCGCGGCAGACCGCCCTGGAGGAGCGGATCGCCGCCGAACTCTCCGAGGCGGGACGTGAGACGGACCTGGTCGCCGAACTGACCGCCCTGGTCGCCACCCACCCCACGCGGGAACGGCTGCGCGGCCAACTGATGCTCACCCTCTACCGGTCGGGCCGCCAGGCGGACGCGCTCGCGGTGTACGCGGAGGGCCGAGACGTACTCGCGGAAGAGCTGGGCATCGATCCGGGGCCCGATCTCCGCAGGATGTACGAGTCGATCCTGCGCGCGGACGACGCGCTGCTGCCGGGTGCCGCTTCGCCCGCAAGCGCGGAAGGTGTGCTTCCGGCGGCTCCCGTGCTGGTTCCGGCCCTTCTGCCGCCCGCCATCGCGGACTTCACCGGACGCGCCACGCACCTCGCCGACGTACGGGCGGCGCTTTCGGGCCCTCGTGATTCGGGCCCTCGTGAAGTGATGCCCGTCGTCGTGGTGTCGGGCACCGGCGGCGTCGGCAAGTCCACCCTGGGCGTCCAGGCGGCACACCAGGTCGCCGAGGCATATCCGGACGGCCAGCTCTACGCCGAACTGCGCGGTTCCACCGACCCGGTGGCGCCCGGCGAAGTGCTCGGGCGGCTGCTGCGCGCACTGGGGGCCAACCCGCCCGAGGGGGACGCGGAACGGCGCGACCTCTTTCGCAGCCTGGTCGCGGGGCGCAGCCTCCTGCTCGTGCTCGACGACGCGGGCAGCGAGTCCCAGGTGCGCCCGCTGCTGCCGGGGAGCGCCACCTGCGGGGTGCTGATCACCGCGCGGGCCCGGCTCGGCGCGCTGGCCTGCACGCACCGCGCCGATCTAGAGGTGTTCGCCACGGAGCCGGGAACAGAACTCCTGGCCAGGGTCGCGGGCGAGCGGCGCGTGCGGGACGAGCCGGCCGCCGCCCGGCGCATCGTCGAGCTGTGCGGCGGCCTTCCGCTGGCCATCCGGATCGCCGGGGCACGCCTCGCCACCCAGCGGCACTGGACACCGGAGATGCTCGCGGGACGGCTCGCCGACGAACACCACCGGCTCGACGAACTCGCCGTCGGTGACCTGGAGATCCGGGCCGGTCTCGGCCTGAGCTACCGGGCGCTCGACGTCCCCGCCCGCACCGCCCTGCGCCGCCTCGGCCTGCTCGCCGCGTCCGACGTCGCCGCCTGGGTGGTGGCCGCGCTGCTCGACGTGCACGAGGCCGCGGCGGACCGCGTCGTGGAGCAGCTCGTCGACGCCCAGTTGCTGCACTGCACCGGCGTCGACCGCGCGGGGCAGGCCCGCTTCAGGCCGCACGACCTGGTGCGGGTGTACGCCGCCGAACGCGCCGACGCCGAGGAGCCGCCCGCCGAACGGGCCGCCGCCGTCGCCCGCGCGCTCGGCGCCTGGCTCTGGCTGACCGGCCGCGTCGCGTCCGTCACGCCGTCCGGCGCGGTCGAACTGCACCGCCGGCTGCTCGACGGCGACGGGCCGACGGACGGGCCGGTGGGGCGCTTCGTACGGCCCATCGGTCCCGAGGCCACCCGGCGCGCGCTCGCCGACCCGACCGCCTGGTTCGACGCCGAGGCCGACGCGATCGCCACCGCCGTCGAACGCGCGGCCTCCCTGGATCTGCACACCCTGGCCTGCGAGGCCGCGGCCGCCCTGTGCTCGTCGGCGTACACCGTCGGCAATCGCTTCGAGGCGTGGTGGCGCACCCATGACGCGGCCCTTGCCGCCGCCCGCCGCGCCGAAGACCGCTCCGGAGAGGCCCTGTTGCTCATCGGGCTCGGGCAACTCCGCTTCGAGCAGGACCGGTTCCCCGAGTCGCAGGGCTACTTCCGGCAGGCGGCACGGCTCTGCGCCGAACTCGGTGACGCGCGCGGCCGGGCCGCCGCCTTCGCCGGTCTCGGCAGCGCCCTGCGGGAAGCGGGCCGCCTGCGTGCCGCGCAGGACGTCCTGGCCCAGGCGGTCACCGGCTTCCGAGGCATCGACGACGACCCCGGCGTCGGTCTCTCCTGCCGGTACGCCGGAACCGTCCGCCTGGAACTGGGCGACCACGAAGCGGCGAGCGACCTCCTCGACGAGTCACTGCGCGCCTACCGCAGGCTCGGCAGCCGTCGCGGCGAGGCGCTCACCCTGCGCTCCATCAGCCTCGTACGGCGTGCGCTCGGCGAGTACGCGGCGGCCGAGGAACTGGCAGGCCGGGCGGTGGACCTCCTCAGTACCCTGGGGGACCCGCTGATGTCCGCGTACGCGATGCAGGCCCGCGCCAAGTCTCGTGTCCGCCTTGGGCGTTCGGCCGAGGCGGAGGCCGAGATCCGCGACGTACTCGAAGTCTGCCGCGACCACCGCGACCGTTTCGGCGAGGCGCTCGCCCTGCGCACCCTCGGTGAGTGCGAGCTCGCCGCGGGCCGCATCGAGGCCGCCGCACAGAGCCTGACCACGGCGGCCGCCCGCTGGGACGCCCTGGAGCTGCCGCTGCCCCGCGCCCGCACCCTGCGCGACCTCGCCGCGACGCGGGAGGCCGCGGGGGACGCGGCGGGAGCACACGCGCTGCGCGCCGAGGCGCAGGAGGTCTTCATGGCGTACGAGGCGCGGGAGCGGGACGAGCCCTGGGTCTGACGGCGCTGGATCTGACGGCCCTGGATCTGACGGCGCTGGGTCTGACGAGCCCCGGGTCTGAAGAATTGCGGGTCTGAGGAATTGCGGGTCTGAGGAATTCCGCTTGCCGTGGATTTGCAGAGAACTTGCAGCGGCCTGCGGCACGCTGTCTGTGTCGGCAGGGAGACCCGCCGGCGCATCGGGGGAACAACGGGGGACTCAGCGGAATTCGACGGGGGTCGACGGGGGAAGGCCACTGATGCCTCGCGCGGCCCACACCACCGGCGTCGTCGGAGGTGTGGGCCCTTCCACGCGTAGCGACCCCGCCAGTAACGAGGAGGGGACTCCGGGGGCGGGCAGCAGCCCGCCCCCGGAGCTGTGCCCGTCACCGACGCCACGAAGGGCCGGAATGCCGCCGATCATCCTCATGAACGATCCGAGAGTCGTCGACATCCCCGTCAGAGAATGCGGCGAGTCCCTCGTCGATCTGCGTCAACTGCCCTTCGTGGACGTTGACGACCGCCTGGCCGACCCGGCAGGCGCTTATGCCCAGCTGCGCGAGGGAGTCGCCTGGCGACTCGCTCGCGCAGCCCGGCTGCTGCCGGAGGGCCTGCGCCTCCTGGTCACCGAGGGCTATCGCCCGCTCGCGCTGCAGATCGAGTACTTCGAGGAGTACGCCGCCGAGCTGAGGAAGGCCCACCCCGACTGGTCGGAGACCCATCTGCGCCGCCAGACGAGCCGCTCCCTCTCGCCTCCCGAGGTGGGCCCGCACGTCGCGGGCGCCGCGGTCGACCTCACCCTGTGCACGGCCGCCGGCGCCGAACTGGACCTCGGCACCCCGGTGAACGCCAGCCCCGAGGAGAGCGACGGCTGCTGCTACATGGACACCGACGGCATCTCCGCCACCGCCCGCCGCAACCGCCGCACCCTCACCGCGGCCCTGGCCACGGCGGGCCTGGTCAACTACCCCACGGAGTGGTGGCACTGGTCCTACGGCGACCGCTACTGGGCGCTGGAGACCCATGCCGCCGAGGCCCAGTACGGCCCGCTGACGTTCGACGGCTAGCGGATCGGCCGGTCATCGCGGGGCCTTGGATCAGTCCTCGCGGGGCTTGCGATCAGTTCTCGCGAGGCTTGCGGAACTCTTCGATCAGGACCGAGTACTCCTCCCCACCGTGTCCGGCGGCGATCGAGCGGTCGGCCATCGCCTTGATCAGCTTCGGCAGTTCGGCGTTGACGCCCAGGGCCTCGCTCTCCTTGATCAGGTGCTCCATCGACCGTGCGTGGGTCTCCAGGGACGCGACCTCGGCCTGGAAGGAGCCGCTGTCGATCTCCTCGGCATGGCCAGGCAGCCATTCGGCCACACCGGCGGCGATCTGCCGTGCGAACGGCGCGTACGTCGCGGCGTCGACGCCGGCGGTCTTGAGCATGGCGGTGCCCTGGAGCCAGGCGTTCAGGATGCTCCACATCATGGCCAGGCCGGCCACGTCGTACAGGGAGGCCAGGCCGTGGTCCGCACCGAGGTAGGTGACGGTGCCGAGCGCGTCGAGCGTCGGCTTGTGTGCCTCGAAGTCCGGCTGCGGACCGCTGTGCAGAATCACGGCGTCGGCGGTTCCGACCCCCGTGGGGACGGCCATGATGGCGCCGTCCAGATAGCGCGCGCCGCGCTGCTCGGCCCAGCGCGCGGCTGCCCGGGCCTGCGCCGAGTCGCCCGAGGTCAGGTTGATCAACATCGTGCCGTCCAGCTCGACTTCGCCGGAGCCGAGCAGCTCGTACATCGCCTGGTAGTCGGTGACGCAGACGATCGTCAGCGGACCCGCCGTGAGCGCGTCGCCGACGGTCGGCGCCAACAGTGCGCCATCGGCGACCAGCTGGCCGGCCTTGGAGGTCGTACGGTTCCACACGGTCGTGGGATGCCCGGCTTTGAGGAACGCGCCGGCGAGCGCCTGGCCCATCAGCCCGAGTCCGATCACTGTCACAGGTGCAGGGGTTTCGTTGGTCATGGCAACATCGTCAACGTTCATACCGGTGTGAAGGTCAAGCGAGGTTTTGATGCGGATCGGGGAACTGGGGCGCCGCACGGGCGTCAACACCCATCAGTTGCGCTACTACGAGGCCCAGGGCCTGCTGGAAGCCGATCGCCGAGCGAACGGCTACCGCGAGTACGACGAGAACGCCGTGCTGCGGGTGAAGCAGATCCGGCATCTGCTGGGCGCCGGATTGTCCTCCGAGGACATCGCCTACCTGCTGCCCTGTGCCGTCGGAGAGGCCCCGGAGCTGCCCGGGTGTCACGAGCTGGTGGCCGCGATGCGGTCGCGGCTGCGGCGCCTTGACGAGCAGATGGAGACGATCGCCCGGTCCCGCGCCGCTCTGGCCGACTACATCGACGCGGCCGAGCAGACGGGCGGCGAGAGCTATCCGCCCTTCGACGGTGCCGACCAGGAGCCCGCCGGGGTACCGGCATAGGGTGACCCGATGGGCCTTTTCGACAAGCTGACCGGCACCAGGCGTCCCGCCGAAGGTGTCGCACCCCGTTCGGCTGGGGACGTCCGGGCGGCGCTCCTCGCGCTCAACGGCCAGGACGTGCCGTACGTCGTGCGCGCCGCGACCTCGGGCGAGGGCGCCGACCTGGTGGCCGAGTGGCGGATCCTGGAGCCCGCCTGGCGCACCTTCTTCGTCCGGACCCAGCTGGACAGGACCGTCAAGACGCGGATGCGCCTTGACGCCAAGGGGCATGAGGTGCGCGCACTCGACGAGCAGTGGGAAGTCACCTGGTCCGGGGACACCCCCCGCCTCGCGCTGTCGCGCGAGTACTCCCGCGGGCAGGTGACGATGGTCTCCCGGCAGTGGACGGTCGAACGGGGCGCCGACGGCCGCCTGCAGAAGACGGAGGTGTTCCGCTTCGACCCCGCGGAGATGAAGGATCCCCTGCGGGGCGCGGTCCTGGGCGCGGGATGGACCTGGCGCGGAGCGGTGTTCAAGCTCTGACGGGGCAGGCTCTACGGAACCGGCGCCCGGTCCAGATACGGGCTCGGCGGTTCGGGGATCCGCTCGAGTGAGTCGACGTCCAGGGCGAGGGCGGCCGACGAGGTGCCCAGGGTGCCCTTCGGGTGCCAGGTGCCGGTGAGCTTCACCCAGGTGTCGGCGGGTGGGGCCTTGGCACCGTGCACGGTGACGGTCAGGGACTGGGAGTCCGCGGCGCAGCAGGCCACCAGGAGGCGGGTCAGCTGCCAAGTGCCGCCTTTGCCGGGGGAGACGAACCCCGACATCAGGACCGTACGTCCCTTCAGGCTCTCCTTGTCGTCCTGTTGGGCCCGGCCGATGAACTCGGTCAGGGAGAGCGGGGCGGGTCCGTGCGCGGGCAGCGGTTCGAAACGGTCGTAGTCCGCGACGACCTTCGGGCTGTCACGGGCGGCCGTGTAGGAACCGAGGGCCGGCGGCGCGAAGAACAGCAGCGCGAGTGCGGGCGGCAGCAACAGCCAGGCGACACGGGGTCCGTGGGAGTGGTCGTGGCCATCGTTCGGCGGATCGGAGGCGGGGTCGGGTTCCGGATCGCTCTGGGTGCGTTGTCGCCGGGCAAAGGGCAGTCCGTCGCGTACGACACCCAACAGTCCCGCGCCGACCAGGACAAGGCCTGCGATGACGAGGAAAGGCAGCAGGCCCTCCTTCACGTACCGCAGCGCGAGGTCGTCGAACAGGGCGGCCCGCAGCACGGCGACACCGGTCAGCAGGAGCAGCACCGCCTGGAGATTCCGTTTCACAGCAGCCACCATCCGGTCAGGGCGGTGCAGGCCACGGCCGTCAGCGCCGTCACCGTCGAGAACCGCAGGGCGAAGGCGCGGCCGAAGGTGCCCGCCTGTAGGGCGATCAGCTTGAGGTCCACCATGGGGCCGACGACCATGAACGCGAGGCGGGCCGTGGGGGAGAAGCCCGTCAGTGAGGCGGCCACGAACGCGTCGGCCTCGGAGCAGACGGCGAGGACGATCGCGAGCGCCGCGAGGAAGAGCACCGAGAGCCACGGCGATCCGGCGAAGGTGTCGAGGACCGAGCGCGGCACGGTGACGTTGAAGGTCGCGGCGGCCATGGCGCCGAGTACGAGGAACCCGCCGGCGTGCAGGAAGTCGTGCTGGAAGCCGAGCCGGAACTCCTCCCATCGGCTGTGTCCGTGCTGGTGACCGGTGTGCCGGGACGGCATCCGCAGCCACTCGGAACGCCCGAGCTTCAGCCAGAGCCAGCCCATGGCGGCGGAGGTGGCGAGGGAGGCGATCAGGCGGGCGGCGACCATCTCCGGGTTGCCGGGGAAGGCGACCGCGGTGGAGGCGAGGACGATCGGGTTGACGGCGGGCGCGGAGAGCAGGAACGCGAACGCGGCGGCCGGTGTGACCCCGCGCCGGATCAGGCTTCCCGCGACCGGCACCGACGCGCACTCGCAGCCCGGAAGGACCACCCCGGCCGCGCTCGCCACGGGCACCGCGAGCGCCGGGTTGCGGGGCAGCATCTTGCTGAACACATGCGCGGGGACGAAGGCGTTGACGGCCCCGGAGATCAGCGTGCCGAGCACCAGGAAGGGCAGGGCCTGCACCGTGATCGCCAGGCAGACGGTCTGCCAGGCGCGGAATCCCGGATGCGTCAGCCACTGTGCGCCGCCCATGGCCCAGCCGAGTGCCAGGAGCAGAGCCACGGAGAGGACGCCGGTGGTGATGAGGCCGGGGACGGGGCTGCCGTTCGGCGGCCGGGTCGGCGCGGGGCCGGGACCGGCCGGCGGTCTTTCGATCAGCTCCGGATTGCGCACATTTTCTCCGATATTTGGGCCGGAGGCGTCACGATAGCGAGCCGGTCGGGCCCCGTCCGGGATTTCGGCGGGCCGTGGGCGATCCACGGCGCCGACGGCAGTCCTCTCCGGAGTGCGGCGCGGTCAGACGAAGCGGCGTACGAACGTCAGTGCCGTGTCGGCGACCTCCTCCCAGCGGCTGTCGATGATCAGAGCGTGGTCGCGGTCGGGCAGCTCGGTGATCTCCGTGACGCCGGAGTTCTGCTGCTGCTTCTTGTACGCGCCGTTGGCGAGCGCCCAGGGCACCGCGTGGTCCTTCTCGCCGGAGATGATCAGGAGCGGGCCGCGCCGGGGATTGCGGCAGTCGACCTTCACCTCGGTCCGCGGATTGAGGTTCGCGGCCGCCGCCTGGAAGGGCGGCGCGCACGGGGCGGGGACGGCGAACTTCTCGTACAGCTCCCTGGCCTCCCGCTCGCTGACCGCGTTGGCGTAGGCGTAGCGGAACTGCTCGAAGGTCAGTGGCAGCGCGCGCTTCCGGTTGGCCGGGTTGGCGATCATGGGGCGCAGGGAGCGCAGCGTCGACAGTGGCAGCGCCATGATGCCGCGGAACGGCGCCGGATCGATCGCCACCGACGCGGCACTCAGGCCGCGCCCCGCGAGGATCTGTGTGAGCAGCCCGCCGACCGAGTGTCCGACGACGGCGGGTTTGCGCTCCAGGCGGTCGATGAGCCCGGCCAGATGGTCGGCGATGCGTCCTACGGTCTTTCCCGCGAAGGCCTCGGGGCGCTCCCTTGCCTCGGCCACCGTGTCCGGGTCGTCGGGCCAGGACAGGGCGACGGGCGCGTACCCGGCCGCCTCGAAGTGCGCGGTCCACGGGTCCCAGCTGCTGGGCAGCATCCACAAGCCGTGCACGAACACGACCGGCACGCGGTCGGTGGCTGCGTTGGCCCGGTCGATCTGCTGTGCGTCGTTGGGGGGCATAGCCCGAAGTTACGGTCGCAAGTCCCCCGGCGATATAGGGCAGTTGACGGGTTGGCCGGTGTTGCATGGTGCTTGTCCGGTCTACGCGGAAACCGACGCCCGCGTGGACGCGCCCCACGGCCCGGTCAGCGTTCGGCGCCCGCAAGGACGCGGTCCACCTGCCGCGGCGACAGGGCGTGTTCGACCGCGAGGATGCCCGCGCCCACCGCCGCCGCGTTCTCCCCCGTGCGGCTCGGCTCGATGCGCAGCACATGGGTGGCCAGCGGGTGCGAGCGCCGGTACACCGCTTCCCGTACGCCCGCAAGGAGTTGGTCGTGGACGGCGGCCAGCGCGCCGCCGACCACCACCGTGTCGGGGTTGAAGAAGTTCACCAGACCCGCGAGCACCTCGCCCACCGCGCGGCCCGCCTCGCGCACCATGCGCACGGCATCGCGGTTCCCGGACTTCACCAGGCGTACGACATCACTGCCCGACGCGGCCTCCAGGCCGAGACCGGAGAGCTTGCGGGCGATCGCCGCGCCGCCCGCGACGGCCTCCAGGCAGCCGGAGTTGCCGCACCGGCAGGGCTCCTCGGTGTCGCCCACCCGGATGTGCCCGATGTCGCCCGCGCTGCCCTGCGCGCCCCGGTGCAGCCGGCCGTCCGCGACGATGCCGCAGCCGATGCCCGTGCCCACCTTGATGTAGAGCAGATAGCGCGTGTCGGGGAAGGCGCGGCGCTGCTCGGCGAGGGCCATCACATTGACGTCGTTGTCGACCAGGGCCCGCGCGCCGAACCGCTCGGCGAAGAACTCGGGGATCGGGTACTGGTGCCAGCCCGGCATGATCGGCGGATCCACCGGACGGCCCGTCGAGAACTCCACGGGGCCCGGCACGCCGACCCCGATGGACTGCAACGACGACGGGTCCCGGTCGGCCTCCTTCAGCAGGGAGTTCAGCGTCCGCTCGACATGGCCGAGCACCTCCTGCGGGCCGTCCGCGATGGAGAGCGGATCCTCGCGCAGGGCGAGCATCTCGCCGCCGATGTCGAGCAGGGCGACCCGGCAGTGCGATGCCCCCAAGTCGACCCCGGCCACGGCGTGTTCGCGGGTGCGCAGGCGCAGCCGCCTGGGCGGTCTGCCGCCCGTCGAACCGCCGTCGGCCTCCTCGATGACGAAGTCGTGCGCGATGAGCGCGTCCACCCGCTGCGAGACCGTGGACCGCGCGAGCCCCGTCAGGCGGGCGATGTCGGCGCGGGTCGCCGCGGCCCCCGTCCGGATCAGGGCGAGGACCTCACCGGGCGACGACGGTACGGAAACGGGGTGATCCGGCGCTCCAGACATGGCAGCCACCATAGGGACGACTTCCGCTGCTCACAAGGCTGATGGTGTTCGGCAGTCGACCTAAGTCACCGTCAACTCCCGTGCAAGGAAAGCTGCTTGAGCTCTTGACAGGTCAAAGCTGGCTCATCACATTGCTCTGCAGGCCGCTGCCGAAGGAGCCGAGGGTGCAGGCGATGCAGGCGACGCAAATGATGTTGGCGATGCGCGGGGTGTCCAAGAGCTTTCTCGGAGTGCGGGTGCTGCACGGCGTCTCGCTCGACCTCGCCGCGGGCGAGGTGCACGCGCTGGTCGGCGAGAACGGCGCGGGCAAGTCCACCTTGATGAAGGTCCTCGCCGGTGAACACGTACCGGACGAGGGCAGCATCGTGCTCGACGGAACAGAGCACTCCTTCAGTCATCCCGCGCAGGCCCAGGCCGCCGGAATCGGCATCATCCACCAGGAGTTCGCGCTGCTCGCGCACCGTACGGTCGCCGAGAACGTCTTCCTCGGCCGTGAGCCGACCCGCTACGGCCTCGTCGACTGCCGCGCCATGGAGGCACGTACGGCCGAACTCCTCGCCGAGGTCGGCGTATCGGGCATCACGCCACGCACGTACATCCGTGATCTGTCCGTCGCCCGGCAGCAGACCGTCGAGATCGTCAAGGCGCTCGCCTCCGATGTCCGCGTCCTGGTCATGGACGAGCCGACCGCGCCGCTCGCCGACCACGAGGCGGGCCTTCTGCACGACCTCGTGCGCCGCCTCGCGGGCCGCGGCCTCGGCATCCTGTACATCTCGCACCGGCTGCGCGAAGTCTTCGAACTTTCGCGGCGGATCACGGTGTTGAAGGACGGCCGCCACGTCACCACGGTGCGCACCCAGGACACGGACACGGACGAGGTCGTACGCGCCATGGTGGGCCGGGAGCTGAGCGCCTACTACCCGCCGCGCGCCCACCCCGAGGACATCGGCGAGGTCCGCCTCACGGTCACCGGCGGCGGCAACGACCGGCTCCGCGGCATCGACCTGACGCTGCGGGCCGGCGAGGTCACCGGCATCGCGGGCCTCGAAGGCTCCGGGCGTACGTCCCTGGCGCGGGCCCTGTTCGGCGCCGCACCGTTCACCACCGGCACCATGGCGGTGGGCGGCGACGCCCTGCGGCCCACCACTCCGCGCCAGGCCATCCGCGCCGGGATCGCCCTGGTGACCGAGGACCGCAAGGCCGAGGGGCTCGCCCTGCGCCAGTCCGTGCGCGACAACGCCCTCCTCGTCACGCGCGCCGTCCCCGCACGCGAAGGCCCGCCCGCGGCCCGCGAACTCACCGCGCTCCTGGAACGCGTCAAGCTCCAGGCGCGCGGCGAGGACCAGCAGACCCAGTACCTCTCCGGCGGCAACCAGCAGAAGGTCGTCATCGCCAAATGGCTCGCCGCCCGCCCCCGCGTCCTGCTCTTCGACGAGCCGACCCGGGGCGTCGACGTCGGCGCCAAGGCCGCCATCCACACCCTCGTGCGCGAGCTGGCCCGCGAGGGCATCGCCGTCCTGATCGTCTCCTCCGAACTGCCCGAACTCATCGGGATGAGCGACCGCATCCTCGTCATGTCCGAGGGCGCCGTCGCCGGGGAACTCCCGGCGGGCGCCGCCGAGGAGGACGTGATGCGGCTCGCCACGACCGGCCCGTCCGCCCTGTCCGCCTCCTCCGGAGAGGAGCCCGCCGCGTGAGCGGTACCGCAGGCACTACCGGCACCACTGGCACCACCGGCAACACAGTCGCCCCGCCGCCCGCCGTGAAATCCCGTGCCGTACAGCGCGGTCGGCTCGCCGACCCGGCCGTCGGCGTGTGGCTCGCGGCCGCCGCCGTCACCGCGCTCGGCTGGATCGTGGTCGCCGCGCGCGGCGGCGACTTCCTCACCCTGTCCAACGTCGTCGGCATCCTGCAGAACTGCGTCGCCCTCGGCCTGGTGGCCGTCGGCCAGACCGCCGTCATCCTCACCGGCTCGCTCGACCTGTCGGTGGCCTACCTCATCAGCCTCGGCACGCTGGTCGCCGCCACGACCATGGAGGACGGCAGCGTGCTCACGGCGGTGCTCGCCGTCCTCGCCCTGTCCGCGGCTGTCGGACTCGCCAACGGCCTCATCGTCACCGGCCTCAAGGTCAACGCGTTCATCGCGACGCTCGGCACGGCGTTCATCCTGCGCGGCTGGATCGAGGACAACTACACCGGCCCGGCGGGCGAAGTCCCCGCCTCCTTCCAGCACTTGGGCTACGACCGGATGGGCCCGATCCCCGTCTCGCTCTTCCTGCTCGCCGCCGTCGCCGCCGCGATGTGGCTGATCACCCGCCGCACCCGCTTCGGGCATCACCTGTACGCGACGGGCGGCGACGAACACGCCGCGCGACTGTCCGGCGTCCGCACCCGGCGCACGATCATCGCCGCCCACGTCCTGTGCTCGCTCTGCGTGGGCGCCGCCGCTCTCTTCCTCGCCTCACGGCTCGGCGCCGGCGCCCCCTGGGCGGGCACCGAGGCCCGCTACGACCTGGAGTCGATCGCCGCCGTCGTGCTCGGCGGCACCGTCCTGGCGGGCGGCCGCGGGGGAGTGGCGGGCACGCTCGGCGGCGTCCTGGTCCTCGCCGTGCTCGACTCCGTCTTCAACCAGCTCGGCGTCGACCCGTTCTTCAAGAACGTCGTCCGCGGCGTCGTCATCATCGCCGCCGTCGCCCTCTACGCCCGGAGCGGCAGCAGGAGGTCCGCATGAGCAGCCAGACGGCCCAGAAGGACCGGACGTCAACGGCCGCTCCATACCGGCGAGTTGCCCGCTCGCTCGGCACCGGAGCGCCCGTCTACGCCCTGCTCGTGGTGCTGCTCGTCGCGCTCGCCGCCACCGACCCCGGCTTCTACGAACCCGACCGCTTCCTCGCCTTCGTCAAGCGCGCCGCGCCCCTGGTGATCCTCGCCGCCGGACAGTATCTGGTCATCGTCTGCGGCGAGTTCGACCTGTCCGTCGGGGCGATCGTCACGGCGGGCGTCGTCGCGGCTGCCGAGGTCCACGGCTCGTTCCCGGACGCGCCCTGGCCGCTCATCACGGCGGGACTGCTGCTCGCGGGGGCGCTCACCGGCCTGGTCAACGGGCTGGTCACCACACGTCTGAGAGTGCCGTCCTTCATCACCACGCTCGGCATGATGCTGATCCTGGAGGGCGCCGTCTTCTACTGGACGGGCGGCTCCCCGCACGGGCAACTGTCCGAAGGATTCCGGCGGTTGGGGCGCGGAACCGCCATGGGCTGGCTGCCCTGGGCGGTGCTTGCCTGCCTCGTCGCGGGCATCGTCGCCGTCCTGCTCATGCGCTCCGACTTCGGCCGGACGCTGATCGCGACCGGCGACAGCGAGCGCGCCGCCGCCCTCGCGGGGGTGCGCGTGCACCGCGCCCGCGTCATCGCCTTCGTGCTGTCCGGCGCGGCCGCCGCACTGGCCGCCGTCCTCGTCGGCGGATTCTCCGGGGTGTCCGCACAGGCCGGCCGCGGCTACGAGTTCGAGGCGATCACCGCCGTGGTCCTCGGCGGGGTCGTGCTCGGCGGCGGGCGGGGCAGTGTCGTCGCCGCGATGGCCGGCGCCTTCTCGCTGCAGGCGCTGTTCACGCTGCTCAACCTGCAGGGCGTATCGGGCGCCCTGGAATCCACCGTCCAGGGCGTCATCGTCATCGCCGCGGTCGGACTCGGGGCCGCCGACTGGTCCCGGCTGCGCCGCCGTCGTACCCACTCCTCAGGAGGCAGACCCTCGTGACGCACATCCATGTCCACCGCAGGCGCGCGCTCGCACCCGCCGCCGTCCTCATCGCGGGCGCCCTGCTCGCCTCCTGTTCCAGTGACACGCCGCCCGACTCGCCCGCCGGGGCCTCGCAGAGCGGCTCTTCGGAGCAGGGGGACAAACCCTCCAAGTTCTTCGAACAGGCCGAGTACGACCGTCAGTTGGCGCTCGACAAGGAGACTCCCGAGGGCCCGGCCGACAAGCCATGGGAGCAGATGCTCGAACCGAAGATGACCGACACCGCCCAGTACAGGAAGAAGGGCTCGGGCGGCACCCACCTCTGCTTCTCCAACGCCGGAGTCTTCAACCCCTGGCGGCAGGTCGGCCTGAAGAACATGAAGGCCGAGGTGAAACTCCACAAGGAGATCAGCGACTTCACCGTCCTGGACGCCCAGGGCAAGGACGACAAGCAGATCTCCGACATCCAGGAGCTGGCCGGGAACAAGGACTGCGACGCGCTGATCGTCTCGCCGAACACCACCGCCACCCTCACCCCCGCCGTGAAGGAGGCCTGCGGCAAGCTGCCCGTCATCGTCTTCGACCGCGGAGTGGAGACCGACTGCGCGGTCACCTTCGTCAACCCCATCGGCGGATACGGCTACGGCGCCGTCGCCGCCGACTTCCTCGTCGACGAGGTCAAACCCAAGGGGAAGATCCTCGCCCTGCGCATCTCGCCCGGCGTGGACGTCCTGGAGACCCGCTGGTCGGCGGCGAAGCTGGCCTTCGACAAGAGCGAACTGGACGTCGTGGACGCCAAGTTCACCGACGGGGACCCGGCCAAGACCAAGTCGATCGTCTCCGACGCGATCTCCCGGCACGGCTCCATCGACGGCGTCTGGATGGACTCCGGCGCCACGGCCGTCGCCGCCGTCGAGGCCTTCGAGGACGCGGGCGTCGACGTCCCGCCGATCACCGGCGAGGACCAGCAGGACTTCCTCGAGGTCTGGAAGGACAAGAAGCTCACCGCGATCGCCCCCACCTACCCGACCTTCCAGTGGCGTACGCCGGTCATCGCGGCCCTGCGCATCCTGGACGGCAAGCAGGTCCCCAAGGAGTGGAAGCTGCCGCAGCCCACCGTCACGCAGGCCAACCTCGACGAGTACCTCCAGAACGGCATGCCGCCGCTGCACTACGCGATGTGCGGATGCCAGGACATGCCGGGCTACCCCGAGGACTGGAGGAAGAAGTGACGTACACCGCCTGGCCGTTGGGGGCGAACCCCTGGATCTGGCACTCGCCGGTCTCCACCGAGGTGCTCGCCGAGACCCTGCCCCGTCTGGCGGGTTGGGGCTTCGACTGCGTGGAACTGCCCCTGGAGAAGGCCGACGACTGGGAGCCCGCGGCAGCGGCCAAGCTCCTGGACGCCACGGGCCTTGCGCCTGCCGCCGTTGTCGCCGTCATGCCCGACCAGCGGAACCTGGTCCGTGCGGACCAGGCCATGGTCCGCGCCACCCAGGACTACCTGCGCCGCTGTGTCGACGCCGCCCACGCGATCGGCGCCCCCGTGGTGGCCGGACCTGTGTACGCGTCGGTCGGCCGCACCTGGCGCATGGACCAGGCGGCGCGCTCGGCGGCGTACGACGAATGGCGCGAGCACATCGCACCGGTCGTCGCCTACGCGGCCCGCGCCGGGGTGCGCATCGCCGTCGAACCCCTCAACCGCTACGAGACGAGCCTGTTCAACACCGTCGCCCAGACCCTCACCGGGCTCGAGGGCCTCCCCGATGACGCGATCGGCATCGCCCTCGACACGTACCACCAGAACATCGAGGAACACACGCTGCCGGACGCGGTCCGGACAGCGGCCGGCCGCATCGCCCACGTCCAGGTGTGCGCCAACGACCGCGGCGCACCCGGCACCGACCACCTCGACTGGCCCGGCTTCCTGAGCGCCCTGAGCGAGTCCGGCTACCAAGGCCCCCTCTGCATCGAGTCGTTCACCGCCCACAACGACGCCATCGCCGTCGCCGCCTCCGTGTGGCGCCCCCTCGCGCCCACCCAGGACGCCCTGGCCACCGACGGCCTCGGCTTCCTGCGCCGCACACGCGCGGCCCTCTGATGTCCGGCACCAGGCACCCGCACCCCGTCCACACAGAGAGGAACCGCTCATGAGCTGTCATGCTCGTGACATTCATGCCTTAAGGAGCCTACGAAGAGGGGCCGTCGCCCTGCTGGCGGCACTGCTCCTCACCGTGGGCTTCCTGCCCGGCGCCGGAGCCACGGCGGCCGACAAGGCGCCCGCCTTCCGCGCCCTGCTCTTCACCAAGGCCGTCGGCTACGTCCACGACTCGATCCCGGCCGGCATCCAGATGGTCAAGGAGCAGGCCGCGGCGGAGAACTTCGAGGTCGTCCAGACCGACGACGCCACCGTCTTCGACGACGCGAAGCTCAAGGACTTCGACGTCATCATCATGCTGCAGAACTCCGGCATGGTCTGGGACACCGAAGCCCAGCGCGACGCCATGAAGAAGTACGTGAAGAGCGGCAAGGGCGTCGTCGCGCTGCACAACACCCTCGACATGGGCGTCGAGGACTCCTTCCCCTGGTGGGACGAGCTCATCAACGCAGGCGCCCACATGCCCGCCCATTCACCGGGCGTCCTCAAGGGCACCGCGAAGGTCGCCGACCGCGCCCACCCCTCCACCAAGGGCCTTCCCGAGCGCTGGGAGCGCCCGGAGGAGTGGTACAACTTCGACAAGAATCCCCGCGGCGACGTGCACGTCCTGGTCACCGCCGACGAGACGACGTACGACCCGGGCGGCTCCAAGATGGGCGCCGACCACCCCATCTCCTGGTGCCGCAACGCCGAGGGCGGCAAGGTCTGGGCCACCGCCATGGGCCACGACAAGGCCTCCTACACCGAACCCGCCTTCCGCGAGCATGTGCTCGGCGGCATCCAGTGGGCCTCGGGCAACAAGGCGGGCGACTGCGGCGGCACCGTCTGGTCCGGCTACGAGAAGACCGCCCTTGACGACAACACCGCCGACCCCATGGAGCTCGACGTCGCCAAGGACGGCAAGGTCTTCTACGTCCAGCGCAGCGGCGAGGTGAAGGTCTTCGACCCGAAGAGCCACTCCACCTCCACCGCGGGCAAGCTCGACGCCTACACCGGCGGCGAGGACGGCCTGGTCGGCATGGAGCTCGACCCGAAGTTCGCCGACAACCGCTGGATCTACCTCTACTACGCGCCCGCGAGCGCAAAGGACGACGTCAACCGCCTCTCCCGCTTCACGGTCAAGGCGGACAACACCCTCGACCTGGCCAGCGAGAAGAAGCTCCTGGACGTCCCCGCCTACCGCGACCGCAGCTTCCCCGAGCCCGGACACACCGGCGGCGCCGTCGAGTTCGGCCCGGACCGCACGCTCTACCTGGGCGTCGGCGACGACGTCCCGCCCAACCTCGACCCGAACTGGCAGGGCTACGCCCCGATCGACTGGCGCCCCGGCAAGGAGCGCCTCGACGCCGCCCGCACCGCGGGCAACACCAACGACCTGCGCGGCAAGATCCTGCGCATCAAGCCGACGGACTCCGGCGGCTACACCATCCCCCAGGGCAACCTCTTCGCGAAGGGCACGGACAAGACGCGGCCCGAGATCTACGCCATGGGCTTCCGCAACCCCTTCCGCTTCACCGTCGACCCCAGGACGGGCTATGTGCACGCCTCCGACTACGGCCCCGACCGCGGAGGACCGACGACCGACCGCGGCCCCGAGGGCCTGGTCGAGTACAACGTCATCAAGAAGGCCGGCAACTACGGCTGGCCGTTCTGCCACGGCAACAACCAGGCGTACGCGACCTACGACCCCGACACCCAGAAGGTCGGCGCCAAGTTCGACTGCGCCAAGCCCACCAATCCCTCGCCGAACAACACCGGCCTCAAGGACCTGCCGACGATCGAGCAGCCCGAGATCTGGTACGGCTACGGCGAGTCCAAGGAGTTCCCGGAGATGGGCGCGGGCGGCTCGGCGCCGATGAGCGGACCCGTCTACCACTACGACGCCAAGAACCCCTCCAAGACGAAGTTCCCCGCCTACTTCGAGGGCGCGAGCTTCTTCTACGAGTGGGCCCGCGACTCCGTCAAGGAGATCCGCTTCGACAAGGACGAGAAGCTCCTGAAGATCAACGACTTCCTGAAGTCGGCGAAGTTCGCCAAGCCCATGGACATGACCTTCGGGCCCGACGGCTCGCTCTATGTCCTGGAGTGGGGCAGCGAGTTCGGCGGCGGCAACAACGACTCCGGGCTCTACCGCATCGACTACGCCCAGGGCCAGCGCACCCCGCTCGCCCAGGCCAAGGCCTCCGCCACCAACGGCCCCGTCCCGCTGAAGGTCGACTTCTCCAGCGAGGGCAGCAAGGACCCGGACGGCGATCCGCTCACCTTCGCCTGGGACTTCAACGGCGACGGAACCTATGACTCCACCGAGGCCAACCCCTCCCACACCTATGACGCCAAGGGAGACTTCAACGCCCAGTTGAAGGTCACCGACTCCACCGGCAAGTCCGGTTACGCCAACGTCCCCGTGACGGCGGGCAACACCGCACCCAAGGTGACGATCGAGACCCCGGTCGACGGCAAGCTCATCCAGTTCGGCGACAAGATCCCCTACAAGGTCACCGTCACCGACCCCGAGGACGGCACGATCGACTGCACCAAGGTCACCGTCAACCCGGCCCTCGGCCACGACGACCACGAGCACCCCACCACCGACATCCCCGGCTGCGAAGGCACCGTGGACACGGGCGACTTGGGCGGCCATCCCGAGGGCGCCGACCTCACCTACGTACTCAACGCCAAGTACACCGACAAGGGCGGCGACGGCGTCAGCGCGCTCACCGGCTACGGCCGCTCCGTCCTGCACCCCAAGCACAAGCAGGCCGAGTACCGCGACGACCAGTCCGGGACCCGCATCGTCTCCCAGGCGGGCGCCGAGAACGGCAAGCGCATCGGCGACATCAGCAACGGCGACTGGATCGCGTACACCCCGATGAGTGTCGAAGGCGTCGGCAAGGTCAGCTACAAGCTGTCATCGCCGTACGGAGTCGGCTCCATCGAACTGCGCGCGGACGCCCCCGACGGCAAGCTGCTCGCCACCACCCCGGTCCCCAACACCGGGGACTGGGACACCTATCAGGCCACTCCGGACGTCCCCGTGGAGGCTCTGGCCGGGACCCACAAGCTGTACCTGGTCTTCAAGTCGACACAGGACAATTCCTTCGACGTGGACGCGGTGCAGTTCACCACGTCATAGTCCCGAGGTAATAGTCCTTCGGTAGTCGCCAGGGGCATACGAAGGTCCGCAGTGCGCCGCTGTCCAAGGCGCACTGCGGACCGTCATCCCCGTCAGCGAGTACCGACCGCCGCACGCACGGCCCGCCGGGCCAGCTGGCAGTCGTCGTGCAACCGCCTCAGCAGCAGCCGCTGTTCCTCGCCGGACGGCGCAGCACCGGGATGGGCCGGGCCCGGTGCCGCCGGGGCCGCGTCGTGCATCGAGCGCTGCACGGCCATCTCGTACGTACGGATCTCCCGGGTCAGGATCAGCATCAGGTTGACCAGGAACGCGTCCCGCGCCGCGGGACCCGCGTGCTGCGCCAGCTGACTGATCTCGCGGCGCTCCACCGGCGCGTCACCGAGCACCGCCCAGAGCGTCGCCAGGTCATAGCCCGGCAGATACCAGCCCGCGTGCTCCCAGTCCACGAACACCGGACCGGCCGGCGAAAGGAGGATGTTGGAGAGCAGCGCGTCACCGTGACAGAACTGCCAGGTGTCCTGCTGCCCCGCCGAGTGCGCGATGCCGTGCAGCAGCTTCTGCAGGTCACCCATGTCCCGGTCGGTGAGCAGACCCAGCTCATGGAAGCGGGAGATCCGCTTGCCGTAGTCCATGGGCCTGCCGAACATCTCCTGCGGCGGACGCCACCGGTTCAGACGGTCGATCGCACCCAGCGCGAGCCGCACGTCCGCGCGCGGCGGCGGCTCCACGGGATGCCGGGACAGCGCGGCGACGCGGCCCTGCATCCGCTCGATCACCAGCGTGCAGTCCTCCGGGTCCGCGGCGATCAGCCGGGGGGCCCGGACGGGCGGACGGTGCCGGACGAACGAGCGGTACGCCGCTATCTCGTGCCGGATCCGCTCGGCCCACACTGGAGAATGGTCCAGTAAACACTTGGCGATCGCCGTGCTGCGCCCTGTCGTTCCCACCAGGAGCACGGTGCGTCCGCTGCGGCGGAGCACTTGCACCGGATTGAACTCCGGACAGATGCGGTGCACCGAGGCGATCGCGGTGCGCAGTTGCGCCCCCTGGGGGCCGGACAAGTCGAGTCTCCCGCTGAGCGGTTGGGTGCCGGACCCCGGGACGCGGCGCGTCCGGCCGGCGCCGAGCGACCCGGCCGCCGGCCGCGCGGGCTCCAGATAGGGGCCGCTGCCCGGCTGTCGGGAGTGCAGGGGCCGGGGCGGGGCGGACACGGAGGACGATGCTGCGTACATGGGCGATACAGATCCCTTCGTGTGCCTGTGAGTTGCCGCGCCACCGGCCCGGACGCCTTGGTGCACCCTGGGGAATGTCCCGAGGTGGTCCGGGTCGGGGTGGCGCATTCCTACCTGACACCCGGCGTCCCCTGGCACACCATGTGGCGCACCCTGGCGAACCCTGGCGAATAGTCGCCCAGCAACTGACAGAGGGTTACTGTCAACTCAGCCGAGAACCTGGGGGCTTGACGTGAACGGACAACCCAACACCCGACTGTCGGACCTATTCGGCCTGGCAGGCTGGTCGAAGGGGGAGCTCGCGAGACTGGTGAACCGGCAGGCGGCGGCCATGGGCCACCCGCAGCTGGCCACCGACACCTCGCGGGTGCGGCGCTGGATCGACATGGGGGAAATCCCGCGCGATCCCGTGCCCAGGGTGTTGGCGGCTCTGTTCACCGAGCGTCTCGGCCGTGTCGTGACCATTGAGGATCTCGGTCTGGTGCGGCACGGGCGTGTAGGGAAGCGGCGCGGCGACGGGAGTGTGGAGCACCCCGACGGCGTGCCGTGGGCGCCCGAACGGACAGCCGCGGTCCTCACCGAATTCACGGGAATGGACCTCATGCTCAACCGACGCGGCTTGGTGGGCGCGGGCGCTGCGCTTGCCGCAGGCTCCGCACTCAGCAGCGCCATGCACGACTGGCTGCACACCGATCCGGCCCTCGTTGCCGACGCTCCACGCACCGACCATCCCCTGCACGCCGACCCCGCTGGGTACGACCGCTATGAGGCCGCCCCCATCGGGTCGCAGGAGATCGAGGAACTGGAGCGCTCCGTCGAGGTGTTCCGGGCCTGGGACGCGGCCCGCGGTGGCGGGCTGCAGCGCAAGGCTGTGGTGGG
Source organism: Streptomyces sp. MZ04 (assembly GCF_004684775.1). GTDB lineage: Bacteria > Actinomycetota > Actinomycetes > Streptomycetales > Streptomycetaceae > Streptomyces. The sequence goes on from NZ_SRIC01000004.1 coordinate 76,166, forward strand.
ACAGCTCAACGAAGTGGGCGGCATGCTCGCCTACCGACACCCTGAACATCTCCAGCGGCGCCTGTGGGGCGTCGCTGCCAACCTCGCCGTCCTCGCGGGCTGGATGTCGCACGACGTCGGCCTGGAGCCCACGGCGCAGAAGTACTTCGTGATCGCCGCGCACGCGGCCCGCGAGGGCGGTGACCGGCCGCGTGCCGGTGAGGCCCTGTCCCGGGCGGCGCGCCAGATGGTGCATCTGGGCCGGCCGGACGACGCCCTCGACCTGATGAAGCTCGCCAAGTCGGGCTCGGGCGAGGAGATGCTGCCGCGCACCCAGGCCATGCTCTACACCATCGAGGCCTGGGCACAGGCGTCGATGGGCAAGGGGCAGGCGATGCGCCGGAACCTCGGCATCGCGGAGGATCTCTTCGTCTCCGACAAGGGGGATGTGCCCCCGCCCAGTTGGATGCAGATGTTCGACGAGGCGGACATGCACGGCATGCAGGCGCTGGCCTACCGCACCCTCGCCGATCACGACGCGTCCGCGGCGGCCACCGCCCAGCGCCACGCCAAGGAGGCGCTCGACCTGCGGTCCAAGGGGCACGACCGGTCGCAGATCTTCGACTACATCTCGCTGGCCTCGGCGTGCTTCATCGCCGACGATCCGGAACAGGCCGACCGGTACGCGCGGTTGGCGCTGGTGTCGATGGGGTCCAACTCCTCGCACCGCACCTGGGACCGGCTGCGGGAGATGTACCGACTGACCGCTCAGTACTCGGGCTATCCGAAGATCCAGGACCTGCGCGAGGAGATCAAGATGGCGCTGCCCAAGGCGGCGGGCAAGGGCGGGGGTGGCAAGCGGGTCCAGGTGTGAGGGGTCGGTGCCCGGGTTCTAGTTGACCCGTGCGATCAACAGGCAGGCGTCGTCCTCGCGTGGGGCCACGCCGAACTCCTCGACGACCGTCCGTACGCAGTCCTGTGCGCCGCGCGTGTCGGTGAAGCGGGGTGCGAGGGCCAGCAGCCTGCTGGTCGCCGCGTCCCTGGCGCGCCGGGGAACAAGGCCGTCGGTGTGCAGCAACAGCACGTCGCCTGACCGGAGTTGCTCTTCGGCCTGCTCGTAGGTGGCGCCGGAGGTCGCCCCGAGGATCACGCCGTCCGGTGGCGTCAGCGCGCGCCCCGTCCCGTCGCGGAACAGCAGCGGGGCGGGGTGTCCGGCCTGCGCCCAGGACAGTGTGCCCGTCGTGGGGGAGTACTGGCAGCAGACCGCGCTGCCCAGGGCCGGTTGGACCGTGGTGTCCAGTAACTGGTTGAGCCAGCCCATCAGTTGGCCCGGCCGCACTCCGGCGACCGCCATGCCGCGCACGGCGCCGAGGAGCATCGCCATGCCGGAGGTGACGCTGACGCCGTGGCCGGTGAGATCGCCGACGCTCAGCAGATACTGGCCGTCGGGCAGTTCCATCGCGTCGTACCAGTCGCCGCCGATCAGTGCGCTCGTCGACGAGGGGAGGTAGTGCGCGGCGAGGTCGAGCGCCGCGGGGCCGCCGTGCGGGAACCGCAGGGAGCCGCGCCACGGCGGCAGCACAGCCTCCTGCAGTTCGACCGCGAGCCGGTGCTCCGTCTGCGCGATGTGCCGCTGGCGCTGCAGCGAGTCACGGGTCTCGCGCACCACTCGCTGGCTGCGGCGCAGCTCGCTGACGTCCCGCAAGACCGCCCACATGGAGGCGGTGCTGCCGTCAGCGGCGAGCACGGGCTCGCCCATCATGTGCACCTGCCGTACGCCGCCGTCGGCGCGCGTGATCCGGAACTCGCCGTCGATCGGCTTACCGTCGATCAGGCAGTCCGTGACCATGGCCGTCAGCATCGGCTGGTCGTCGACGTGCACCAGGGAGGGCAGTTCGTCCAGGGAGAGCGGGGGAGCGTCCGGGTCCCGGCCCAGGATCTGATAGAGCTCGCCGGACCAACTCGCCTCGTCGTTCAGGAGGTTCCACTCCGCGCTGCCCACCCGGCTGAGCAGCGAACCGTGCTGCGGCTCGAGGGGCGCGGGGATGGCCGGGGCCGGCGGCTCCTCCATCGGCTGCACGGGTCCGTCCCGCAACTGCGCGAGGTGGTCGTCCAGGTCGTTGAGCTGGTGCACCGCGAGATCGCACAGCGCGCGTTGCCAGCGTCCCTGCGGGTCACCGCCGTCGGTCATGGCATCGCGCCGTACGGCGTCGACCTCGCCGCGGAGCCGACGCGTCTGCGTGATCAGCGCTTCGACCGAGCCGCGCTCGGGCGGCTGGGCGGCAGGGCGGTCCGCGAAGACATGGGACGGCATGAGGTGCTCCGTTGACGATGCGGTGCGACCAGACGGACAGGGGATGGACCGCTAATGACTTTCGCACAGCGAGAGGTGGCTCGTAAGGGATTTGGCAACACCCGAGGCGTTGTTGCATCTGGCATATGTCTATGTCCATCGGGTGGGTGGCGCTCAGGGTGGCGTTCCGCACGCCCCTGTGTCAGCCGTGCAAGTAGCGGATGACCGCGAGGACCCGGCGGTTGTGGTCATGTGACGCGGGCAGGCCGAGCTTGTCGAAGACGGAGGCCACATGCTTCTCGACGGTGCCCGCCGAGACGACGAGGCTCTGCGCGATCGCCGCGTTGGACCGCCCTTCGGCCATCAGCGAGAGCACCTCGCGCTCGCGCTCGGTCAGCGGCGCCAGCTCGGCCGCGCGGTGTCCCGCACCGGCCAACTGCGTGACTACCTCGGGGTCCAGGGCGGTGCCGCCCGCGCCCACCCGCTCCAGGGCATCGGCGAACTCCGCGACATTGGCGACCCGGTCCTTGAGCAGATAGCCGACCCCCGCCGACCCCGCCGCGAGCAGCCGCGTGGCGTACTTCGTCTCCACGTACTGAGAAAAGAGCAGCACGCCCGTGCCGGGGTGATCGCGGCGGATGTCGATGGCCGCGCGCAGTCCCTCGTCCGTGTGGGTCGGCGGCATCCGGATGTCGGTCACCGTGACATCCGGTCGGTGCTCGGCGACCGCGGCGCGCAAGGCGTCCGCGTCTCCCACGGATGCACAGATCTCATGCCCGCGCTCGGCGAGCATCTGGCCCAGCAACTCCCGCAGTACAGCGGCATCCTCGGCGATCACGACACGCATGGCCGCATGCTCTCACGCGTGCAGGGGAAGATCGACGGTGACCGCCGTCGGCCCACCCGTGGGGCTCTTGACTTCCATCCCGCCGTCGACCGTGCGCACCCGCTGGATGAGCCCGGCCAGTCCGCTCCCGGCCCCGATCTCCGCGCCACCCTGCCCGTCATCACTGACCTGGAGATAGAGCCGCCCGCCCGACTGGGCCACCGTGATCGCCGCCCGCTGGGCACCGCTGTGCTTGATGACGTTGGTCAGCAACTCGGCCGCGCAGAAGTACGCGATCGTCTCGATCGCCGGGGTCGGCCGCTCGGGCACCTCCGTCACCAGGTCGACGGGAATGGCACTGCGCGAGGTCAGCGTCGCGAGAGCGTCGGGCAGCCCGTCGTCCAGCACGGGCGGATGGATGCCGCGGGCCAGATCCCGCAGTTCGGTGAGTGCGTCGGTGGCGTTCTGATGCGCACCGTCGATCAGTTGACGCATGCGTCCGACGTCCAGCGGCGCGCCCCCCTCGGCACCGTCATAGGCACTCAGCCGTTGCCTGACCATGTCCAGACTCATCGCCACCGCGACGAGCCGCACCTGCGCGCCGTCGTGCAGATCGCGCTCGACGCGCCGCAGCAGCGCCACCGAGTCGTCCACGGCGAGCGCCCGGGTCTCCTCCAAGTCGCGTACCCGGTGGGCGAGTTGACCGGGACCGAGCAGGGAGCGGACGAGCCAGCGGTCGGTCTCCGTCACAAGGCGGGTCACCCAGGGCGCGCAGAGCAGGACGGCCGCTCCCACCGCCGCCGCGAAGAAGGTGCCCGCGAAGGTGTCCACATGCAACCCACCGGCAGGGATGGGGGACAGCACCGGCATGCCCTCCGGATCCCCCGGCTCGGGCCGCTGCCCGAACACCGCCCACCGCAGCGGCGCGGTCAGGCTCACCAGCCCCGTCACCCACCACAGGACGGCGTAAGCCCCCAGACAGCCGACCGGCAGCTTCGCCAGCGCGTACGCCGCCGCCCGCCATCCGTTCCCGTCCCACAGCCGAGCGTCGACGCGGCTGACGAACCTGCCCTCCGGGCGCAGCGGCGGCGGCGACTCCGTCTCCTCGCCCAGCAGCCCCGCAGCCAGCCGACGGTGCACCTGGCCCAGTGCGCGGGCCAGCTGAAGCCCCGCGATCACCAGGAGCGCGCCGAGCACGAAGAACACCACCGACACCGTGAACCCCGCCCCCAGAGCGAGCAGCACCACGAGCACCGTCCCACCCGCGAGGCCGAGCGGGAATCCGATCAGGCAGTACGCCGCCTCGGTCCACGCCCGCCGGGTGAACGGGGCGCGCAGAGCGGCACGCACGAGGGCGCGCGCCCTCCTTGCGCCCCCTGCTGGCGCGGAGTGCTCCGGCGTGATCATCGGGGGTGTGACGTGCATGGTGTCCAGTGTCCCGTCAGGCATCACGGCGTGCCAGCAAGCGCAGGCCCGCGCCGAGCACGAGGAGTGTGTAGAGGCAGAGCACCGCGAAGCCCACCCAGGGGGAGAGGACGTCGGCCACGGGCTTGGAAACCGCCAGGGAATTCCCCGCGATGATGGTCGGGAAGAACTTCGCCACGGTGGTCCCCGATGCCCCGCCGATGACCGCAGGCAGCACGAACGTGACCGCCACGAGCACGGCGATCGCGCTCGCGGTGTGCCGCGTGATGGCGCCGATCCCGATGCCCAGCAGCGCGATGAGTCCCAGATAGGCCCCTGACAGGAGCACCGCCCGCAGCACCCCCGGATCACCGAGCGCGGGCTCGGGCACCCCCTCGCCCAGGGCGGCCCGCCCCGCGAAGAAGGTAAGGAACGTGACGGCCTCGCCCACCGCGAGGGATATCCCTCCATAGACCACCGCCTTTGAGGCAAGGACCAGACGCCGGTTCGGAATGGCGGCGAGGGTGGAGCGGATCGTCCCCGACGAGTACTCACCGGTGACGACGAGGACGCCCAGCACGCCGATCAGGAGCTGACCGACGGCGACACCGGCCAGCACGTTGTTCGTCGGGTCGAAGGTGGCCGCCTTGTCGGCACTCGGCACCTTCGTGTTGGCCATCGTCACGACCCCGATGGCCACCATGGAGACGACCACCAGCAGCAGCGCCCAGAACGTCGACCGGAGACTGCGAAGCTTGATCCACTCCATGCGGACGGCATCGCGGAATCCGTATCCCCCACGGGGCGGGCGCGCGTCACGCTTCAGGACGTGCGAAACAGGGCTGCTCATGACGAGACTCCTCGACAGTCGGCGCTGTCCCCAGTGAGGGCGAAGAAGGCCTCCTCCAGGGAGCGGCCCCGTGCGGTCAGCTCCCGCACCGAGGTGTCGGCGAGCAGGCGGCCCTGGCCTATCACCACCAAGTGATCGGCGGTGAGCGCCATTTCGCTGATGAGGTGACTCGAGAGCAGCACCGTGCGCCCCTCGCCGGCCAGGGACTTCATCAAGTCCCTGATCCAGCGCACCCCTTCAGGATCGAGGCCGTTGGCGGGCTCGTCGAAGAGCAGCACACCCGGATCACCGAGCAACGCCCCCGCGATACCGAGCCGCTGCGCCATCCCCAGCGAGAACGTCCCCGCCCGGCGGCCCGCGACGGCGGTGAGCCCGACCTGGTCGAGCACCTCGCCGACCCGGGACCGCGCGATGCCACCGGCGGCCGCGAGCGCCGACAAGTGATGCGCCGCGCTGCGCCCGGGATGGAAGGTTCGGGCCTCAAGGAGCGCCCCGACCTCACGCAGGGGCCAGCGCAACTCGCCGTACGCACGTCCACCGATCCGGGCCTGCCCGGCGTCGGGCCGGTCCAGGCCCATGATCATGCGCATCGTCGTCGACTTGCCCGACCCGTTGGGGCCGAGGAACCCGGTGACGGCGCCGGGCCGCACGTCGAAACTCAACGCGTCGACGGCGACCGTAGGGCCGTACCGTTTGGTGAGACCTTGAGCCTCGATCATCACATCTCCTGCCGCAGACACGCAGACCCGGTGGGGTCGGACAACTTCACGTTAGGTCTGCGACAGGGGCCGCCGGAACGTGGCTTTCCTCCGTCTGTACTGGGGGTTTTCCCCCACCGACGCAGAGGCGCCGCGGCCTAGCCCTGCGCGTCAGGCTTCCAGTCCTTGACGAGGAGCCCGAGCAGTACCTCGTCCAGGAATTCGCCCAACACCCAGGCCGAGGAGCGCAGTACGCCCTCGCGGACGAAGCCGTTGCGCTCGGCGGAGCGCAGCATCGCGGCGTTGTCCGACAGCGTCTCGATCTGCAGCCGCTGCAGGCCGCGCACGACGAAGCCGTAGTGGCACAGCGTCGCGACCACGTCGGTGCCGTATCCCTTGCCGCGGGAGGACGGCAGCAGTCCGAGGCCGATGTGCGCGGACCGGTTGTGGTTGTCGATGCCCCACAGATTCGCGGTGCCGACCAGCGTGCCGCCCTCCAGCTCCACCACGGAGAACGGGACGCTCCCCTGGTTCGTGTCGTCCACCACGAGCCGCGGATCCTTCGAGCCGGGCGTGATCGGCCGCCACGGCCCGGCTTCGGCCCTCGAGCCGTTGACCACGTCGTCGTAGAGCTCGGCCCGCAGTATCGGGATGTCGTCCTCGTGCCGGGCCCTGAGCCCGACCTTGTTGCCGCTGAGCATGCGAGCTTCCTATCCGACCGGGCCGGAAGACGGCAAACCATTAAGGCGTTCAACTACGCGCGCACAGGCGCCGCATTCGCTGCCTTCGCGCTGTTGATCCTTCTCTCCCTGCGCCGAAGCCATTCGACGCGAGGCTCAAACGACACCCCCTAAGGCCCAAACGACACCCCCTAGGTACGCCGGGCGCCGACGGGCCATACTGGTCGGGCCCCGATCACCCACAGAACGACTCCATGGCCAAGAACAGCAGCTCATCGAACACCGCCCCCGACACCGCGTGGCTGGGACGCGGGCGCCATCTCGGCCCCGAGCCCGAGCAGGACGTACGGCGCAACCTGATCGCCCTCAAGGCGGCCGGGGTGCTCGACGACTTCCTGGACCTGGACCCCGTCGAGGCGGCCCGCTCCACGGTCCTGCACCCGCGGGACGCGTCCGCCGACCCCGGCCCGTCGGCCCGCCGCCTCTTCGAGGCCCGCTGGCGCGTGGCCGACGACGTCACGGTGCGCGCCCAGCTGACCACGTACGACCCCGAGGCCCGCCGCAAGGACGGCGAGGGCGTCACCTGGGTCGTCGCCGCCGAGGCGGAGCGGGCGTGGGACATGCACTGGCCGTCGCCCGCCACGATGTTCTGGCCCGACAGCGACCAGGTCGCCTGGGACCACGACACGGTGCCGGGACTGCGCCTGCGGACGACGAACCACCTGCCGAAGGACGACGACGAACTGCGCCGCAGGCTGCGGGACTGCACCCGGCAGAGCTGGTTCATCCATGTCGTGGTGCACGAGGCGATGACACCCGACGCGAAGGGGCAGCGGCCCATCTCGGTGTTCCTGCCGCCGAGCCTGCGGCACCGGGTGGTCGAGCACCGGGGCACGCCGGAGCAGGCCCAGATCGCCGACTTCGCGATGAAGCGGGAGCTGAGCGTGCGCATGCCGCGCGGCGGCGCCGTCGTCCTGCCCGCGGCGCCACAGGGCCCGGACTACGACGCGGAACGTTTCACGGTGCGCAGTGTCTTCCTGGACGGCTCGGAACCGACCGAACTCCTCGACAGGATCAAGGAGTTCGCCGTACTGCCGCGGCCACTGCCGGCCGAGGCCGAGCAGGCCCTGACGCGGCTGCGCCAGGGCTGGCACCTGCTCACCCCGGACGAGGAGCTCGTCCATGCCCAGTCCATGGTCACCAGGTACGCCGAGGCGCTCGACGCCATGACGAAATCCCGTGACCTGTACCAGGAGGCGGCCGAGACGGCACACGCCGCACTGGCCGAGGTGAATGGTGGCGACGGCATGCCCCAGCCGCCAGTGCCGGGCCTGGTCAAGGCGGACGGCTCACCGCTGAGCTCCTTCACGAAGGCGTTCGGCCGCTTCCGGGGTACGAACAAGTAGGGCGCGACGCCGAGCGGGATGGGGCGCGACCGTCACGGCGCGTCCAAATCCACCTCGAGGTCGTCCGCCTGCGTCCAGAAGCCGTCGTCCGCGTCCTGGAGGCGGGACGCGGCGTGCTTCATGTGACGGCGTACGGCGGTGCGTGCCGCCCGTTCGTCGCCGGACTCGATGGCCGCGAGGATCGCATGGTGCTCCACCCGCACCGCCTCGATGAAGTCGCCCCGCCGCGCCTCGTTGGCCCGTGTGACGCGGATGCCGCTGCGCAGCACCTCTCCGAGATACCGCACGGTCGAGACCATCACCGCGTTGCCGGTCGACTCGGCGATCGACTGGTGGAACGCCAGATCCTCGTCCACGCCGTCACCGCCTGCCGCGACCGCCTCGTCGATCGCGGCCAGGGACTGCCGCATCCGGTCGAGGTCTTCCGGTGTGGCACGGGCGGCGGCGAGCGAGGCCGCCTCGCCCTCCATGGCGCGGCGGACCTCCACGATCTGCAGCACCTTGGCCTTGGTGCCGGATGCCTCGGCCTCGAGGTCGAGCGGCCGGGTGCGCCGGGGCATGACGAACACGCCCCGGCCCTGGCGCGGTTCGACCAGGCCCGCGTTGCGCAGCCGCGACACGGCCTCGCGGATCACGGTGCGGCTGACGCCCAGCTGCTTGACCAACTCGACCTCGGTCGGCAGCTTGTCGCCCTCGGCCAGACGTCCGGACTCGATCTCCTCCGCGAGGATCGCGGCGACCCTGTCCGCGAGCCGTACGGGACCACTCACCTTGGAGAACATGCTCGTCAGTCTATCCGTCAGGCCCCGATCGACCCCGGCGCGGGCAGCGAACCGGCCGTGATCGCCTCGGGGTGGTCCTCGGCGTATGCCCGTACGACCGACTCGAAACTCTCGTCGGGCGCGAGGCCGAGCGCCGTGGCCCGCGTGTTGTCGAAGGCGGCGGGCCACGAGCCGACGATGGCCTCGACGGCGGGGTCGGGCGCGACCGTCACCAGGTCGGCGACGGCGTCGCCGGCCACCTTGCGCAGCGTGTCCAGCATCTCGGCGACCGTGACCGTGAGTGCGGGAAGGTTGACCGGCAGCCCGCCCTCGAGGCCTCCGAGGCCGCGATCCGCCTCGGCGATGCGGAGGATGCCCTCCACGGTGCGCCGCGGTGAGGCCAGGGCGACCCGCAGTCCGGGGCCGACCGGGCAGATCGCCGGGAGGCCGGCCAGGGGCTCGCGGATGATGCCGGACAGGAAGCCGGAGGCGGCCGCGTTGGGCTTGCCCGGCCGCACCGAGACCGTCATCAGGCGCGCCACACGCCCGTCGACGAAGCCCTTGCGGGTGTACTCGGCGACCAGCATCTCGCAGACGCGCTTCTGCGTTCCGTAGCTCGACTGCGGTGTGGGCAGCGTCGATTCGCTGACCACCGGCGGCAGCGGCAGCGCGGTGTCGGAGCCGTAGACCGCGACGCTGCTGGAGAACACGACTCGGGCTGTCGGCCCGCCGGACGCCGACTGGGTACGGGCGGCGTCGAGCAGCGCGCGGGTGGTGTCCAGGTTGGCGCTCATGCCGAGGTCGAAGTCGGCCTCGCACTCGGACGAGACCGCGGAGGCCAGGTGGATCAGGACGTCCACCGGCCGCGCGAAGATCTCGTCGAGGCGCTCGCTCAGATCGCCCTGTACGACGTCCACCACCGGGTCGGCGGCCAGCGGCGACCCGGCAGGGACGAACCGGTCGGCGAGCACAAGACGGTCGACGGGCGCGCCGCACAGGGTCCGCCGCTTCAGCAGGGTCTCGGCGACCTGCTGCCCCAGGAAGCCGAAGCCACCGGTGATGACGATCCTCATGCGCGTTCTCCTCGGTTGTTCTTGAGCAAGCCGTAGTCCGTGAGCGAGCCGTGGTTCTTGAGCAAGCCGTGGTTCTTGAGCCAGCCGAGCCCCTCGCTCGTACCGGCGCGGGGGCGGTACTCGCAGCCGATCCACCCCTCGAAGCCCAGTTCGTCGACGACGTCGAACAGATACCGGATGTCGAGTTCGCCCTGGTCGGGCTCGTGGCGGTCGGGCACGCCCGCGATCTGCAGATGGGCCACGCGGCCGGTGGGAAGGTCCCGGCGCAGCGTCGTGGTGAGGTCGCCCTCGACGATCTGGCAGTGGTACAGGTCGAGCTGCACCTTGAGATGCGGGGCGCCCACCTCCCGGACGATCGCGTGTGCCTCGGCCTGCCGGTGCAGGAAGTAGCCCGGCATGTCACGGCCGTTGATCGGCTCGATCAGTACGTCGACGTCCACGTCGGCGGCCCGCTGCGCCGCCCAGGCCAGGTTGGCCAGGTACGTGTCGCGGTGCTCGGCGAGCCGCGCGGGCGTCGCGTCCGCCGGCCGGAGACCGGCCATCACGTGCACCTGGCCGCAGCCGAGCGCCGCCGCGTATGCGAGTGCCCGGTCGATGCCCGAGCGGAACTCGGCCTCGCGTCCCGGCAGCGAGGCGATGCCGCGCTCCCCGGACTCCCAGTCGCCGGGAGGCGCGTTGAACAGCACCTGCCGCAGGCCGTGCTCGTCGAGCCGGCCGCGCAGTGCGGCGGGCTCGTGGTCGTACGGGAAGAGGTACTCGACGGCCTCGAAACCGTCCGCCGACGCCGCGGCGAAGCGGTCGAGGAAGTCGTGCTCGGTGTACATCATGGACAGGTTCGCGGCGAACCTCGGCATGCTTGCTCCTGTGGTGGGGCCAGGGCCGGGGTGGCCAGGTCCAGTCCCGGTCATCGGTTGACGACCTGCTTCCTCGTGGTCAGCACCGCGGCCGCGCCGACGACGAGGCTGAGGGCCAGGACGTACATCGGGATCGAGGTCGATCCTGTGGCGTCCTTGAGCGCGCCGATCATGTACGGGCTGACGAAGCCGGCCAGGTTGCCCACCGAGTTGATCACGGCGAGGCCGGCCGCCGCGGCGGTGCCGCCGAGGAACGCGGTGGGCAGCGACCAGAACAGCGGGGCGCAGGTCAGCACGCCGGCCGCGGCGAAGGACAGGGCGACGAGGGACAGCGCGGTGGATCCGCTCCAGCTCGCGGCGAGGGAGAAGCCGACGGCGCCCATCAGGCTCGGTATGACCAGGTGCCAGCGGCGCTCGCGGCGCTTGTCCGCGGAGCGTCCGAAGAGGTTCATCGCGACGAGCGCGGCCAGGAACGGCACGGCGCTGAGCACGCCGATGGTGAAGGTGTCGTCGATGCCCGTCGACTTGACGAAGGTGGGCATCCAGAAGGTCAGGGCGTACTGGCCCATCACGAAGCAGAAGTAGATGAGGCACATCAGCCACACCTTGGGGTCACGGAATCCGTCCCAGACCCGGCTGTGCTTCTGGTGCGCGGTGTCCTTGGCGACCGCCGCCTCGATGATGTCCTTCTCCTCGTCGGAGAGCCACTTGGCGCTGCGTACGCCATTGTCGAGGTAGAACAGCGTGGCGACACCGATGAGGAGCGCGGGGATCGCCTCGAGCAGGAACATCCACTGCCAGCCGTCCCAGCCGTTCCGCCCGTCGAAGGTGTCCATGATCCAGCCGGAGAGCGGGTTGCCGAAGATGCCGGCCACCGGGATCGCCGACATGAACATCGCGATCACGCGGGCCCTGCGGTGGGACGGGAACCAGTAGGTGCAGTAGAGGATCACACCCGGGTAGAAGCCGGCCTCCGCGGCGCCGAGCAGGAAGCGGAGCGCGTAGAACGTCTTCTCGTCGGTGACGAACATGAACGCCCCCGAGACCAGACCCCAGGTGATCATGATCCGGGCGATCCAGGTGCGGGCTCCGACGCGCTGCAGCATCAGGTTCGAGGGGACCTCGAAGAGGAAGTAGCCGATGAAGAACAGACCGGCGCCGAGCCCGTACGACGCCTCGCTCAGGCCGAGGTCGTCGGACATCTGCAGCTTCGCGAAGCCGACGTTGACGCGGTCGAGGTAGGAGAAGACGTAACAGAGGACGAGGAAGGGGACGATACGGAGAACGACCTTGCGGAATACGGCGTTCTCGCGGGCGAGGTCGGGGGCCTCGGCCGTCGCGGTGGACGTGGACATGCGGAATCCTTACTGCGGCTCAGGGGATTCTCCGACGGGCGGTGAGCGGTCACCAAGCGAGCGATCACCAAGCGGCGCTGAACGCGGCCTTCAATTCGTCGAGAGCGGGGGCGGGGAGCGGCTCGGGGCGACGGTCGGTCAGGAGCCAGAGGCGTGCCGTTTCCTCGAGTTCTTCGAGCACGGCGAGAGCGGAAGCGGCGTCCGGGCCCCAGACCACGGGGCCCAGACGGTCGAGCAGGACGGCCCTGATCGGCGTGCGCCGCGCGGCGCGATCGGCGATGTGGCCGGCCACCAGGTCGGCCACGCGGGGATCGCCGGGCCGGTGGTAGGGGATGAGCGGGACGTGCCCGACCTTCATGACGTAGTACGGCGTGAGGGGCGGAAGCACGTCGTCCGCGCTCCACACGCCGGCCAGGGTGAGCGCGACGAGATGCGTGGAGTGGGTGTGGATGACGAACCGTGCCGTGGGGTCGGCGGCACGGATACGCCGGTGCAGGGTGAGGGTCTTGCTGGCGCGGTCGCCCGCGAGCTGCTCGCCCGAGGCGTCGACCAGGGCGAGGCGCTCGGGCGCCAGGAAGCCCAGGGCGGCGTCGGTGGGCGTGATCAGGTGGGAGTCGCCGACCTTCGCGCTGATGTTGCCGGCGCTGGCATGGACGTAACCCCGGGCGAACAGGCTGGTGCCCACCCGGACGATCTCGGCACGCGCCGCGTCCACGGCGGTGCCGGGGAGCCGGGTCACGCCGTCTCCCCGTCGAGGTGGGCGTCCCGGTCGAGGCGAGCGTCGCGGTCGAGGCGAGCGTCGCGGTCGAGGTGGGCGTCGCGGTCGAGGTGGGCGAAGGACGCGGTGAAGAAGTCGGGGCCGCCGAAGTTGCCGGACTTCAGCGTGATGTGGAGCGTCTGCCCGTCCGGCAGGTCCGCCGCGCACCACGGCACACCGGGGTCGATCTGCGGTCCGATGCGCAGGCCCGTGATCCCCAGCGCCTGGACGACGGCGCCCGAGGTCTCCCCACCGGCGACGACGAGTTGACGGACACCGAGGTCCACGAGCCCCTGGGCGACGCGGGCCAGGGTCTGCTCGACGAGCTCACCGGCCTCGGCGACGCCGAGCCGCCCCTGGACGTTCTTGACCGCGTCGGGAGCCTCGGTGGAGTACACGAGGACCGGCCCGTCGGCCAGGTGCGAGGCGGCGAAAGCCAGGGCCCGTCCGGCCACGTCCTCGCCGGCCGCGATCCGAAGCGGGTCGACGCCGAACGCGGGGCGGCCGCCGCGCAGGAACTCCAGGACCTGACCGTTGGTGGCGGTGGACACCGACCCGGAGACGATGGCCCGGTGGCCGCCGGGTGAGGGCAGCCGGGCGGCGGCGGGGGAGGGCTCGAACCCCCAGTTCGCGGGCAGGCCGATCGCGAGCCCCGAACCGGCGGTCACCAGCGGCAGCTCCCTGACCGCCGCACCGAGGCGTACGAGATCGTCGTTGGAGACGGCATCGACGATCGCCGTGCCCACACCCTCCTTGCGCAGCTCGTCGACGCGCGCCCGGATCGCCCCGGCACCGGCGGCGACCACGGTGTGGTCGATGAGGCCGACGGGGCGCGTGCTCTGCGCGCCGAGCACGGACACCAGGTTGGAGTCGGTCATCGGCGTCAGCGGGTGGTGGCGCATGCCGCTCTCGCTGAGCAGGACGTCGCCGACGAAGAGATGCCCCTTGAAGACGGTGCGCCCGTTGTCGGGAAACGCCGGTGTCGCGACCGTGAAGTCGGTGCCCAGGGCGTCCATCAGGGCCTCGGTGACGGGCCCGATGTTGCCGGCCCGCGTCGAGTCGAAGGTCGAGCAGTACTTGAAGTAGATCTGCTCCGCGCCCGTGGACCGCAGCCAGTCCAGGGCCCGCAGCGAGGCCTCGACGGCCTCGGGCGCAGGGGTGGTCCGCGACTTGAGCGCGATGACGACGGCGTCCGCGTCGACCGTCCTCCCGGCGCCGTCCTGCGGCACGTCGATCAGCTGGACCACGCGCATGCCCGCGCGTACGAGGTTGTTGGCGAGGTCGGTGGCGCCGGTGAAGTCGTCGGCGATGCAGCCGAGTCGGATACCCATGGGTCAGCCCTCTTCCCGCTCGGTCCGCTCGGTCCGCTCGGTCCGCTCAGTCCGCTCGGTCCGCTCGGTCCGCTCAGTCCGCTCGGGCAGTTCGATCCCCGGGAAGATCTTGATCACCGCACTGTCGTCCTCGCCGCCCAGACCGGAGGCCGATGCCTGCAGGAACATCTGGTGGGCGGTGGCGGCCAGCGGCAGCGGGAACTTCTCCGGCCGCGCCGCGTCGAGCACGAGCCCCAGGTCCTTGACGAAGATGTCGACCGCGGACAGCGGCGTGTAGTCCCCGGCGAGCACGTGCGCCATGCGGTTCTCGAACATCCACGAGTTCCCCGCGCTGTGCGTGATGACCTCGTAGAGCGCGTCGGCGGGCACGCCCGCCTTGATGCCGAGCGCCATCGCCTCGGCCGCGGCGGCGATGTGCACGCCCGCGAGCAGCTGATTGACGATCTTGACCTTGGAGCCGATGCCGGCCTCGTCGCCCAGGCGGTAGACCGTGCTGCTCATGGCCTCGAGCACCGGGTCGGCGATCGCGTACGCGGCTGGGGCGCCTGAGGTCATCATGGTCAGCTCGCCGTTCGCGGCCCGCGCGGCGCCACCCGAGATGGGGGCGTCCAGGTAGCGCACACCGCGCTCGGCGAGGCGCTGCTCCAGCTCGGCGGACCAGTTGGGGTCGGCCGTGGAGCACATGACGTAGACGGAGCCCGGACGCAGCCGCTCGGCCGCGCCGTCGGAGCCGAAGAGGACCGACTCGACCTGCGCCGCGTTGACCACGACGCCGACCAGGACGTCGACCGCGGCCGCCAGCTCACCGGCGGAGGCATGGGCGGTCCCGCCGTCGTCGGCGAAGGCCTGCGCCACCTCGGGGCGCAGATCGTGGACGCCCACGTCGAAGCCCGCCGTGCGCAGGCTGCGTGCCATGCCGAGCCCCATGGCCCCGAGGCCCACCACGCCGACGCGCGGTCGTGCCGGCCTGTCCTGGTCGTTCATGCCCATCCTCGTCTCGCTGTGCCGGGGTGCGGCCCGGCGCTCAAATCTGTGCGGCGATCGGGTCATATGATGACCTGCGGACAGTGAATGTTGAACTGTGATGCCGGTCACATGCGGCGGGGGCGGGGTGGTGGCCGCTCGCGGGGAGTCGGCGGTCGCGGCATGCGAGAGGCGCCCGACGGGCGGGATTCCCGTCGGACGCCTTGAGTCGATCTGCGATGAAGTAGCCGTCTGCAGAGGCGTCTTGACGCTATGTCAACTCTGACTCCGCAGGAGATGGCCGGCCGGGCTGATCACGGCCTGTCCGGCACCGTCCACTTCTGATGGGCGCCGCCGTTGCAGTCCCAGATGACGAGCCGGGTGCCGTCGGCCGTGTCGCCGCCGGGGATGTCGAGGCAGCGGTTGGCGGCGGGGTTGCGCAGCGTGCCGTTCTCGTGGCGCCACTGCTGGTTGGCGCCGCCGTTGCAGGTCCATACGATCGCCGGGGTGCCGTTGGCGTGCGCCCCGTCCTTGACGTCGAGGCACAGGCCCTGGCCCATCAGGTGCAGGGCGCCGTCCTTGCCGAGCACCCAGGCCTGGTTGCCGCCGCCGGTGGGGCTGTAGACGATGGCCGGATCGCCGCTGATGTTCCGCGAGCCGTCGACGACCTTGCCGTCGAGGCCGGTGATCGGTCCGCGCACCGAATTGCCGACGGCATTGGTCTGCAAGCTGCCGCCGGACACCTGCTCGACCCGGGTGTAGTCGGCGCAGGTCGCGCTCGTACGCATCGAGGAGACGCTCGCGGTCACCGCCCCGTCGTCGCCCACCGGCAGGCCGAACTTCGCCTGGGAGTACGGCTGGTCGTCGCAGGACGCCTTCGGGTTGTTCCACTCGAAGTACTCGGTCCAGTCGACCATGCCGCTCGGTGAGATCTGCGTCGACCCGGCGCGGATGCTGCCCAGCTTGAAGGAGGCGCCGGTGGTCTCATTGGTGACCGTCACGCCGAACCAGCGGTCCCCCTCGTGCGCCACCCGCGTACGGAAGGTGTCCCCCTCCTTCCAATCGGTCTTCAGTCGGCAGCTCTTGCCCACGCCCTCGCCGCCGAAGTCGACGCAGTAGCTGCCGCCGGTTCCGGGCTTCGCCTCCGTCGCGTCCCACAGGGAGAACAGGAAAGTGCGGGTCTGGCCAGGCCCGTTGGACTGCATCCCGGTGTAGGCGCCGCTGCCCGCGGTGAAGCCGAACTGGTGGCTCCAGAAGATGTTGGAGGCGGGCCCCGCGTCCTTGGTGACGGTTGTGCGGAACGTGACGCTGTTCAGGCCCCCCGTACCGGAGGGGAAGCCGTAATTCGTGTACGAGCCCGGTGTGTCGGACGCCGAGGCGCCGCCGGCGGTCGTCATGACCGTCCCGACGGACATCGCCAGAACCGCCGCGCCGGCCAGCGCACCACAGCGCGCCGATCGTCTACGGGCAGGGGTGGTTGTCGCCATCGTCAGAGCTCCTTCCGGAGGAGGGGGTGGCGACAAGGAGAGTGCCCGTGCGGTGTCGTGCCGCCCATGGACGGGTGGGTATCGGCACTTGGACTTAGCTTGTTCTTCAGGCAAGTTCGGGCGGAGGTTCCTGAGCCCTGGCGGATCCAGCTCTTCGCTTCCATGTGAGCGGGAACGGTGCCTCGACCTCCGGCTACGCCGCACGGATTCATAGGTGGCCGGCGGGTCCCCGGGTTCATTGACTGGGGAGCCGCCGGCGTTTGTGCGCGACACTCGACGATCAGGTCAGCACTCTGCGCCCCACTTCGCGTAATCCAGGATGACGGTGACGCCGATCGATTTCGCAGTGGTCGGGCTGTCGCCCGGGTAGTGCAGACAGCCCTTGTAGTGGGGGCTGGTGCTCTGACGATAGGTGTACTGGTAGCGGATGTGGTCCCCGTCCGGGTAGCGCACACCGTTGTTGAAGATCGAGATGCCGTTGTACGACTTCTTGTTGTACAGGTTGCCCTGAGATTTCCACTTGGGCGTTCCCGAGAAGCTGGTGTTGTCCCACACGCACACATACGACCTGGGGCATGCGTCCTTGCCGGTGAGCTTCGGGCCGTCGCCGGCGGTGGCGACACTGGCCGTGGCGACGGTCATGAGGCCCGCGGCAGCAAGCATCATCGCCTTCTTGATCATGAATGTTCCTCCCGTTTCTCCGCTCGGACACTCGCCGTCAGCACTCGCTGCCCCACTTCGCATAGTTCAAGGTCACGGTCGTATCGACTGTGGTCTTGCTGTTCGGGGTGTCACCGGGGTAGTGGAGACACCCGCGGTGGGTTCTGCCGTTGATGGCGTATGTGTACTTGTAGCGGATGTGGTCCGCATCCGGGTCCCGGACGCCGTTGTTGAAGATCGACAGGCCGTGGGCGGACTGATGCGCGCCGAGGTCTCCCTGCGACTTCCAGCGCGGTTTCCCGGAGAACGAGTCGTTGTCCCACACGCAGACGTACGAACGGGGGCAGGACGACTTCCCCGTCAGCGCCGGTCCGCTCGACGCGGCGGCGGTCGCGGCGCCCAGGGTCATGAGACCCGCAGCTGCGAGCGTGAGCGCCTTCCTCATCATGCGCATTCCTCCCGTTCGACGTGGACGGTACACACGGGACGCTAGAGGGGCACAGCAAGTCCTGGAGGGCATTTCGGTCCTGCCCGAAACACTGGCTCACGCACCTTGAGCGTTGTACCAGCGCCACTCGGTGAGTCGTGGACGATCGGGCAGGTCGATACGTCCCGTCGCCCACAGCAGGGTGTCCCAGGCGTCGGAGCCGACGGCGACATGCGGAAAGAGCCTCTTCAGGACTCGTGCGCACAACTCCCTTGGCGCAGACCACTCCAGGCTCAGCCCCTGAGTGATGTCATGCGTGTGCACGAGGGTCTCGACAACACCCATGGCGGCAAAGCCTTCTGCGCCCGAAGGCCCGAAGACGTGGAAGGCGACGGTGGTGGAAGGGGCGGTGCGCAGAACGGACGCCAGCAGACCACCGCAGGCCTCCAGGACGGTCAGGAGACCCTGAGGGCCCGACGCTCGCTCGACAAAGAAGACATTCGCCGGCCCACCGTTCCGGTCGCTGTCCGTCCGGAACGGCAGCACCGCGGACGTCGGCGGCTCAGAGAGCCCGAACCTCGCGGCGTACGTGAACAGGTCATCGGCCAGATGCTCGAGCGTCTCCCAGCAGGTCCACTCAAGCCTTCCCGCCTTGGCGTCCCAGGCCTGGGGATCCGCGTCCTTCAGGGTCTTGATGGCCAGGGCGACGACGGCGCGTACGTCGTCCGCGTCGATGGCGGTGTCTGACGCGCCCGGCGTGCGCGGCGTGTCTGATGTGCCCGGCGTGCCCGGCGCGTCCGGCGTGCCCGGCGTGTCTGATGTGCCTGAGGTGTCTGCGCTGTGCATGCGGGGGATCGTAACAACGGCGGTTCGCCCGGCTTCTCGGCTACTCGCGACCGCCGGGCTCGGGCCCGAACGCCTCGTCGCAGTTCTCCTCCACCGTCTCCGCGAACGCCCTGGCCAGGGGGGACAGTGCGTCCCAGCGGCGTACCGCCCAGCCGGTCCACAGGGTGGGGAGTTCGGGGATCGGGATGAGGCGCAGGCCGGGGT
>NZ_SRIC01000499.1 GCF_004684775.1 Streptomyces sp. MZ04
GCCCCGGGCAACCCGCCCCCACCGCCACGCTCCGCTCGACTCTCGCGTTCGTGGAGAGCCCTGTGCAGCTCCTCAACGTCCTCGAGTGGGCGCATACGGCGGGGGCGACCGGCCCGGCCGGGGGTCTCACCGTCGTCGTCCTCTCCCCGAACGACCCCATGACCCGCGGCCAGTTGCGCCGCATGGCCCAACTCGCCCGCGACGAGGGCCTCAACGTGCGCTGGGAGGAGGCGCGCGGCGGCCCGGCCGCACCCTTCCAGACGATCGGCGGCCTGACGGGCGCGCTGCGATCGGCGGACCGGATAGTGATCGGCGACCCGTTCTCGCGCTATGTGCAGTTGTTGTTGACCATCACCAGGGCCCGCTCGCTGGTCGTCGTGGACGACGGCACGGCGACGATGGAGTTCATCTCCCAACTGGCCACCGGTGAACGCCTGGTGCGCTGGCACCGCCGTGGCGGCCGCCCCGGCGTACGCGACCTGGCCTTCGCCCCGGTCTCGGCCTCCGCGCGCCGCCGCCTGACGCCGGGCGGCAAGCGCACGGTGGAGGTCTTCTCGTCCATGCCGATCGACTCGGCGCCGGCGGGGGTCCGCATCACACCGAACACCTTCTCCTGGACGCGTGAACGTTTCGGCCCGCCGAGGGTGTCGAAGGGCGCGGACTTGGTGGGCACGTCGCTGGTGGAGACGGGCGTGGTGGATCTGGACCGCTATGTGGAGGCGGTCGGTTCCCTCTCCCGCGCGCACGGCGCGACGCGCTACTTCGCGCACCGCCGCGAGAGCTCCGAGAAGCTTCACCGTCTGGCGGTGGAGACGGGCCTGCAGGTGGTCCGCCCGGACCTCCCCCTGGAACTGATCGCCCGCCGGGGCCCGATCGGCCGCACGATCCTGAGCTTCCCGTCGACGGTGGTCCACACGCTCCCCCTGGCCCTTGCGGGCACGGAGGTCAGGGTCGCGGTCTGCGACATCGACCCGGCCTGGCTGACGGAAAACGCCTCACCGCGCGCGCAGGGCTTTCTCTCCGGGGTCACGGGGACGGCCCGCGACGTCCATCGGCTGGCTTCGGTGGTCTCGACAGGAGCACCGGTTACGGCGTGACGTTCGCCTTGATCGCCGCGATGAGGGCTCGAAGCTGGGGCCGGGCGGTGGTGAGGATCTCCTCGGGGGTGTCGCTTTCCCGGAGGCGGATGGTGTCGGGCGTGGTGCCGGGGGCTATGTAGACGCAGGAGGAACCTTCCTCGCTGTACGTGGACTTCTGCCAGCGCGGCTTCGGATTCGGCTCGGTCACGAGTGTGCCTTTCACAGGTCCTGGGCGATGTGCTGGATCAGCTCGCGGGACGCGGCGGCCTCCAAGGAGACCTTCTCCATGCGGTCCAGCACGAGGCGGTACTTCTCCAACTGTCCGACAGCATCGATTAGTTCGCTGCCATGTGCGGTGTCGAGCTGCACGGTGTCGAGCGCGGTGACGGGGCCGTACGCATAGTCGACGCCGTGCCCTGTGGTGGGGAACGACGTGCCCCCGAAGGGAATGACGCGAAGCGTCAGGGCGGGCCGGTGGCTCATCTCGGCAAGATGGTCGAGCTGGGCTCGCGCCACATCGCGGCCGCCGAACTGCATGCGTAGCGCGGCCTCGTGCACGATTACGGTGTAGGGGAGCGGCTTCTCCCGGTGGAGTACGGCCTGCCGCTTGATGCGGTGGGAGATCCGGTACTCGATCTCGTGCGGCCGCAGGGCGGGGACGACTTCACGGAAGAGCGCACGGGCATGCTCGGGGGTCTGGAGCAGTCCCGGGATGTTGATCACCTGCGCCACGCGCAGTCCGGTGGCGTACTGCTCCAGCTCCGCGAGGTCCAGGAGGCGGGCGGGCAGAGCGTTCCGGTACTCCTCCCACCAGCCGCGTGTGCGATCGGCGGCCATCTCTGCGAGCGCGTCGACGAAGGGCTGGTCGGCGCAGTCGTAGATCTGAGCAAGCGTGTGTACGCGCTCGGCGCTGACCCCGAACCGGTTCGCTTCGATATTGCTGATCTGAGCCTGGGTGGTCCCCAGAGAACGGGCGGCTTCGACGGCGGTCATGCCCGCGCGCTCCCGCAGTCGGCGCAGCTCGATGCCGATGCGGAGACGGCGGGCCGATGGGGCGGTTCTGGGTGCCATGTCCTCGCTCCGTTTCGTACGCCTGGTGTGGTCATCACCCACACGAGGGCAATAGCTGAAGGTTTTGCAGCTATGAGCAAAACCTTCAGGGTTTGCAGCCTACGGTGTGACCAAGTCGCCCTACTGGTCTTGCCGTTAAGTCGGAAGCGCACCGCGTCGAAGCACGTGGCATGCCACCACCCGGTACGGCCTCCGAAGGGCGAGCCGACCCCCGCCAACGCAGGAGGCGTCCATGGTCACCGTCACCGTATCTCCGCCCAAGCCCAATCCACCTTCACCCGAAGTCTGGTCGTACGCCCTGCACTTGCCCCACGATCCGCGCGCCCCGCGTATCGCGCGGAAGACGCTGCGGGCGGTGCTGTACGGGTACGGCCTCGGGGAGCTGACGGACACCGCCGAGATCCTGACATCGGAACTGGTCACGAACGCCTACCGGCACACAGCCGGCCCCGCCGCACTACGTCTCCGGGGCCTGGATGGCGGGCGCGGGGTACGGGTCGGCGTCTGGGACACGGACCCGCATGTCCCACCCCCTTTCGACAGGCCCCGGACATGCTTGCCGCCCCTCGCCCAGGGGGCTGAGGGGGGCCGGGGGCTCCGCCTGGTGGG
>NZ_SRIC01000500.1 GCF_004684775.1 Streptomyces sp. MZ04
CCCCTCCTCCCCTCCTCCCCTCCTTCCAGCAAACACCCGTTCGGACCAACGCTCCACCGGGCGATGAGTTTGCGCCGCGGCGACGGTCTGCCCTGAAGACGGAACGCACTGAACCGGAGAGGGCGTACGGACATGAACAGCGTGGCCATCGAGACCGCGGGCCTGGTGAAGACCTTCGGCGACACCCGCGCCGTGGACGGTGTGGACCTCACCATCCCGGCCGGAACCGTGTACGGCCTGCTCGGCCCGAACGGCGCGGGCAAGACCACCACCGTGAAGATGCTCGCCACCCTGCTGCGGCCCGACGGGGGCGACGCCCACGTCTTCGGCCACGACGTCGTGCGCGAGGCCGACGCCGTACGCGGCAGGGTCAGCCTGACCGGTCAGTACGCGTCGGTCGACGAGGACCTGACCGGCACCGAGAACCTGGTGCTGCTCGGCCGCCTCACGGGCCATGGGAAGAAGGCGGCGTACGAGAGGTCGGCGCAGCTGCTCGAGGCGTTCGGGCTGAGCGACGCCGCCGCCCGCCAGGTGAAGAACTACTCCGGCGGCATGCGGCGTCGCATCGACATCGCTGCCTCCATCCTCAATACGCCTGATCTGCTGTTCCTGGACGAGCCCACCACCGGGCTCGACCCGCGCAGCCGCAACCAGGTCTGGGACATCGTGCGGGCGGTCGTCGCACACGGCACGACGGTGCTGCTCACCACGCAGTACCTCGACGAGGCCGACCATCTCGCATCCCGCATCGCCGTCATCGACCACGGCAAGGTCATCGCCGAGGGCACCAAGGGCGAGCTGAAGGCGTCGGTCGGCGCGGGTTCCGTGCATGTGCGGCTGCGGGACGCGGAGCGGCGGGGCGAGGCCGAGAAGGTGCTGCGGCTCGCGCTCGACGCGGAGATCCAGCTCGAGCCCGACCCGGTGGCCCTCACGGCCCGCGTCGGCAACGGCGAGCGCAACGGCAGGGGAGCGGCCGAGAAGGCGTCCCGCGCACTGGCCGAACTGGCCCACGCGGGCATCACCGTCGACAACTTCTCCCTGGGCCAGCCGAGCCTGGACGAGGTCTTCCTCGCCCTGACCGGCAACCCTCACCACGCAACGGACATGGCTGACACGGCTGACACGGCTGACACGGCGAAGAAGGAAGAGGCATCGGCATGAGCACCGCGACCAGCACCTCCGAGGCCCAGGACCTCGCGCCCGTCAGGGCCGAGTCCCTCGCCGAGCTCCTGATCGCCGGTGACCGGCCGCCGCGGCCCAGCGCGCTCTCCGCGTCGCTGACGTTCGGCTGGCGGGCCATGCTCAAGATCAAGCATGTTCCGGAGCAGCTCTTCGACGTGACGGCGTTCCCGATCATGATGGTGCTGATGTACACGTACCTCTTCGGGGGCGCGCTCGCCGGATCGCCGAGCGAGTACATCCAGTACCTGCTGCCGGGCATCCTCGTGATGTCCGTAGTCATGATCACGATGTACACGGGCGTCTCGGTGAACATCGACATCGAGAAGGGCGTCTTCGACCGCTTCCGTACGCTGCCGATCTGGCGTCCCTCGGTGATGGTCGGCTACCTGCTCGGCGACGCCCTGCGCTACGCGATCGCGTCCCTGGTCATGCTGGCCGTCGGCATGGTCATCGGCTTCCGCCCGGACGGCGGCGGGCTCGGCGTACTGGCCGGAGTGCTCCTGCTGCTCGTCTTCTCCTTCGCCTTCTCGTGGGTGTGGACGATGTTCGGACTCCTGCTGCGCACCGAGAAGTCGGTGATGGGCGTCAGCATGATGGTGCTGTTCCCGCTGACGTTCCTCAGCGACATCTTCGTGAAGCCCGAGACGATGCCGGGCTGGCTGCAGGCCTTCGTGAACAACAACCCGATCACCCATGTCGCCTCCGCCGTCCGCGATCTGATGGCGGGTACGTCACCGGGCTCGTCGCTGGGCTGGGCGCTCGGCTGGGCGGTACTGCTCGTCGCGGTCTTCGGGCCGGTGACGATGCGGCTGTACAACCGCAAGTAGCTCGGGAGCGGGAAGCACTTGCCCCATATGCAGTCGCCTCGGTCGCGCACGGCGTGACCGAGGCTTTGTGTTGGCGGCATGCTCCAGTTCGCGGGCCTCTGGCTCCCGCCGGCCGCTGTTGCGCTGGCCGTGGCGGGCATCCTCGTGGCCCTGCACCGCCGCCGGGCCGTCATCCTCACGTCCCTCGGCACGGCCCTCGCGGGGGCGCTCCTCGCCCTGGCCGTCACGGTGACCCGAGGCATCACCCTGGCCGATCTGCCCGCCACCGTTTCCCGGGCAGCGGCGGGGGCGGTGTACGACGCGTTGACGCATCCGCTGAGGGTGGCGGCGTGGGTGATCGTGGTGGTGGGGCTGGCTGTTTCCCTTGCCGCGTGGCTGGTTCGGTGCCGTAAATCACTGGCTCGAGGCCGGCGCAGCCGGAAAATTTCAGGAAGGGGCGGGGTGGGGGAAAAGGAACCCTTCCCCCACCCCCAGCCGTCTCTCAGGGAAGATTCCAGAACCACCCCCGACGGAGAGGCCCGCCTTGGACAGCATGACCGCGGCAGCGGCAGGGCGGCAGGAGGACTGGGCGGAGGGCGCTGAGCCGGGCCGGCGGCGGCTCCGGAGCCGGGGCTCCGCCTATGTCGCCGCCCTGCTCCTGACCGGCGTCACCGGCCTCCTCGGCTTCCGCATCGCCGACTCCGACGGCTTCACCCCCGTCC
>NZ_SRIC01000501.1 GCF_004684775.1 Streptomyces sp. MZ04
GACCACCCCCGACCGATCCCGGCCCGCGAACCCCCGAGGGAGACCCGCACCCCCATGACCGTCAGCAGACGCATCTTCATGGCTGCCGCCGTCGCCACGGCAGCCGTCGCCGCGTCGAGCACCTCGCTCGCGTCGGCCGCCGCGACCCGCCCCGGTGGCGCCGAACCGCCGTACCGCATCCCGATCGGCCCCGACGACACTCCGGACGAGGTCGTCGCCAAAGCCTCCCAAGTCCGGCCCACGGAACGGCAGATCGCCTGGCAGCGCCTGGAGCAGACCGCGTTCCTGCACTTCGGCGTGAACACCTTCACCGGCCTCGAATGGGGCACGGGCGACGAGGACCCGAACGTCTTCCAGCCGTCGGGCCTCGACACCGACCAGTGGGCGCGGGCCCTGCGCGACGGCGGATTCAAGCTCGCCATCCTCACCGTCAAGCACCACGACGGCTTCTTGCTCTACCCCTCGCGCTACACCAAACACAGTGTGGTCGGCAGCAGTTGGCAGGGCGGCAAGGGCGACGTCCTGCGCTCGTTCGCCGACTCGCTGCGCCGGCACGGCATCAAGGTGGGCGTCTACATCTCGCCCGCCGACGAGAACCAGTACCTCGACGGTGTCTACGCCAACGGCAGCAAGCGCTCGGCCCGCACCATCCCCACCCTCACCGCCGACGACGACCGGACGGGCGACGGCCTCCGCGAGTTCACGCTCGACGCCACCGACTACGGCGCCCACATGCTCAACCAGCTCTACGAAGTGCTCACCGAGTACGGGGCCGTCGACGAGGTGTGGTTCGACGGGGCGCAGGGCCGCATCCCGCCGGACAAGGTGGAGACGTACGACTGGGACAGCTGGTACGCGCTGATCCGCGCCCTCGCCCCGGGCGCCACGATGGCCGTGCGCGGCCCCGATGTGCGGTGGGTCGGCAACGAGGGCGGGCTCGCGCGGGAGAACGAGTGGAGCGTCGTCCCGGTCAAGGACTCCGGCAACGGCAGCATCGACTACGCCCTGAAGTACGACGCGCCCGACCAGGGCAGCAGGGAGGCGCTGGCCGAGGCGCGGGCGGTCGCCCAGTACGTGCAGTGGTGGCCCGCGGAGTGCGATGTGTCGATCCGGCCCGGCTGGTTCTACCACGAGGACCAACAGCCCAAGTCCGTCGAGCAGTTGACGGACATCTGGTTCCGCTCGGTGGGCCGGAACTCGGTGCTGCTCCTGAACATCCCGCCGGACAAGCGGGGTCTGCTGCCCGACGCGGATGTGGCGCGGCTGCGGGAGTTCCGCGAGCGGATCGGGCGCGAGCTGCCCGAGGACCTGGCACGCGGTGCGCGGGTGCGGGGGGACGGCCGCCGTCCGTCGTACGCGGTGGACGGCGACCCCGACACGGCTTGGGAGTGCCCGGCACCCGCGCGCGGCACGCTGACCGTCGACCTGGGCCGGGAGCAGGAGGTCGACCGGATTCGCCTGGGTGAGGACATCCGGCGGGGACAGCAGCTGGAGCGGGCGGTCATCGAGGCACGGGTGGCCGGATCGGAGTGGTCCCTGGTGACGGAGGTCGCCACGGTCGGCGGGAGCCGGGTGCTGACGCTCGCCTCGCCGGTGCGGGCACGGGAATGGCGGCTTCGAGTGACGGGGTCGCGCAGTGCGGTGGCGCTGGCGGAGTTCGGGTTGTACCGGTCGCGGGTGTAGCGCGGTCCTGAACACCGTCTCCGGCCGGCGGCGTTGCTTCTGGTCGGAAACCGCACGGTGTTACCGTCCCGCCATGTCCAAGCATGAGATAGACACCCTGACCGCCGACTTCTTCGGTGCCTTCGACAACCGGGGCGGCAAGGCCGCCGACGTCGCCCGGATCCGGCGGCTGATGCTGCCCGGTGGCGTGATCGTCGTGACAGGCCCGGACTTCAGGGCGTACTCGGTCGAGGAGTTCGTCGAGCCGCGCGAGCAGCTCCTGAAGGACGGCCGTCTTGTCGAGTTCAGCGAGTGGGAGACGTCCGAACGGACCGACATCGTGGGTGACATCGCGTCGCGGTTCGGTGAGTACGCCAAATCCGGGATCTTGGACGGGGAGGCGTTCGAGGGCGGCGGGACCAAGACGTTCCAGTTCGTCCGGACCTCGGAGGGCTGGCGGATCGCGGCGTTCTCCTGGTACGACGCGCCCTGACCGGAGCGGCTACTGCGGGGGCCGCCTACTGCCAGGCGACCTTGCCGTCGCGCACCATCAGCGGCTCTGGCCGTTCCTCCTCGTAGAACCTGGTCCATCCGACGAGGACACCGGCCGGGCCGGAGCCGTCGTGCCGCTGGTGGTGGTCACCGGCTTTCCCCGCAAGCCAGGTGAGGAGTTCGCCCAGGCGGTCGCAGTCGTCCGGGTGGAACTCCTGCCGGGCTGTCAGCGCCCAGCCCGTGTCGCGCCGGACCAGCACGGAGGCGAGGGCTCCGCCGACCTTCCACGCCGCGCCCTGGTGGCCCAGGAGCGGTTGGGGGTCGTCCTCCGTGACGAGCTCGCCCTGGTCGTCCTCGACGACGACCGGGAACGCGCGCACGATCGTCAGCCGCTTCGGCTGCGGACCAAGCCCCAAGTGCCAGCGCAGCTCGGCGATCTCCGCCTCGGAGATGTCGTCACGCAGGTCGATCGCCATCGAGATTTCGTAGATGTCAGCCATGGCGGCAGCGTACGTGCGGGGGGTGACAGGGGGCTTCGCGGCCGGGCTGGGGC
>NZ_SRIC01000502.1 GCF_004684775.1 Streptomyces sp. MZ04
CTGCTCCCCTCACTCCCGGGCGCCCCCGACCCCACATCCCTGGAGTTCCTGGCAACGGACGCGGCGGCCCGCGCCCACGCCTTCCTCGTCACGGGAGCCGACCCCTTCACGGCCACCGACCCCTGGCACGACGCGGTACGCCTGGCCGCATCCCACCCCGGCCTCACCGGCCGCCGCAGCTTCAGCCGCCAATTCGCCGAACTGGCAAGGGCGGTGGGCCACGCTCCCACCGACCTCTCCCGCGCGGCAGCGGCCTGGCGCCAGGGCGCGGAGGAAGGCCTGTCCGTACTGGAATCCCCCTGGGACCCCCCGGCGGGCCCCTTCGACCGAGCCCGAGGCGCCCTGATCACGGCGGACCTCCCCCGCATGACAATCCACCGCAACCACCTCACCAACGCCTCAGGTTCCCTCCAGCTCCGCTACGGCAGGGACGGCCTCTGGTACCCGTACCGAAGCGAGCCGGGCCGCGACGACTGGTGGCCGGAGGGCGAGCCGGACGAGGATCCGGTGGGGGCGGTCGCGGGGATGATCGGGGTCTGAGAGAGATCGCGGAGCTGGCGAGTGCCCCGTACTGGCCAGCCTCTCAGGGTGATCAGGGGCCTTTGATCCCCAACTCCGCCTGGGTCAGGCCCTTTCGGCCTCGCCGGCGCCCAATGCCGTTGGGGCGGGTGAACTGCGCGGTGGAGGCGTTCGCGGTAGGCGTCGGCCAGGGCGGCGTCGGGGGGGTGGTCTCGCCGGTGAGGATCACTCCGCCGCCCGGGAAAGGGTGCGGAAGCCGGCCGCGTGGGTGATGGTGACCGTCTCCCTCATGCCTCGTCGAAGAGCAGGTTCTCGGGGGGCTGGGTCATCTTGACCTTGGTGGTGTTGACCTCCACGACCAGGTCGAGGCCGGTGGTGAAGTGGGCGGTGGAGATGATGGTGAACTTGTCGGCCTTCTGCCTCAGGAAGTCGAGGAAGCCGTCGAGTGCGGGGTCGCCGTCGTTGAGGACGATGTACTCGACCAGGCGGCGGTAGAGCTTGGGCATGATGATGTCGTCGCTGATCGTCGGCGGCGCGACGACCTCGGCGCCCGAGTTGGTCTTGTCGGTGGGCCACAGTCCCTTGCCCTGCTGCCGGGCCGACTTGGCGGCTGCGGTCAGCTCGTCGCGCAGCTCCGGGAAGAGGCTGCGGTAGTAGGTCGGGAAGGCCATGCCTTCAGCGAGCTGGTGGTGGTTGGCCGTCTGCTCCAGCATCGCCTTGGTGACGTGGACCTGGGTACCGCTGGCGGCCGGGGGTTCGCCGCGTCCGGCAAGGGCCACGCAGCGGCCGTAGCGGTCCGCGCCCCTGGTGAAGATGTAGCCGGGCACCTCGGCGGGGTCGGTGGGCGCTTTGACAGTCCCATTGGGCTTGCGCTGCACGGGCTGGAAGCCGATCCAGGCCAGCAGCTCCGCGGCGGCCTCGTCGGCGAACGGTGTCGGCTGGTGCAGCTCCGCTCCGCCGGTCGGGGGCCGGTAATGGGTCTCCAGTGTGTCGATCGCCTCCAGGCGGAGGTTGGCGCCGCCGGTGGCGTTGCGCTGAACCAGATGAGGTCCGGGAACCAGGTCCCACTCGGTGGTGTCGTCGGGGACGAAGCGGACCGTGTCACCGTCGGGGCGGGTTCCAGCGATCCGGTAGACACCCTGGATGAGGAGCATGGGCATGGTGATCCCTCTCGGGTAGCGGATAGAGGAGCGCCAACGTGCGGCGGGCACGGCCGCCACCCGCAATATCACTCCATGTCATCAATCGGATACAGAATGCGTCCAAGTTGTTCGCATCGCATCCGCTGGCGTGCACGGAGGGGCTCGACGCGGTGCGTTCAGGGGCCTAAACGAACGTGAGCGGTGTCGTTGAGGAGGGCCAGGGTCCAGCTGCGGCGGCCGAAGCGGTCGCTGCCGTGCTCGAAACGGGTGATCCCTGCGTGACCGGTGCCGAAGCCCACCCGGGAGGCGGCATGGGGCGGAATGCCGAGGATGAGGTGGCACGCGGCCACGATCGTCTCCCCGTGGGCGGCGATCAGGGCGGTCTGTCCTTCGTGGCGCTCGATCAGGCGGGTGAGCCCGGCTCCGGCGCGGCGCAGGAGGCCGGCGAATGTGTCGGATCCGGGGGCCCAGGACCGGTCCGGGGGAGCGGTCGGCGCCCGCCGCCGAACACCGGCGAGACGCACCTGCTCCACCCCGCCCCGCGCTCGGTCAGGCCTGTGCATGTCGCGGGCCTGCCCAGGACGCCTTCGGTATTGCACCGGGCCTCACCGTATTGCACCGGGCCGCACCGTGCCGGACGAAGATCAACTGTGTGCCGACGTCCACAAGCCACCTCCCGCCGATCAAGCCACCATCCGCGGCGGGCGCGATTCGGGCCCCGCATCCAGGATGGTCACCCTTCGAACGGGGCCGCGCACGCCGGGCGCGCCATCCGAAGCGCACCGAGTGTGCCCGGCAACCACGTCGACCTCTGCACGCAGGGGGCCACCGCAGCGTGACACCTGGATTGGCCTGCAACTTCAGGTTGAAGAAAGCTCAGTGCCAGTACACGATGCGGGTTGAGCCGTCGGCGGCAGGCTGAGCTCGGGGTGCCCCTGGCCCCCGCGCCCCAAGTGATCTCCGACAGTCCAACAAGTGGCCGCTGCGAGTCCAACTCCTCGTCCCCGCACCCCCGTTACTC